>JAITRZ010000019.1 GCA_031288185.1 Coriobacteriales bacterium
GCCATAACGGCTACCAGGAACTCACCAACCAAAAGCTCTTCCTCTTAAGTGAAGAGGAAGTGTTTCGCACGATTGCCTACAGCACAACCACCACCGATGTCGCAAGCCTGGATCTTACCCAAAACCTCTATGGCTCAAGCGTTGTCCTCTTTGCTGATGTCTACGCACGAAGGACCCCCGGGATAAGCATCTACCACTGGCTCCGCTCTCCGCGCTACATCGCTAGCAGGGCCGCTGTGGTCGATGCCTCTACGGGCACGGCCACTAACATCGTCGTGGACTACCTGGGCGGCGCCCGCCCCGCTTTTCGTATGGATTTGTCGTAAGGGAGAAAGCCACGAGCTAAAACCACCCTCCTGCACCACCCGTTATGTCCGCGCAGTGAGGTGTTTCAAACTGTCCCCACACGCAGAACGCAGCTATGCCGTACAATGGAGGCACTGCTACCAAAGGAGCGTTTGTGGGCATTGCCATTGCCAGATTTAAGACCAACTCCCATCATGACGGACATGCCAACGCTGCCGATGATTTTGCTACAGGGGCTGATGGTCGGCTTTTGCCTTTGCCACAGGAGAGTTTTGAGTTGATGCCCCTGGGCAGTTTGGATGTATTAAGTTTTAGCATTATTGGCCAGCGCTACAGCCAAAACCCCTCTACAGTATTGGGAATGCTTTGGGAAGTGGGTTTTTCCAAACAACGCCTGAGCTTTTTCTCGCCGGAGACCACTGCGCTGTTGAGCGGCGTGCGGCGGCGGCCCCGCCAGTCTACCCTGGGCTTTTACTACTACAATGAGCTGCGCTCACTGTCTTTGGGCTCAATAAAAGAGCCTGGCGGCGCTTATGTAAGCATGATATTTGCCATCCAGGCCACGGCAGACGTTGTAGTGCCTTTGGGCGTACGCGTGCATGGCCAACCGGGCAAACTCAAGGCTTTTGCCACGTTGCTCACGGCGCGCTGTACGCAATACTATGATCGTTTGCGCGCGCGTTTGAAGTTGGATCTAAGCGCCCTTGGTCAGCTGTTTGAGGTAGCCTGTGCCTTTGACTTCCTCACCAGCGCTCAGGTCGATCTTTTTATTACGGCCGCCAAGAACACTATAAACGTTCACATCAACTATCCTCTGCCCGCATCCTAAGAACATAACGCAGCATCCGCGCGTGCCGCCAGCGTTTGTGGGCCCACTTCGCTCACGTCGCCCGTTTGAACAGCTGGCTTAAAAGGCGGCTTAGCAGCTGCATTTCTGTTACGCGCAAAAGGCGGCACAGGCCAAATATAAGAAGCAGGGCCGCGCCACCATATAGCACAACCATTGCCAGACCGCCTGAGATGCCGCCGCCCAGGGGAAGAAAATGTGCGGCCAGGCCAGCGGCGAGACTGCCAATCAGGGTTGCGCCCAACACCTTGAGGGCGCTGCCGGCGATGCTTTGGCCGCCAAGCAGGCCCAAGTAGCGACGCAGTACAAGCAACAGGATGGCGGTGGACAACGCATAGTAAATGATGTCAGCAGACGCTATACCGCCCAGGCCAAGCAGCTCAGGGGCAGACAGCAGCGCGTACAGAGCGCATTGCAGTATGCAAAGTGCTGTACAAATAAGCGCAAATGTGGTAAAGCGACGGATAGCGGCATAGACGTTGAACAGGTACAGGTGGAGTGAATAAAACGGCAGCGCCAGCATCCAGATACTCAACAGTGAACCTACATAGGCCACATCACTGGCATTGAAAGCGCCGGCGCGAAAGATCTGCATCAGCGGTTCAGACAGCACACACATCAGCCCGGCCAACGGTATCACTATCAAAAGGGTAGCGGAGATGCCATTTTGCATAAAGTGCTTAAAAGCGGGCATGTCACGGCGAGCCGCAGCACTGCTCATCTCGGTAAACAGGGCGCGGGACAATGAGGCGGCGATGATGCCGTGCGGCAGTTGAAACCAGGTCCAGGCATAGATCAGCGTAGCCGGACCGTTGTCCCCGCTCACCAGCGAAAAGGCATTGCGAAAGGAGAAAGCCACCAGGGTTCCGGCCAGATAAATCAGCATTGGCAGGCCGGTCTTGATAGTTTCGATAAAGCCCGGATCCTTAAAATCAATACGCATCACGTAGGTGAATCCCTGGCGGGCCAGTGCTGGCAGTTGTACGGCAAACTGCGCCACTACACCCAGGGTGGTGCCAATTGCCAGCACCGTTAAGGCCAGAGAATCGCTCAACGGCAGCAGCCAGGTATAGGCAATAAAAGCGATGATAACCACCAGATTGTTGAAGGCTGGAGCAACAGCTGGTAAAAAGAACACGCGATTGGCGTTGAGAATGCAGGTAAAGACCCCGCCGATACCATAAAACAGAAGCTGAAAGGCAAAAATGCGAAAAAAGTCTACCGCCAGGGTGTTGACCTCAGTATTGCTGGCCTGAGTAAATGTCTGGGTAGAGATTATCTGGGGAGCAAAGAATGTGGCCGCCAACGCCAGAACCCCCATAACCACGATAACGATGTTAAGCAGGTTTGAGGCATAGCTGTTGCCACCAGCCCTGCCACGCTTTTCAACCTGCAGAAGATAGAGGGGAACAAAGGCCGCGTTAAGCAGACCCCCGGCCACCAGATCAAAGATCATATTGGGCATGTTGTTAGCCACCTGATAGGCTGAGGTAACCAGCGTATTGCCCAGAGCAAAAGCCATGACCCAGGTGCGCGCCAGCCCCGTAGCTCGCGAGGTAAGGGTGGCTACTGACATCAAGGCCGTTGAACGAGCTACTGAGGGCTTGCTATCCACTGTCCACCTCATCGCCTTGCGGCCAGTTTGCCGCCACAGGCTGCTCACCGTCTGCCAGGGTCAGGTTTTCGCCCGTGTCTCTCACAGGCTCGCTTCCAACGATGTGCTTGCCGTGGTGCGGGACTGCTGGTTGATGCTCAGGGTTTCCCACTGGCTCCCCTCTAAAGGCGTGTGTATTGGGGCGCGCTTTTTCTGCGGCCCCCTCATCCAGGAAAAAGCGCTTGTACCAAAGCAGGAAGATAAAGATAGTCCAGACCTTACGCGCGTTGTTAGCGCGGCCGGTAACGTGGTCATCAAGCAGTATGAGCAAAGCCTCCTGGTCAAAAAACTCAGCGGCATAATCGCTATTAAAAACAGCAGATACTTTATCATGAAAAGCGTCTTGCCGCAGCCAGTTGCGCACCGGTGTCATAAAACCCAGCTTAATCCGGTTGGCCCAGGCCGGTGGCAGGGTACGGGCGGCGGACTGGCGCAGTACGTATTTGGTGGTACCGGCGGCTATTTTATAGTGAGAGGGGATGGTCTCCGCAACCTTCATTACCTCTTTATCCAAAAACGGCACCCGTAGCTCCAGAGAATGGGCCATACTCATCTTATCGGCTTTTAGTAAAATATCGCCCGGTTGCCAGAGATTTAGATCCAGGTACTGTTTTTTGGCCAGTTCATCAGCAGTGGCAACCCGCGCGTAGATTGGCGCGGTCACCTGTTGGGGCGCGGGACCGCGTCGCCAGTTAGCGTTTAGGATGGCGCGGGCGTCCTTTTCCTCAAACACCTGGGCCTGTCCCCAAAAATAATCCTCCGGTCTGCCCGATGAACGTTGGAGAACCCCCTTGCCTTTGAAATAGGGCAACGGTTTCACCGCTGCCGCTACCAGTTGTCTCAAGGCGGCGGGCAGCTTCTTATACAGATGGGCCTGGGGAGGGTCAGCGTACCACTCATAACCGGCAAACAGCTCATCCCCGCCTTCACCAGAAAGCACGACGGTGACCTGCTCAGAGGCAAGTTTTGCTAAAAAATAAAGCGGAATAATCGATGGGTTTGAATCCGGCTCATCCAGGTGATAGACAATATCCTCCAACGCGCACAAGGCTTCTTGGGGCGTCACCAGATGGCAGTAGTTCTCAATGCCCAGCAGCTCGGAAAGCTCGCGGGCCTCTGGCATCTCGTCAAAGCCCTCGTCAGCAAAGCCCACTGAAAACGTCTTTTGCGGTTTGAGTGCCGCCGTAATGTAGGAGGAATCAATGCCGCTTGAGAGAAACGTACCCACCGGCACGTCCGCTATCCGGTGCGCCTCTACCGATTCCCGGACAACAACGTCCAGTTGCTCAGCGGTTTGTTCAAAGCCCTGGTACTGGGGTTGAAAATGGGCATCCCAATAACGTTCTGTCCGCATCTGACCACTGTTGAGATCATAGCTAAACTGGTGGGCCGCAGGCAACTTAAAAACGCCCTTGAAAAAGCACTCATCAAGAACCGAGTACTGAAAACTCAGGTAGGGAACCAGAGCCTGCTCGTTAACCTGGGGCTTAAACAGGGGATGCTCCAAAAAGGCCTTGATTTCCGAGCCAAATAGCAGGCTGCCATCGGTTAGAAGGCTATAGTAAAAGGGCTTGATACCAAAGCGGTCGCGGGCGCCAAACAATCGCCCGGCATGTCGGTCATAGATCACAAAGGCAAACATGCCGCGCAACCGTTCAGGCAGCGCGGAGCCATAGTGCTCATAGCCATGTAACAAAACCTCGGTATCCGTCTGGCTAACAAAGCGATGGCCCAGAGATTCCAGTTCCTGCCGCATCTGCGCAAAGTTGTAGATCTCGCCATTGAACACCACCACCACGTTGCCGTCCTCGGCGCTGTTGGTCATTGGCTGGGCTCCGTCACGGCTCAGGTCTATGATCGAAAGCCGTCTGAAGCCCAGGGCAATATGGTCATCCACAAAGGTCGCGCCCATGTCCGGGCCACGATGGACGATACGTTGCATCATCTTTTCCAGAACCTGCTCGCGCTGGGCAAGGGCACTGCTAAAACCGATAAAACCGCACACGGTACTGTTTTTCTCCTTACTGAGGTGGGTCAAAAACGTCAGGGGACGAAAGAGGGTTGTGAAAATCGCCCTGCCCGTCTGATCCATCGCGTCCGGCGGTCTGGTTGTGATCATCAGGGACGAAGATGTGGGTAGGGCCTCTTTTCGCGCGCTCCTGCTTAGGTGGCCGGTTATCAGGCGCGAAGGCGTAGGTAGGGCCGGTATCGCGCCCGTTGGTTCGCTTGCGCCTGTCAGACGGAGGGTAGGGGTCATGTCCCAAGAGGGCAGTGGCTATATCCAGATCGGAGCGAACGGATACATAGGAACCGCCACGCTTCTGGCGCTGCTCACGCCCCTTGCCGGTTAGCAGCACCACGGTGTTGGCGTCTGCCTCAGCCAAGGCGGTGGCTATGGCCTGTTCCCTGTTTGGTATTATCCGGTAGACGCCACCCGCAGCCGTTACGTAGTGGGCAATTTCAGCGCATATCTGCTCAACCGGCTCTGAGCCGGCGTCTTCTTCTGTCAGGTAGCTAACCGCGCAAAAGTGGCCAGCCAATGTGCCCAGTTCCTGCCGTCTGGTCAGAGCCTTGTGGCCGGGACAGCCAAAAACGATGGTACAGCGACGTTTTGGATAGGTAGCGGCAACTGAGGCAAACAGCATTTCAAAGCTCATCTGATTATGGGCATAATCAACAATGACCACCGGCTGGCCCGGGCCGCCTAAAACTTCCATGCGCCCAGGTGCCCGCGCCTGTTGTAAGCCAGCGTGGATGAAGTGCTCCGGCACGCCCAGCATACGGGCGCAGCCAATAGCAGCCAGGGCATTTTCTACGTTGAACAAACCGGGCATGCCCAGGAAAAACCGCTCTTTTCCCAGCATAAACTCGATACCCTTGGACAGAGGGTTGATGTGGGTGGCCTGGATGGTGGCGGCTTGTTGCGGCTCTCGCATGGTGTCAGCAGAAAAGGTTGTCAGTCGCTTTGAACCAGTGCCAGCAGCAGCGGCCAACACCTGTTTAGAGTGCGCGGTGTCAGCGTTGACCACCGCGCTTTTGCATTGCGCAAACAGCAGGAGTTTGCTGGCAAGGTAATCTTCGCTGCTGGTGTGTTCTAAGGGGCTTATATGGTCAACGCCAATATTTAAAAAGCAACCAACCTCAAAGGACACACCGGCGCTTCGTCCGTATTTCAGGCCCTGGCTGCTCACCTCCATGACCAGATACTCGATGCCGCTGGCTATCGCGTTGGCAAAGTGGGCGTAGAGCTCAAAGGTGTCCGGCGTGGTGATATGCGATTCTGTGCAGGAGCGTCCATCGTATGTGTCGATACTGGTAAGGTAGGCGCAGGCTGCTCTTCCGTGAGCAACCAACCACTGATCCAAGATGGAGCGCAGGTAGTAGGCCGTTGTAGACTTACCCTTGGTGCCGGTGATACCCACAATACGCAAACGCTTGCTCAGGTCGCCGTAAAACGTTGTGGCCAAAACCGGCAGGGCGTGTCGCGCGTCCGTCACCTCAATCAAACTGACACCGGCCGCGTCCGGCAGAGCGAGGGCAGCCTGGGCCAGGGTGGCTCTATCATAGATACAGGCTACAGCGCCAGCTTCTATGGCGGCCTTTAGGTAATCAGCCTTTATGCCGTGTCCCTTGATGACAAAGAGACAACCTTGGCTAACTTGTCGTGAATCATAAGAGATCTGGTAAACCGGGTTTTGCCGCGCGCGTTGGGAAAGAACCGTGCAATTGGTTAACAGCAAACCATGCGCGGCCAGAGCCTCCAGGTAATGTTCTAAGGTATGAATGTCTGCCATACCGGCCTCTCGGTCAAAACCCAGCTCCCGCACTTATCTGTCTCAATAAAAGGCTACAAGCAGACAGGTGATGGGAACAGCGCGCAAAGTTGCTTCTTATCTGCCCACGCGCAGATTTAGAATCGGCGGAAAATGGGCGATCCGCTGTTCTTATCTGCCCACGCGCAGATTTAGAACCACTTTCCGTTGTTCCTTTCAGGTGGTCTTTAGTCTATACCCTGGGCAGTGGTTTTAGGATAGCATAGTTGCCACCTTGTAGCCGGATGTTCAGGCGTAAGGTTACATTTTGTTTGCGCCGGGGCAAATGTCGGTAAAATTGCTCATGATGAGTTGTGCATGAGTCCTGTCAAACCGAGTTCGCCCCAAGGAGCGCTTTGCAAAACGCCAAGATCAGAATAGCCGAGGTTGATGACGCTCGTGGGATCCAGGCTATCTATGAGCCGTATGTTCTGGAAACCGCGATAACCCTGACCTCGCAGGTACCCACACTGGAGCAGGTAGCTCAGACCCTGCTTGATACCAAGCGCAAATATCCCTACCTGGTCTGTTGCCGTAACAACAGGGTCTTGGGATTTGCCTTCGCCAATCGCATACACCCCCATGATGCCTACAACTGGAACGTTGAGCTTACCATCTATATCTCCCCTCAGCATCAGGGTCGCGGTATTGCCACAGCCCTTTACACCGCTTTGTTTCAGCTACTTAGGCTACAGGGTTTTTGCAATCTGTATGCGCTTATTACCCTGCCTAATGAGGCCAGCATCGCCTTACACCGGCACTTTGGCTTTCGCAGGGTTGCAGTACTTGAGCGCAATGGTTTCAAGCTGGGTCAGTGGCGCGATGTGCTCTGGCTTGAATATCGTCTCCCCAATGCCGCCGACCCTGCTCAGCACGGCAATCCGGTTTGGCCTTCCCAACTCAATGGAAACGATGTCACAACGGCCCTGGCAATGGCCTCGGCGCTGCTGGGTGGGGAGCAATGAACAAAAAGGATCAGGTCACAGTTCCTGGTGTTCCCAGCTCCCCCTTCAGGCGCGGGGCCGCCGCCGTCATTCCACCCGGTTTTTTACTGGGCAACGCCAGCGATACGAGGGCTGCCACCGGCTGTACGGTTGTTCTTGCCAAGGGCGGGGCTCGGGCGGGAGTGTCCGTACTCGGTGGCGCGCCGGCTACTCGCGAAACTGACCTTTTGGCACCCATGAACACAATAGAACACATCCATGCCGTTGTTTTAAGCGGCGGCAGCGCCTTTGGTCTGGATGCGGCGCGCGGTGTGATGGACTATCTGCTATCCCACAATATCGGTTTCAATGCCCTGGGACAGACGGTACCCATTGTTCCGGCGGCCTCGTTGTTTGATCTGACCGTTGGTGATGGTAAGGTGCGTCCAGATGCCGCAATGGGTGCCGCCGCCTGCGCCGCCGCGTGTGACCAGGGCTTTACGGGCGGCAATGTGGGGGCCGGTTGTGGGGCCAGTGTGGGCAAGTTTCTTGGCCCAGCTCAGGCCATGAAAGGCGGCCTGGGTTTGGCCAGTGTCTCTTTAGGCCGTGGGTTTGCCCAACTGATTGTCAGCGCTGTGGTGGCGGTGAATGCGGTAGGCACCATTTATGATCGCGGCCAGAGCCGCTACATAGCTGGTGCTCTGGTTCCCGGCAGTCAGCCGCCTACCGTCGCCGATCCGCTTTTGACCCTGATTGAGCTTGCCACCGCCACAACACCTGCCACGGGCTCTGGTCTGCTGCCACCACAAAAATCGGCAACAGAAGAAGGTGCGGATGCCGGTCTGCCGCAACAACAATCGGTGACAGGAAAGGGCGCGAATTTTCCCTCACCTTCCTGCTCAACCAATACCAGCATCGGCGCCGTGTTAACCAACGCTGCCTTAAGTAAGGTTCAAGCCGCGCGGGTAGGTCAGATGGCTCACGACGGACTGGCTCGCTGCATTGATCCGGCGCACACGGCTAACGATGGCGACGCCCTGTTTTGCCTGGCTGCCGGCGATGTGGCTGCTTCAGCAGACTTTGTGGGCATTGTGGCGGCGGCCGTCGTTGAGCAGGCGGTGTTAGATGCCATCTGGAGCGCGCAGAGCGCCTATGGCCTGCTGTGCGCCAGCGCGCTTGGCTGATGTTTTCGTTTGACCTGAGTCTGAACCAGGCACCAGTGGTGGGGATCAATGGCTGAGGGGTCAAACAGGAGGTGCCTGGTGGCGATGAGCGGTGGTGTGGACAGCTCGGTAGCCGCTGCCCTTCTGCAACATGCTGGCTACCAGTGTACCGGCGTAACCATGAAACTGCTTGCCGATCCACCGGAGACCGCCGCAGTTGGCGGCTGTTGCGGCCTTGAGGCTGCTTTGGACGCCAAGCGGGTCTGCGCGGCGCTTGACATTCCCCATTACACACTCAATTATGTTAGACAATTTAACAATCTTGTTATTCAGAGCTTTGTCGATGCCTACTGCCGTGGCGAAACACCCAATCCCTGTATTGCCTGTAACCGCTTTATGAAGTTTGAGTTGTTGATGAACTGGGCCAGGCAAATGGGTTTTGACTGCTTGGCTACGGGCCACTATGCGCGTCTGGCCTGGGATGAGCCAAGCCGCCGCCATCAGTTGCGCAAGGCAACTGACACTCACAAGGATCAGAGCTATGTGCTTTATCCGTTAACACAAACCAAACTAGCGTTTCTGCGCCTGCCCCTGGGCGGCTTGCGTAAGCAGCAGGTGCGCAGTCTGGCGGCAGAGTTTGGCCTGCCCACAGCTCATAAAGCCGAAAGCCAGGATATTTGTTTTGTGTCTAACGGTACCTACCCACGTTTCATCTGTCAGGAATTGCGTCGTCAGGGTCGCCCTCTGCCTTCTCCCGGCGCTTTTATCGACACCCAGGGCCAAATACTGGGAAGCCATCAAGGTATCCACAACTTCACGGTTGGCCAGCGCCGCGGCCTGGGAGTGGCGATGGGCCACCCCCTCTATGTGCGCGCTCTGGATGCCACCAGCGCCACCGTGGTTCTGGCCGAGCGCGAGCAGATGGTCTTTACCACTGCCCTTATCTCAGACGTTTATTTCATCGCCCGTCCCCATCTTAATCCTGAGCAAAACACTCGCGCGCGTCATGCCGCAGTTTCCGTTAAAGCCAGGCCCCGGTATCGTAGCACCGAGGAGCCGGCCTTAGCCCAACAACTCTCTGACGGGCGCATTCAGGTGCGCTTTACGCGTCCGCAAAGTGCCCTGGCTAAGGGCCAGGCCCTGGTTCTTTACGAGGACGACACGGTACTGGCCGGCGGCACCATCAGTGCCGCTTTCTAAGGCCGGGCTGGGCGAAACAATCGGTGCCGCTTTCTAAGGCTGGGCTGGTGATGGAGCCAAGGCTGACACCATAGTCAACGCTGCCTCCCAGGATCGGATCGGCGCCAAGCGCAGGTTAGGTTGGCTCCCGAAGAATCCAGGGCCGGCTCCCACCAAATCCCTCTTAACCATCCCCTCTACGGTTTTCCTTGTGTTTAGTTTTGCGTAAGACCTGGTTACACTCTGGTTAAGGTTTGCCCTTTATGCTCTTTATCTGTCGTCTTCATCGAGCATAAGGAGTAAAGATGGATGAGGGTTTATCTCTCTGGAGACGTGTACGCGCGCTGTTTAGTAGGAACAATCTGTCCGGCAAATCCACCCTCAGCTGTGTTGCGATGCGTTCTGTCGCGGTGTGCCTGGCCATCTTGGGAGTGTGCGCGCTCCTCTATTTTGTGTTGTTGCGCGGTTCTGGCCCGGATGTCCTTATGTTAGACGGAGGCGCTACCTCAAGCGGCCTCCGTGTTGCTGGCGAGGTCGGCGCTGATAATGAGTTAGATACCGGCACCCAGTTTGATCAGTGGACAGCAGACACCAAGTCAGGAGAGTCCACGCAACCTGTGGTATCTGATGAAACCGTCGTGGTCTATATGACAGGAGAGGTGGCAGCTCCGGGCCTTTACCGCCTTGAAGCAGATGGTCGAATCGGGGATGCCGTGTCTGCTGCTGGTGGGCTTACAGAACAAGCTGCTGAGGCATCCGTTAACCTGGCGGAACCTCTGGTTGACGGCAGTCATATTCACATCCTAAGCCAGGAAGACTACGAGCAAGCGTCTGCCGGGGCGGCCTTTCCTGCGCTCGCCGGTAGCGGGATAGCGAATACCAGCGTACAACCTGAAACAGGCTCAGGGTCATCCGGCCTGGTTAATATCAACTCTGCGGGCAGTGCCGAGCTACAGACCCTTGACGGTATCGGCCCGGCTACCGCGCAGAAAATAATCGACTACCGCACATCTAATGGCCCATTCAAAAACAAGGAAGAGTTAAAGAATGTGACGGGCATCGGTGACAAAAAGTATGCCGCCATTGCGTCTTCAGTAACGGTGTGAGCATGAACCGTGCAGGGTTGATGCTCCTGCGCAAGGATCAGCTGGCGACCGTAGCGTCTCAGGCAATAGCGTCTGAGTTTTATACTGGGCCGCTTGTTTCAAGCGAACCATGAAGGGTGCTCGCCGGGTGATTCGTCCGGCATTTCCGTTATTAATTGTGCCGCTGCCTTTTTCTTGGGCAGGTTTAACTCTGGCTTGTGAGCTGGCCTATCGCGAGCAATCTCCTTCTTTGGAGCTGCTTACTATCAGTATACTATCTGGCCTGAGCCTGCTGGTAGTTTCCCTGCGCTGGTTCAGGATACGGCCGCTCATTAGCTTGGCCGTGCTGTCGTTGGGCATCTTTTCCCTTGCCCTGTCGTCGGGCAGTGTTTTTTGGCAGACAGTTAGTGATGCGGGTACCCAAGCCCAGAAAAAGGGGCTGCAGCCCACCATGCAGGTTCTTGATGACGCGCATTCGGGAGCTATCAGCTGCTATTCGTTGGTTCGGGCCACCCTAAGCAGTGGTGAGCCCGTTACCCTGCGCCTGTTTTGGCCCAACAATCAAGATCCCTTGCCCAAGGGCCGATGGATAGAGGCTCAAGGCACATTTCTACCCTTAAAAGAGCATCAGAAGTGGCTCTATGAGCAGGGCATAAGCGGCTCCCTAAGTGTTGGTTCCGTTGTTGACCTGGGATTTGAGGACAGTCCATTTGGTACGCTTGATGCCTTTCGGGCAGATAATGTACGGCGCATTAAGGCCATTGACACGCCGGGAGCCGCTCTCTTGGGAGGGGTCTTGCTGGGTAACCGTGAGGCTATCGACGATACGGATCTGGAACAGGATTTTGTCAGTTGCGGGCTTACTCATTTAATAGCTGTATCAGGTAGCCATTTAGCGGTGGTCGCCAC
This sequence comes from Coriobacteriales bacterium, assembly GCA_031288185.1. Taxonomy (GTDB): domain Bacteria; phylum Actinomycetota; class Coriobacteriia; order Coriobacteriales; family UBA8131; genus JAITDU01. Next base: position 11,879 of record JAITRZ010000019.1, read on the forward strand.
GCTCTGCGGCTGGCTCTTTGCGCGGTTGCCCCTGAGCAAGCGCTCAGGCTTCATAATTTTGCTTTTTATTTTAATAACTTATGTCTTTTTGACCGGTTTGCAGCCTTCCGCAATCCGCTCGGCTTTGATGGCGGCCGTCTCTGGCGTATCTTTTGTGCTGGGCAGAAGGGCTCATGCGCCCTCAGCTCTGGCAGCGGCAGCTCTGCTTATGCTATTGGTGTATCCCGCCCATGTCTTTTCCCTGGGTTTTTGGCTTTCAGTGAGTGCGGTTTTGGGTATTACTCTGTTTACCGGTCTGATACAAGAATGGCTAACCGCGATGTGCATAGGCTCACCACCACTGCCTCAGCCCGCTTTCTCGCCGCCTTTTGCGCACGCCGGCAAAACATATCCAAAGCAATCGGTTCCCCTGGTTTCTTCTACAACAGAAACCGTAACAAAAACGGGCGACGTGAGCCTGAGCGCTGGCATCACCCAGGCACTGCTGGGTGGCATTGCCCTGTCGCCTGCCAGCAGTTCCCTTGGGTCTGACTATTTAGGCGCAGTCCTGACCATCTATGAACAAGACTGCCAGCAGAGTTGGCAGCGACGGCTTGGACAGATACGCTCTCCCTTAAACGCCCTGTCAGTAACCTTAGCTGCTACCGCTGCCACCAGCCCGATAGCGTTACCCGTTTTTGCCGTGCTGTCTCTGGTGAGCCCGTTAGCCAACCTGATAGTAGGCCCTCTTGTAGCTGTGTTGCTTGCTTTGGGGATGTTCGCGCTTTGTCTCAGTCCATTTGCTGGCCCCCTTACCAATTTCCTGCTTCTTGTGGCAAGTTGGGGCGGTGAACTCTGTGCTTGGTTGTCAGCGGTTTTGGCCTCTGTTCCCTATGCCTCAGTACCGCTGCATTTGGACAAGGAGCCGGCCCTTATCGCCGCTCTTGTGGTAGCGGCGTTACTCTACTGGTGGTGGCCACAGGCCAGCAGGGGGTTGGCTCGGGGGCTTGTTGTTGTGGTGCTGGCAGGTTGTCTGGTGCTGTCGTTGATTGCGCCACAATTCAATCCGGCGCAGTTGGTGATGATGGATGTTGGCCAGGGGGACAGTCTGCTAGTGCGAGAGGGTAGTGAGGCGGTACTGATAGACACCGGTGCCTCAGAGAGCTCTCTGACACAGGCGCTGGCGCGCAATCAGGTGCGGGAACTTGCGGCGGTGATAATAACCCATTTGGATGACGATCATTGTGGGGCATTGGCCAGATTGCGCGGGTTGGTGGTGGTGCGCGCGGTCTACTTTGCGCGCGGACTGTTGAGCAATCAGGACAACTCTCAGGCTGTCAAAGACGCTATCAATCTGGTAGGAGCTTCTGCCGTTGGAGAACTCAGCGCCGGCGACCGCCTTAGCTTAGGCGAGCATATCCAATTGTTTGCTGTCTGGCCCCAACAGGAGGCTTTGGAGGGTTCCAACCAGGAAAGCCTCTGTCTGGTATTGTCCTATGATGCTAATTACGATAACCAATTTGAGCATCAGGCCCTGCTAACCGGGGACGCTGAAAGTGCCGAAGTGCAGGCTATACTGGATACATATCCCCAGCTCCGCGCGGACATTTTCAAGGTTGGACACCACGGGAGCCGCGATGCCGTTAGGGCAGAACAGTTGCAAACCCTTCACGCGCGCTATGCTCTGATCAGCGCAGGTGCCAACAATCGTTACGGGCATCCCGCGCAAGAGACCCTGACAGCGCTGGAACAGTCAGCGTGTCAGATTGCCCGTACTGACCAGGATGGTGATGTCAGCCTGTTCTTTCAGGGCAGCGAACTTCAGATACGCTATGCTACCATAGCCCCTGATTACAACTAATCGCCGGTAGTGGGCTGGCGCCACCTTTCGTGTCAGCGCGCCTGCCTAGAGGGGGAGTTTAGCGAACGCCCCTTCCTGTGCCTACCAACAACAATGAACAGGAAAGCAGATGCCCAACTCAGAACACGGACTTTTGCCTGTCTATCTATTTTGCGGGGATGATCAATTGAAGATGAGCGCCCTGAGTAAGCGTCTCTTGCAGCGCTTGGAAAAAGACGGGGACACTACCTTTGATTCCCAGGTCTTTGAAGGTAGTCAGCCCCTTAGTAAGGGACAGTTGTTAGATGCTTTAAACACTCCGCCGCTCGCCTCACCCTTCCGACTAATTACTGTCAGAGATGTCGATAAGGTCGGATCCGTTTTGACTGACTCGATAATTGATTATCTGCAAAGACCGCTTGCCACCACGGTGCTGGTGCTTACTGCCACAAAAATGACTGCCACCTCTCGTCTCTATAAGGCTTTATGTGCCATCAGTCCCAAGGCGGTGTTGGACAGTACGAGCAAAAAACGCTCTGAATTGCCCCAGATGGTACGGCGGCTGGCAGGGGATTACGGCCTTACCGTCGAGCCGGATGCCAATCTGGCGCTGGTGGATCTCATAGGCAATTCTAGCGTGGCCCTAAATACTGAACTGCGCAAACTGGCCTCTTATGCCAAAGCCCTGGGCAAAAGCAGCGTTGGCGCCAGCGATGTCCATGCCGTAGTCGCGCGCGCTCATCAGTACAGCGCCTGGGATTTCGTGGATGCCTTTGCGGGCCGTGACCTGCAACGCTGTATCGCCTTGATGGATATGATGCCCGATCAATCACCCTTGGGCATCGTGGCGTTTTGTATTGTGCGCATTCGTGAACTCATGCAGGTCAAGGCCCTGCAGGCGCGTCGTGGCGTCAGTCTGGAAAAGGCGCTACGACGTCCGCAATGGCAGATAAAGCGCCTACTGGAAAGCAGCGCCAACTTCTCAGTTGCCCATCTGCGTCAGATTCTTGCCAAGGCGGCCTCTATTGATATGCAGATGAAGTCTGGTGCCGATGCCCAGCAGGCACTGTTGGAATTTCTTATATTTGCCCTTGCGACTGACTAATTATCGTGGTACGGCGCAGACCTCGTGCAATTTCCGCGAGGATACAGTTGATGTCGGCGTTCAGGCTTGTCGCCATGCTGATAGTAGTACGGCTCAGTGATGAGCTTCTCCTGTTCCGGCGTGATATTCTTGTTGCTCTTGTGCCTGCTCCAAAGCTCGTCCGGTGAGGGGAACTCATCAAGGACGATTTCGCGCTCTGCGCCTTTGTCCATGTCATGTTCGAGGAACCCGTTGCCATTGGAGCTGTATACAAACGGGATGTCGAGTATCGCGGCGTACTCCAAGCCTTGTTGCATCCCTGCGCCGAGCGAGTGTTTGTTGTCTTTTGCCTCAACGATGGCGAGCGGCAGGTTGCTCTTGTAGTAGAGGAGGTAGTCGGCTTTCTTGCGCCCGCCGCGCGCGGGCTTGGCATTGCTGTACACGATGAAACGCCCGTCGGTGAAGCCGTACTCCATCCTAATTTGCGTTTCCTTATCCCACCTTGCCGCCTCAAGAGCGGAAGTGATGAGCCGGAGCTTCACTTCCTCTTTGGTGAGTTCGTTGTTGTGGCATTGGTAGTTTCGCGTTTCCATTCAATCATCCCTCCCTGCCAGCAATGCCGCTATGTTGTCAACCAATCTACAAAGGCTATCTCCACAGTCATGCCGTCGTAGGATTCAAACACGATTTTCTCATCGCCGCTACCTTGTACCAGCGGGTAGAGCAGGAGTATCTTTTCCGCATCGTACTTCTTGCCGTAAGCATACATCTGATCCATATCGAACTGTAAGATTCCATGGTTTCTGTCTGTTGTCGAAAGAAGCAACCCTTTCGTATCCACCACGATTGTACGCTCGTTGTGCCTGAAAACGATGTCCGGGGGCAGAGAGTATGCTGGTGTTGGTCGGTCGAACAGGCTATAACTTTTCTTCCGTAGCACATTGAAAAGAAATCGCACGGGATGCGCGGGTGACCTAGGTTGTTTGGCTTGTTTTTGAGTGAATGCTTTTCCTGCTGGAATTACCGCCGCTTCCCGTGAGCGCCAACAGTAAATGTTGCGGCGGTACTGTTGAGCCAGGGCGCACTGCAGACAGGGTTGCGCGGCCTGCGCAGTAACCACTCAACCCGAAAATTTGACCCCCCCCCCCCTTGCCCGTGCATTTTGCGTTTTCCCTGTAAAATTGATACAGTTTACAAATCAGTAAAGTTTCCAAAAACCGTTTTCAGCCTTTTCAGTTTGCATCACGCGTCGTCCTTTTTTTGGCGCACGCGAAAGGCCCCTGGTTTGCGCCTTGCATTTGTCCTGAATTCTTTGGGGAGGTACCGTATTTATACTCCAATGGCTCTAGTACAGCTGGTTGCTTTGTTTATCTCAGCGGGCGCATTGCTCTACGCGCTTTCCTGTTGGCGCCAGCGACGCATGGCCTGGTTCTGTTTTGCCATGATTGCGGTATTTTTTAACGTTTTTGGCTACTTTCTTGAGATTACGGCCGCAGATGCCAGCGCCGCTATTGTGGCCTGTAAGGTATCCTACATCGGCGTGCCCCACATTGGCACGACCCTTTATCTCTTTTCTCGCGACTACACCGGCCGTCGCCAGCTCGGCGTGGGACTGCGCAACGTTGTCATTGGTATTGGTTTGCTGTTTACACTTGCGGTGGTGGCCTACCCCCAGGTGCCCCTGTTCTATCAAGACCTTACCTTCAACACAGAGGGTCTGGTCAATCACCTGGAAGTAACGCCCGGGCCGCTCTATTATCCCTGTTTCGTTTTTAGCTTTGCCCTGATAATCATGGCCTTTCTCAATTTGGTTGTGGGTTTTTTGCGCGAGAAGCGCTACGAAGGTTCCTTTGTGTTTTTTGCAGGCATCGCGGTGCCTATGCTTGCGCAACTCTACGCCATCTTCTTTGGCCTTATCAATGGATGGAACCCAGTGTTGCTGTCCCTAACGCTCAGTTCCCTTCTCCTCGCGCTTTTTCTGGCGTTTTGGCGACAGGCAGAATGGCAAAGCACCGGCCGTGAACAGGTCGTCCAAAACATGCCTGATGCCTTCATCCTTATCGACAATAAGGGTCTGGTTTTAGACTACAACCTATCGGCGGCGCGCTACTTCCCTGCCTTAAGCAGTTCGACCATCCGTTTGCGTCTAGTCGATATCTGGGATTTTCCGCCTGAGAACTACCTTAACTACGGAACCTATCAGATAGAGATGCAACAAAATAGCGCGACACGCTATCTTAAGGTTGTGACCGCTGCCCTTGATGCTGACGGCAAGGTCACCGGCACCTGTGTAACCATCAACGACGACACGGTTAATCATCTGATGATGGAAGAACTCTCTCGTCTGGCTCGCTATGATGAACTAACAGGTCTTAATAACCGCGCCACCTTCTTTCGCGATGCCACCTACAGCTTTGACCTGACGTTGCGCCAGGGCACGAAGGAAGGCTGCGCCCTGATGTTAGACATCGATTTTTTTAAGCAGGTTAACGATACGTATGGCCACGCCATTGGCGACGAGGTACTGCGTTTCATTGGTGCCTTGATGCTCAACCGCTTTAGGCATACCGACATCCTGGGCCGCTACGGCGGTGAAGAATTTTGCGTCTGGATGCCAGCAACTTCCCTGCCCGGCGCTTATCAAGTGGCTGAAGAAATCCGCGAGGCCGCCGAGCAACATGATTTTCAGGTCGCTCAAGACCGCTTCACGGTTACCTTGAGTATTGGTATCGCCAGTGTAGAAGCGGTTCAACCCGGTAACCTTGATGACCTGGTACGTAGGGCCGATCTGGCCCTGTATCAGGCAAAAAACTCCGGCCGCAACCGCATCTGCGTCTATCAGCCTGACAATGAGCCAAAAAGCGAAGAGTCGCTGTAACAAAAGGGACAGGGAAATCTGCTCTGTGCTATATTAGGAGACTGATTGTCAGGTGGCAGACGCTGTGTCTAAAGCCACAGACTCAGGCTGGTTTGGCACTGCTCAACCAGCCGGTTGCAGTTCAGGAGAAAGTTGACGTACTTGGAAACCACAAGCGAACAGTTAGAGGTAGGCAAAGCCCGCATTTCAGTGACCGTTGCGGCCGTAGACGCGGACAGGCGCCTGGCTAGTGCCTATCGGCAGGCGGCCAAAAACCGCATACCGGGATTTCGCCCCGGCAAGGCACCGCGCCAGGTGCTGAATAATCATTTTGGCGGCAAGGATTACTTCCTGGCACAGGCTACTGAAGAGCTTGTGCGTGAGTATACCCCTTTGGCAGTTGATGCTGAAGGATTGATAGCCTTGGGCCGCCCTGAGTTTGATGAGTTCACTATGGTTCAGGAAGGCGCAGACTTCAGCTATGCCTTTCAACTGGAGGTTATCCCACAGCTTGAGTTGTCCTCCTACGATCCCATCCAGATTGAGCTACCTTCTGCCGATCCCACAGAAGAGGAGATAAAGGAGCAGCTTACCTCTCTCCTTGAATATTACGTGAGCGAGGACGAGGATGGTCAGCCTGTGCTGCCGGAACTGACCGATGCCTGGGTTAAGGAAACCCTTGAATTTGAAAATGTGGAAGAATTGCGTAATCGTCTAACAGATTCTCTGCGCGAACGCAAGCAGGAGGGTCTGCCGGCCCTGCGTGAGTTTTTAAGTTCTCAGGAGATAGCCAGGCGGCTGGTAGGAGACGTGCCCGAGGCGATGGTTCGCCAAACAGAGCAGGATAACTACAAGGATCTTTTTCAATCACTACAAAACCAACGCCTGACACTGGATGCCTACCTGCAGGCCAATCAACTGACTCCTGAGGCCTTTCGCGACAGTATGCACGCCCAGGCTCATCAAAGCGCTGCCATCGCCCTGGCCTTAGACGCGCTGGCCCGTCATCTGAAACTAAGCGTTTCTGACGATGAACTAAAGGAGGAGTTTGAGGGCAGCGGTGCTCAAAACTCGGAAGCGTTATTGCAACGTTGGCAGTCCAGTGGCCGCCTGTCTGAGATCAGACAAGGTATTTTGCGCATGAAGGCAGCCCGTCATGTGCAGGATACTGCCGAGATACAGGCTCCCGGTACCCTGAGTGATGCGCCATCGTCGCCGGAAAAAAAGACCACGACCAAAAAGAAGACAACCAAAAAGAAGGTCACTGCCGTTCCGTCTGCCGCCGCTTTGTCCGGCGCCGACAGCGATGCGCAGGGTGCAAAGGTGTCTGCCACCGACAGCGGCGCTCAGGCTGCAAAGTCCAAGTTGTCTAAAGCCTCTACTGCTGACAGCGACACTCAAGGTGCGGCCACGAGCTCCAGAACTTCCGCTAAAAATGTTGCTACAAATGACCCTTCTCGATCCACGTCATCCAAAGCCACGACCAAAGCCTCTACTGCTGACAGCGACACTCAGCCAACAACGCCCAAGGCCGCGCCTCGACGCCGACGGGCGCAGGCTTCCAAGCCGGCAGAAACCGACTCCTCCTCCCAGGGGTCAAACTGATACCGAGCGGAAAACTAGCTGTAGAGTAAAATCTGCTAGAATTCTTACCGGTACAATCCTTGCAGGTCGAGGGCTTTTGTTCCCATCTCAAACAGGCCGTTCTGCCAGCGTCCCAACCAGAAAGGTAGGAAATATGAGGTATTTCCCAGAGCGCGCGGCGCTCATTCCGTATGTTATCGAACAGTCGCCACGTGGCGAGCGCAGCTATGACATCTATAGTCGCTTGCTTAATGACCGCATCGTCTTTTTAGGTGAGGCGATTGATGACCACGTGGCCAATACGGTGGTTGCCCAGTTGCTGCACCTGGAAAGCGACGACCCGGATAAGGACATTTCGCTCTATATCAATTCTCCCGGCGGCGTTATCACGGCGGGGCTTGCTATCTATGACACCATGCAGTTTATCAAGTCTGACGTGTCCACCATCTGTATTGGCCAGGCGGCATCAATGGCCGCACTGCTGTTGAGCGCCGGCACCAAAGGCAAGCGCTATGTACTGCCCAATTCCCGGGTAATGATTCACCAACCCTCCGGCGGTGCCCAGGGCCAGCAGACTGACATCGAGATTGCTGCCCGCGAGATACTCTACGTGCGTGAACGTATTAACGAGATACTTGCCAAGCACACCGGTCAGCCTCTGGAGCGCATCCATGAAGACACTGAACGCGATAATTTCATGAGCGCCACCCAGGCGCTGGAGTATGGTCTGGTAGACGAGATATTTGATGCGCGTGATAAGAAGAAATCAGCAAAATAGGGCAATCCCCTACAAAACAGGGGAAAAAGAGGGCCATGAGTGACATGACTAAGGCGGTTTGGCGATGAGCAGTGATTTGATTGGTTTTGGTGACGGCACCGGCAATTCTGGTGAGTTGAATTGTAGCTTTTGTGGCCGATCTCAAAAAATGGTGCGCAAGTTGATAGCCGGCCGTGGCGTTTTTATCTGCGATGAATGTGTCAAGCTGTGCGAGGACATCATCCAGGCTGGGTTTGCGGCCGACTCCATGCTTGAGGGCGAAGAGGGCATTATGCTTGACGTTGAAGAGGATGCGCCAGAGCTGATTGATCTGCCCACGCCAGCTGACATCAACGAGCAGTTGTCCCATTACGTTGTTGGCCAAAACCGTGCAAAGAAAGCGTTGAGCGTTGCGGTCTACAACCATTACAAGCGCATTTACCTGGGCGAGGACGACAAGGATGCCGAGGTTGAATTAGCTAAAAGTAATATCATGTTAATTGGCCCGACGGGTTGCGGCAAGACCCTGCTGGCCCAGACCCTGGCTCGCATCCTTGAGGTACCCTTTGCCATCGCCGATGCCACCGCTTTAACTGAAGCCGGCTATGTGGGCGAAGATGTGGAGAATATCCTGCTCAAACTAATTACCGCAGCTGATTTTGATATTGAGCGCGCCCAGGTTGGCATCATCTACGTGGATGAGATTGACAAAATCGCCCGCAAGGCAGAAAACCTCTCCATCACCCGCGATGTTTCTGGCGAAGGAGTGCAACAGGCACTCCTTAAGATAATCGAGGGCACCGAGGCGACCGTACCCCCGCAGGGCGGCCGTAAGCACCCTCAGCAAGAACTGCTCAAAATTGATACTACTAATATTCTTTTTATCCTTGGTGGGGCCTTTGTGGGTCTGGATAAGATTGTTGCTGACCGCATCGGCCGCAAGGGCGTTGGTTTTATGGCTGAGATCAAGCAGCGCCACAGAAAGCAGAATACAGAAGTCCTGGCCTTTACCCTTCCTGAGGACTTGAACAATTTTGGCATGATTCCAGAATTCATTGGCCGCATCCCGGTTATCTGCACGGTTGATGAACTCACTGAAGATGATCTGGTGCGGGTGCTGACCAAGCCCAAAAACGCCCTGGTCAAGCAGTATGAGCGGATGTTTTCCTTTGAGGATGTCAAGCTGACGTTTGTGGACAGCGCGCTTGTGGAAATTGCCAAAGAGGCGGTGGAACACGGCACCGGCGCCCGTGGCCTGCGCAGTATCTGCGAGCGTGTCTTGCTGGACACCATGTATGAGCTACCCAGCGACGACCGCATTGCTGAGGTTGTGGTTACCTCTGAAGCGGTGCGGGGCGAAAAGAAGCCTACGGTGGTGTTGCGCAACGCCAAGTCAGCCAGGAAAGCCAGTGCCTGAATCCCCGCAGCCTGCGCACGGGCGTGATAACGCAACTGATGGGTTGCGCGCAGAGAAGAAACCGGGCGTTGCTCGCGCCTCCGCAGCTCGCGCCTCCGCAGGTAGACATGTCCACACCAGCAAGGCGGCGGGAGCCCAGCTCACAGCCGCCGCCTCCGCAGACACGCATTCCCACACAACTGCCAGCTCTGTCCCTGCGGCAGCCGATGCGCCAGCTGCCTTGCCCAAGACCTATCATCCGCGCGCTATAGAGTCTCCTCTTTTCACGCGATGGATGCAGGCCGGCTATTTTAGTCGCGATGCCGGCGGTTTTGCTGATAACACCCTACCACCCTTTACCATCGTCATTCCTCCGCCCAACGTAACCGGTATGTTGCATATGGGTCATGCCCTCAACAATACGCTGCAGGATATTCTTATTCGCCAGGCGCGGATGCAGGGACGCCCAACCCGATGGATCGTTGGCACCGACCATGCCGGCATCGCTACCCAAAACAAGGTTGAACAAAGGCTGATTGAGCGTGGCCTGACCCGTTTTGATCTGGGGCGTGAGGCTTTTGTAGAAGCCTGCTGGAAGTGGCGGCAGGAGTTTGGTTCTACCATCATCGAGCAACTTAAGGCGATGGGTTGTTCCTGCGACTTTAACAACGAACGCTTTACGCTGGATGAGGGCTATGTCCAGGCGGTGCGCAAGGTCTTTGTGGATTGGTACCATCAGGGCCTGGTCTATCGCGGCAACCGTATCATCAACTGGTGTCCGCGTTGTACAACGGCGTTGGCTGACGACGAGGTGGTACATGTTGAGGAGATGGGCCATCTCTGGCAGTTGCGCTATCCGCTTGTTGAGCCACAGGATGGCCGCGCGTACCTGGTGGTTGCGACAACGCGTCCAGAAACCATGCTGGGAGACAGCGCGGTGGCGGTGCATCCCGATGACCCCCGCTATCAGCCCCTGCTCGCGGCCGGCGCTCGACTGCGCCTGCCCCTCACTGAGCGCACCATTCCCCTGATAGCTGACCAGTATGTGGATCCGCATTTTGGCACCGGCGCCCTCAAGGTCACGCCGGCCCATGACCCTAATGATTTTGAATTGGGCAGACGCCACGAGCTTGAGTTCATCAACATCTTTGATGAACGCGCTGTCGTCAACCATAATGGCGGCCGTTTTCAGGGACTGAGTCGCGCGGAGGCTCGCGAGGCGGTCCTGGCGGCGCTCAAGGAGGCCGATCTGCTGGAGACAACGCATGATCACGTGCACGCTGTGGGTCACTGCTACCGTTGCGACACAACCATTGAGCCCTGGCTGTCTGAACAGTGGTTTGTAGCGATGCGTGAGCTGGCGGCTCCAGCCATTGCTGCTGTGCGCGAAGGCCGGGTGCGATTTTTTCCTGACCGCTGGCACACTGTCTATTTTGACTGGCTGGAAAATATCCGCGACTGGTGCATCTCTCGTCAGCTGTGGTGGGGACATCGCATCCCGGTATTTTATTGTGAAAGCTGTGGTTGGCAGGACGCGCTTATCCAGGACATCAGCGATTGTCCGCGTTGCGGCGAGCCGCTTCGCCAGGATGAGGACGTACTTGATACCTGGTTCTCGTCCCAACTCTGGCCCTTTGCCACCTATGGTTGGCCAGCTACGCGCGGCTTTGAGCACCAACTTGAGTGCTACTATCCTACCCAGGCGCTGTCCACGGCCCGCGATATAATCTTTTTGTGGGTAGCGCGCATGGTTATTTCTTCCCTGTATTTTATCGACGGTCAGGTACCGTTTACGGACGTGCTCATCCATCCTACGGTTCTGGACAAAAAGGGTAACATTATGTCCAAGTCGCGTGGCAACGGTATCGATCCCTTGGAGTTGATTGAGCGCTATGGTGCTGATGGTATGCGCTTTGGCCTGGCTCTTCAGGTAACTGGCAGCCAGGATTTGCGCTTTAATGCCGATACCCTGCTTGGTGCCCGTAACTTTGCGACCAAGATATGGAATGCCGCGCGCTTTGTTTTGCAGAGCGCCAGCGATAAAAGTGATGCCTGTTCTGGGCCCGCCCAGGCGACCCCGGTTTGCCCTCAACCGGTAACCCCGGCCGACAGGTGGATACTGTCACGCCTGGCCCGGCTGGCAGTTTTTTTAACCGACGAGGCCGATGACTATGACTTTGGCACCCGCGCCCGCGCGCTTTACGGTTTTTTCTGGAATGAATACTGTGATTGGTATCTTGAATATTCAAAGGGGCAACTGGCGGATACCACGCTCCGTTACTCTACCATTGCCAACCTGGTGTATGTGTTGGATAAGGCGCTGAGGCTGCTGCACCCCTACATGCCCTTTATTACTGAGTACATCTGGCACCTGCTGCCTCACGGCGACGCACGCCCCCATCTCATGGTGGCCCAGTGGCCCGATGCGACAGCATTAACCCGTTTTATTGATCCATCGGCTGAGGCGTTGATTGGGCACCTAAACGGCATCGTGGCGGCACTGCGCTCTATTCGCGCTCGCTATGGCATCGGGGCCAGACAGGAACTGGACGTGGTGGTAAATGTATGCGGGTCTCACGCTAAGAACCAGGCCCGCCTGCTTATCCAACAGGAACAACTGCTGAGGCACCTGGGCCGAATCGCACGCTTGTGCATTGAGGCCGGCGCAACCCGACCCGCCCATGCTGCGGTTATAGTGGGTGAAGAAATGGAGATTTTTGTACCACTGGAAGGTCTTGTGAATCTGGATGCTGAGGCAGCCCGTCTGGCAAAAGAGCACAAGCGGGCGGCGACCGAGCTAACCAAACGGGAGGGGAAACTTGCCAATCCCGGATTTTTGTCTAAGGCTGATCCCATCCAGATAGAAAAAACGCAGACTGAAGCCACCGAGCTACGTGAGACTCTGCGCCGTTTGCAAGCACAGATAGAAGCTTTGCACTAGCTCGCTTTTTGTAGTGCCAGGCTCTCCTAACCAGTAAGTCATCATGACCACACCAGCATACACCCGCGCCCTCGAAGCCCTGGCCCGCGCCGCAGCTCCCGGCATCAACCCCTCACTGGAAAACATCTCTGCCGTTTGCGCGGCTCTTGGCCACCCTGAGCGCTGCTATCGCTGCGCGCAGGTGGCCGGCACCAACGGCAAGAGCTCCACATCGCGCTACCTGGCCTCTATCTTACGAGCGCACGGCCTGCGTGTTGGCCTCTACACGTCTCCGGAGTTGCTTGAAGTAACTGAGCGTATTGAGGTAGATGGCCGGCCGCCGCATCCTGACAACTTTGCGCAGGCCCTGCTCACCGCAGAGGCTCAGGCTGGCCGCTTGGGCTTCAGCTTGACCGAATTTGAATTGCTTACGGTAACAGCATTTTTACTGTATGCTCAGTCCGGCCTGGATTGGGCCGTTCTTGAGGTTGGTATGGGTGGCCGTTGGGACGCTACCAGCGTGGTTTATCCTGAGCTGGCCATCATCACCGGCATAGACTTTGACCACACTGCCATCCTTGGCACCAGTCTGGAGGCAATAGCGGCTGAGAAAGCCGCGATTATCAAGCCTGGCAGCACAGCAGTGATTGGTCCCTGCGCTCCCACCGTTCTAGCCGTCATACAGAAACAGGCGGATGTGGCGGGTGCCCCCCTCATTCAGGTGAAACCGGTAAGCGAACAAAGCCTGTTCGCACATGACAATCCTACGCCCTATGATATGGCCAAATCCTGCCAGGGTTGTGAGCAAAACCTGCCCACACATGACAATCTCGCCTCTCAGGATGTCGCCGCTCCGCGTTGTCCATCCTCTCGCCCATCTTCTCACACGCCGGTTGCGCGCAACGATCCTGAAAGTCACCCTGTCACTTTAGTGGCCCCGCCCGCCCCATCATCATCCCTTGGCAGGGTGCCCACCTACCAGATTCAAAACCAAAGATGCGCGCAGGTGGCGGCCGGCGTCCTTTTGGATAAAGACTATGACAGCGCGCTGAGCGAGCAGGCTTTGGCTGTCACGGTGGTGCCCGGTCGTTTTCAGATTCTGCGCCAGAACCCGCTTTTGATGATAGACGCCGCCCACAATCCACAGGCCCTCTCTGTCTTGCTGTCTGCCTTGGTTGATGCCGGCCTGCTCAGCCGCAAGGATGCGCTCGTGCCTGGCATCCCCCAACCCACGTTGCTGTTGGCGGTGCTGGCCGATAAAGACGCCCACGGCGTTCTTATGGCCACGCTGCCCTATGCTCTAAACCTGGCCGTTACCCGCAGTCAAAGCCTGCGGGCCCTTCCCGTTGATACCCTGGCTGCGCTTGCTACAGAAGCGCTCGGTTGTGCCCCGCGCTGCTTTGCCAATAGCACCCTTGCCCTGGATCAGTTAGCCTCTGAGCCGCAACCACTGATAGCAACTGGTTCTATAACCTTGGGCGCTGAAGTCAAACGCTGGTATGACCAAACCATCAGGCTCCCCTGAAGGTTCTCCTCAATCCCTGCGCGGGATTTCCGGTGGGTCATCGCCTGGCCCACGCCCTCGCCCCTCACAAAAGGGGGCCTCAATCCCTGCGCGGGATTCCCAGTGGGTCATCGAGGCTCAAGCCAAAATGTGCTCTCGCGGATGTACCTAAATCTCCGCCCGGTGCGTCCATCGCCAACAGCGCTGGTATGACTTCTGGTAAAATTGGCCAAAACAAAACCACTGAGAGTTAAATGAAGGGCGTTATATGCAGGATCTGCTAAACTCGATCATCACCCCGGAAGTAAAATTTACCCTTACCCTGATCATAGCCTTAATTGGCATCCTTTATCTCATTTCTATCATTTGGGTTATCCGTGATTCTTATCTGCGCGGCGCTAATCCGGTGCTGTGGGGGGCTATCAGCCTGGTACCGTTCATCGGCGCTTTTGCCTATGCGATGATGCGTCCGCCCATGCTCCTTTCAGACAAAGATGAGCAGAACCTTGATTTTGCCCTTAAACAACGTCAACTCCTTCACTACGGCGAATGCGGCAAGTGTGGCTACCCGGTTGAGCGAGAATATCTGATGTGTCCGCGTTGCGGCACTCAGCTGAAAAACGAATGTAGGCAATGTGGCCACGCCCTTAATCCGGAGTGGATGGTTTGCCCCTATTGTTGTGCGCCGGTGCGTAAATGACAACGCTTCAGGTGTATCTTCCCGACGGTTCTGCACAAACACTGGAAGAGGGAACCACGGCCGCTGAGGTTGCTGCGCGCATTGGCCCGCGCCTGGCGAAACAGGCATTGGCGGCACGCGTGAACAACAAGCTGGTTGACTTAAGCAGCCGGCTTGAGGATGGCGACCGGCTTGAGATAATCACAACGTCGTCACCTGAGGCCCTGGGCATTCTCAGGCATTCAAGCGCCCATATCCTGGCTGAGAGCATCTGGACCCTGTGGCCGCAGGCCCGCTTTGGCGTTGGGCCGGCTATAGAGGATGGTTTTTACTACGACATCGAGCTGGACAGACAGCTTTCCCTTGATGACTTTTCCCTGATAGAGGCCCAGATGGCAAAGATAGTACAGAAGGCCCTCCCCTTTAAGCGGGAGATCATTTCGCGCAATGAGGCGCGCCAACTCTTTGCCAGCCAACCCTTGAAATTGGAGTTGATAGACGAGCTGCCCGCCAATGAGGTACTAAGTGTTTATCGACAGGGTGATTTTTTTGACCTCTGTCGCGGCCCACACGTTCCCAACAGCGGCTGGATCAAAGCCTTTAAGCTCACCAAGCTGTCCGGGGCCTACTGGCGTGGCGACCGCGAGCGACAGATGCTGCAGCGGGTATACGGTACGGCTTGGTTTAGCCACAAGGATATGGAAACCTATCTGCGCCGTCAGGAAGAAGCGCAAAAGCGCGACCACCGCAAACTGGGTCGTGAACTGGGCATCTTTATGATGAACGACCAAGCGGGAGTTGGCCTGCCGCTGTATCCGCCCGCCGGAGCCCGCGTTATCCGGCTGTTGCAAGAATGGCTGCGCAAACAACTCCTGGCGCGCGGCTATGAGGAAGTTATCACGCCGCACATCTACAATGCCGAGATATGGAAGCGCAGCGGCCATTACTATTTCTACCGTGACAATATGTACTTTTTTGAGGTTGACGAAGGGGAGGGTAGTGCTAATTCTGTTGGCAGTTTTTCCTCCGACCCCAACTTCGATTTCGCCCCCGTTGGCAGCTCCACGCCCGGCCAGTCTGGCGCTTTCGGGGAGAATGCCTCCGGCGGCTCTGGCTCCTCCGCTGCCAGCGGCAAACACAGCGAATATGGCCTTAAGCCAATGAACTGTCCCGGCCATGTACTGCTTTACGCCAACCAGCTGCGTTCCTACCGTGAATTGCCGTTGCGTTATTTTGAGTTTGGAACGGTCTATCGCCACGAACTTAGCGGGGTTGTGCAGGGGCTTTTGCGTGCGCGCGGTTTTACTCAGGATGACGCTCACGTATTCTGTCGTCCTGACCAGGTGTTAGATGAGGTAGACGACATCCTGGATTTTATCGACTTTGTCATGAAGAGTTTTGACTTCAGCTACACCGCTGAGATTTCCACTCGTCCGGCGAAGTCCATCGGTTCTAGCGAAAAGTGGGAGTTTGCCACCGAGCAGCTGCGCGCGGCCTGTGAGCGTCACGGCCTGACCTACGACATCAACGCTGGTGACGGTGCCTTCTATGGCCCAAAGATAGATATCAAGGTAAAAGACGCTATCGGGCGTACCTGGCAGTGTTCTACCATCCAGGTGGATTTCAACTTTCCTGAACGCTTTGACCTCAGCTACCGCACCGCTGATAACAGTACCGCCCAACCTTGGATGCTGCATCGCGCCATCCTGGGTAGTATAGAACGCTTTTTGGCGATACTTATTGAGCACTATGCCGGCGCACTGCCGCTTTGGCTGTCGCCGGTGCAGGTGGTGATGGTTCCCCTGGCTGACCGCCACCTTGACTACGCCCAGCAGGTAGCCGCTCAGCTTCGCCAGGAGGCGCTTAGAGTAGAAGTGGCCGCTCAAAAAGAACCGCTCAAGGTTAAACTGGCCCAGGCCCAGCAACGCCAGATTCCCTATATGCTGGTGGTGGGCGATAAAGAGCAGGAAAGCGCTACCGTTAGCGTACGAGAACGTCGTCAGGGTGACCTGGGCACCCACCGTCTCAGTGATTTTCTGGCGCGGGTAACAGCCGAGGGCGCCCAGATATAAGCCAGGCGTGGCAGGCTCAGACTCTCGTCGTGCTCACCGGCATGGCTAATGTACCAATTAAGATATCAATTTTAAGGGGAGGGAGGGCGCAACGGCTCCTCGCTTAATCTCCTCCGCCAAGCTACAATCCCTCAACCCCTGTGTCGCCGCGTTGCGCCCTAGTGGCGGTTCTCTTGACACTGGTACAGATCTAGGCCAGCGTGACGGGTTGGGGTCATTTCCCCAGGAAATTGAGCCAGGTGGGCAGTTCTTGCTGGGCCTGAGCGTAACCCTGGTCATAGGCATGTTCTAATTGCGTTACATCAATGGTGGTACTTTTGATATCTATCTCCTGGGGATGATAGACAAGAGCTTTGCCCTCGGCGGCCAGTTGATCCAGCCTCTCATAGAGCTGGTTATAAAAGCGATAGCGGTTTTCCATGCGGTAGAGCAATCGCGGATAACGGCCCAGGAGCAGGCGGATGGCCAGGTTGGGACGTGGCGGCTGCTTGCGAAAGCCCTTTTTCTGGGTGCAAACCACAAAAAAACGCTCATAACCATCGGCACGCGCCGCCTCTAGCATTACGCCCCAGTCATCACCCAGACCCCCATCCAGGTAGCGATGCTCCTGAAAGGTGACGGTAGGCATAAACAGGGGCATACTGGAGGATGCTTGAGCCATGGTCATGAGAGAGGCCAGGCTGTCCACATCACGTTTTGTCCAGTAGACGGTGCGGTTGGTATCCAGCTGATAAGAACTGATGTGCATACGCGCTGGATTGTCATAAAACCGCTGGAAGTCAAAGGGCAAAAGCCCGCTGGGCAGCCCGGACTCCTGATAGATGAGGCGGGCATTAAAGTAGCCGTGACCCAGGAGAAACTGGCCTATGCCAGCTACCCCTTTATGGCCCATGAAGCCGGTAAAGGATTCCCGTACCCTTTGGCTGTCCTGGGAGAGGTAATTAAGCGTATGGGTGCAGCCGGCTGAAACGCCATAGACGTCAGCAAAATAAAGCCCCTGTTCTAAAAGCGTGTTCACCACTCCGGCGGTATGAGCCGCGCGCATTCCGCCGCCTTCAAAGATAAGAGCGACGTCTTTGACGTTCACCGTGAAAGGTGTGTCGTGAGCAGACGCGGGTGTTTTTGCTGCGCTGGACGCTTTGCCCTGCTCAACCGCTCCTTCAGGTGTTACACCCAGCGTGTTCACAGCGCTATTCCCAGGCTGATGGGACAGTGATCAGAACCCATAATATGGGGATAGATGTCAGCCGACTGGATGTCAACGGCCAGGCGGTTACTCACCAGGAAATAATCGATGCGCCATCCGGTGTTGTTTGCTCGGGCATTGCCTCTAAATGACCACCAGGTATAGGCATCCCGGCGCTCAGGATACAGGTAGCGAAAACTGTCAGTAAACCCAGCCGCCAAAAGCTCGTCAAACGCCGCTCGTTCCTGATCCGTAAAGCCGGCCTTTCCCCGATTAGATTGATAGTTTTTTAGATCAATTTCTTCGTGGGCGACATTTAGATCGCCACAGATTATCACCGGCTTTTCAGAGTTCAGGCGCTCTACAAAGCGCCTGAAGGCACGTTCCCAAATCAGGCGCGGTTCCAGACGGGTTAAGCCCTCCTGCGCATTGGGTGTGTAGCAGCACACAAACCAGTAGTGGGCAAATTCCAGGGCGACGATACGGCCTTCGCTGTTGAGCTGCGCAAGCACAGCGGCATCATCTGGTGCCTCAGACGGCTGTGTGCTTGGTGCGCTTGTAGTTGGCAGGGAGGGGTCTGTTGGTTTCGATCTGTCGCCGCTCGCCTTCGCCGCTGTGCCAAACTGCACGCTTGGGGAAGTTTGTGGCGGTTGCTGCGCGTCTGGGGTGGCTTGTGACGGATCCGTTTCTGCCTCCAGTTGTCGCAGTACCCTGAGCGGTTTCTGGCGACAGAACACTGCCGTGCCAGCATAGCCCTTTCTGGCCGCATAGCTCCAGTAGTCGTGATAGCAGCCGGGCAGCTCAAGGGCCACCTGGCCGGCTTGCAATTTTGTTTCCTGTAGAGCAAAAATATCAGCGTCTAAACTATCAAAGGCGTGATAAAAACCCTTTTTGATGGCGGCTCTCAGGCCGTTGACATTCCATGAAACCATCTTCATGTTGCGTGCGCGCTCCTGTTCTGTGCGCGGTCTTTGCATCTAAAAGTCTCCGAGGGGAGGATCTTGTGGCATCGCGCTCTTGCAACACGCATTGTAGCGGTATCGCGCCTGCTGTGCCAGGACAGGCGGCCAGAGGATGTTTTCTCACCCCCATTTCACGCGTTCTTAGACCCTTGACAGGCCAAGCCACCATCCGCAAGGGAGGTGCTGTTCCTAATCAACCAACACACCGGCAAAATCGTTGTCCTCGTCGCTATCTGTCAGGGACTTTTCATCAAAAGGCAGGGAACCATTCACTGGCGGCATGAGAACAATCAACATTTTATGCAGCTAATCAGCTCAATCCTCACCTAAAGCATCTTCTGTTGTACTCTCGTCCTCAAACGGAAAATTAAGCTCCAAGCGATAGTATTTGTTTATGTCGTGCAACAAATCATTAACTGTGTTGTTATCCAATGCAGATAACCAAAATATCCCGAATAAACCCTTTCATTATCACACCTCTTATTTTGATGAAGCGAACAGGGCTAACTGCCTATCGTCTACATGGTCATTCTTCGATTTGTTCTTTGTCTTGTGCGATTTATCACAGCAAAGCATCTCTCCTTGATACTCAGTACAAATGCCTGTCCGCCTTAATCCGATTTTGAAGTAGTCAGGGTTATTACCAATGCCTATTGCTTTTCTCGCTAACCAAATCGCAATAGCAGCAGTGGTGAACGACCCACTAAATGGGTCTAATACAATATCCCCTTTATTGCTTGAAGCCAGTATCACGCGCTCAAGCAGAGCTTCAGGCTTTTGCGTTGGGTGATTTTCGTACTCGTCCATTTTGAAACGGAAACGATTGAAATTCCAGACATTCCCAGGCACTTTCAGAGTGCTGTATGGTTGGGGTGGCGTTTTGCGATAATCAATTAGTTTTCTCTCTGCTCCAGTACGAGCTTTGACCATAATATCCTCATAGTTAAAGGTGTACTTTGCATTTGCATTTTGCGTAATCAGTATCGGCTCATACAAAGAGCCATACTTTGATTTTGATTGGACACCGGATGAATCATATACCCACACAATTCTGTTTACCACGCAATACTTTGAATCGACATACCTATCTAAAGCAGGCATATATTGAGTTGATGACATAAAGTACATCGTTCCTGATGGTTTTAGAACCCTCATGCATTCGTCAATCCACAATGCTGCCCATTTTTCATAACCCTCAATATCTGAAAAAAACATCTTTGGTTACCCCAAAGTCTTTTCCTATTCTATACGGTGGGTCAGCGAAAATAAGGTCAATCGAATCTGTTCTTATTTGTTTAAGAACATCAATGCAATCACCAAGTACGGCGCAAGAATTTAAATTCTTCTTAACTTCAAAACCAGTTTTACCCATAAACACACTTATTAAGTTTGCATTGCTCCTTTTGCCGACCTAAACGTGGCAGGCGTATTGCTGTTCTTTGAAGTTTTGCCCGCAAAAATTACAAACTGTTTCAGCCGGGTATAATAGCATATCTTGTATAAATCTTCAAGAACAAAAATTATTATACCTATATACTGTGTCATAACTTGACGTGTCAAGAAAAAGGCTCAACGTATGGGGCAATAAGATTCGGTTCATCTGCCTGGCGATGAGGGCAGCGTCCCTCTGATGGGAACACCCTCCATATGCACCCTTGTCCCCGCTTGTGCTACACTACGTGCTACCACAAAAGACAGGTAAGACACGCACTACCAAGCAAGGCACAAAAACAGGAAATCTGAAGGGAGCGGGAACACATGAGCGCGAAAACATCCAGAATATGCCCGGGGGGGGGGGGGGCTCATAGCTTAGCCCTTCTCCCATCCACCAACCACTATGAGGGCGCG
>JAITRZ010000024.1 GCA_031288185.1 Coriobacteriales bacterium
GCCATAACGGCTACCAGGAACTCACCAACCAAAAGCTCTTCCTCTTAAGTGAAGAGGAAGTGTTTCGCACGATTGCCTACAGCACAACCACCACCGATGTCGCAAGCCTGGATCTTACCAAGAACCTCTACGGCTCAAGTGTTGTCCTCTTTGCAGATAACAATGCACAAAGGACTTCCGGAACCTATCCTTACCACTGGCTCCGCTCTCCGCGCGTCCTCACTTCCGGGGCCGCTTCGGTTTACACCTCTACGGGCGCGGTCTCTTACAGCGACGTGAACAACGTGTTTGGCGTTCGCCCCGCTTTTCGTATGAATCTGTCATAGCATAAGACAATAAGCGGAAACCACTCGCTTGTACCACCCGTTATGCTTGCGAAGGGGGGAGCGCCGCGTGCCCTGCGTTGACGGTGGTATACTATCCCCACACTACCAGCGTGTTCACCACTGATGAACACGCCGGCCCCCCGCGCCTCTGCGACCCAAGGGACTTTTCGATGCCACCCGCCAGTTCACCCTCCAAATGTGCTCATAACGTCAGCCCCGATATACGAGTGGGCGTTATCTCTGATACCCACAGCCTGCTGCCAACGCGCGCTCTTGAACTGTTTCAAGACGTTGACCACCTCATCCATGCCGGCGACATTGGCTGCGCGGAGGTGCTGCTGCGTCTGGCGCGGGTTGCGCCCCTCAGCGCGGTTTTAGGTAACTGCGATGAGAGCGATGCCTTCAGCCTGGCGGCTCTGCGCCAGGCCCAAAACATCGCTTGCAGGCAAGCGAACAGCGGGGGAGGGGCCGCTGCCTGTCTGTCCGTCACGCTCTCCCCGCTGTATGCTTATCTGAAACCAGGTGGTTTGCGCATCCTGCTCACCCACAAACCCTCAAGTCTGCGCAAGGCCCTGCGCGATGAGCGCCTGCTTGCCTCTGAATTAAACAAAACAAAAACCTGGTTTGGCACCTGCGCAAACGGCGATCAGATGGCAGAGCGCCTAAGCGATCAGCGCGCCGTTCGCCAGCCCCTTGAACCACACGCACAGCCTCCGGCACATCAGAGCACGTGCTCTGTGGATACTGTTTCTGCTGGCATGGCATCAGGAATCTCTGCCAACGCTTCTTCTGAGCCTGCTCCCCTGACCTTTGATGTGGCCATTCACGGCCACACCCATATTCCCGCACTAAGCCAGGACGATGGGCTACTGACCATCTGCCCGGGTTCATCGTCTTATCCCCGCAATAACGATCCAGCTACCGTAGGCATCCTGAGCATTGCGGACGGTGCTTTCGCTCACTTTGAGCTGCTTGAAGTGAAAGGCTAACGGTTATCGGTACCGTATCTTTCTGTTCTGTGCGCGCGGTTGTCGCCTTAGAGCTCTACCCACTCCTTGCTGGTATCTCTCTGCTCTGCTGCTCTGTGTGCGCGGTTTGCATGTGGCATCCGTGCGGCATCTTCACGGGTGAGGTTTTTGCGCGCACAGGGCACGAGAAATCGGTACAAGCAGAAATCTGACATCCAGCCAAATCTGGCCACAAAAACAGGCAAAAACAGGCGAAAAAGAGTGGCCGGCGAATTACTGGGAGCTTATGGTATAATCCGGATGAAAGAGTATTTAGGTAAGAGGAAAACGGCTGGCATGATGAGCCCTTGAATCTTGCCGGCGGTGATGTTGGCAAATGTTAAGGCAGAAACGGGGGCTGAGATGTCAGTTCTACCGGGCAAAAGAGGCTCAACCCTAGTCTGGGTGATGGTAACTGCCATCATCATGGTACTGATAACGACGATGGTGGCAACCATCATCACGGTTTCAACAAACCTCAGCGCTAATTCCCGGGTGCAGACTCAGGCTTATTACACGGCGCGCACGGTTAGTGAGCGTGTTACAAATTGGTTAGCGGGCACGGCTGAATACACTAGTGGAACAAAAACTGATCAGCAAAAGTTTATCGAAGCCTTAGCTGCGACAACTGATCAACAGTCCCAGCAGTCATATGATCTGGGCACTGAACTGGGTACGGCTGACGTGGTGATTTCGCTGATTGATGCCCAGAGCATTGACATCTTGGCCACCGGCTATTATGGCAAGGGTGAGGAGACGGTCACCTCCCACCTGGTTCTAACCACCAGCAACACCTTTACCCATCAGGATCTCAGTTTTGCTTATGCTGACGCGGGTAGCAACGCGCAGGCGTTTAAGGATGTCAATGACCTGGCAACCTGGAAGCAGCAGTCGCAGCTGGCCTATAATTCATATCGACCTACTACTGCGCAGGTTCTGGGTACCCTCTATGATCCGGCATACACAGCTAACCCGCAGTCTCAGTATGGCAAAGGCGCGCAGATTAAACCTTCGGATGAAGGCAATCAATTTGCTACTTTGAATGTTCATGCTTTTGACAACCGTGGGACGTTCCCAGATTACAACTATCTGTTTCTCGCTAAGCCAAATCCCGTTCCCAACCCGCTGCCTGCGTTGTTGGTGAATCTTGACTTTGGCCTTACGCCCATCACGCATAACCAAGGTGATACCACCACGAGTGTGGACGCTACCTTTCCCTCCAGTGATCTGCCCAATGGTTCTATGCTGATGATACCGACAGATACAAGCAGTTCCTCTGGGATGCCCTATTCAAGCGTGACGTACTACACTTTGGACGACGCAGAGGTGGAGCCGGGTTCATTGATGGATATAACAATGGCCCCCTGGATGAGTGACGCATCTGTGATGGAGGTGATGTGGCAGGAGTTCAGCAACCTCAATTTTTATTTTGATGATACATCCTCCCGGATATTTCACCTGGCTTCAGGCTTAGAGTTGTCGGATTCCATCATCTACACTAAGCGCTCTGCGTTCATTGGCGGCGAAACGAGCGATACAAACCAAGAGGGATTGGCCAACGGCGAGCGCTACTCGTCCATTCTTGACAGTACCCTGATTTTTGCCGATCCGGGGGAGGGTCAGGCCGTGCGTCATTCTAAGATTGGCGCTTGGACTCCCTGGGGTGCCACCAATATTGAAGATACTGAAATTCTGGTGCAGAACCGCCACAGCTTAACCATCGGGCCTGATGTGAGCCTGCTTCTGGAAAGCAAGCGCCTGGTGGTCGAAAGTGGCGGCGAGGTTATCCTGGCTCCTGGCAGCCTCATCACCTCCGGCAGCATCTATATACAAAACGGCGGCCGTCTTGTTATCCAATGTGATGATCAGGCAGGCGCGTCGCTTTACGTCGATGTGCATTGTGCCGGCGAGTTGGTGTTGGATGGCGGAGCATTTTCAGCTTCAGGTGCGTACTTTGTGCTGGACACGCCATCCGGGGTAAGCGCAGCGGATGCCCCATCGCACGGTATCTTCCTTTACAACCATCCCACCATTGGCGTGGCCTCTCTAACGCTACAGGGCGACTCTACGCCCTACACATTTGGCATTAAAGGTACTAAGCCCGGAAGCATCCATTCCTTTGTTCCTATACCGGGCATTGCCGGTACTCTAGCCAACAATATCTTTGACTCCCAGCGTGATAAGGGCAACAACGTTACCACCAGGTGGAATACCACCACCAAGGTTTGGAGCCGCTCCTACAGTTCCTGACCTTCAGGGCACAGCCGCCTACCTGGGTAGTTTGCGGTTTTTGTGCGGGCTCCGGAAACACGCCAAGAAGGCAGAAGCTGCCCTTGCCAATCGTCTAGGCATGTGCGTGGTTCTTGTGCGGACGCAAGCGTGCCAGGCATCTTTTGGCAGCCTCGCCGATGTGCGTATTGTTGGCGGGTGCCTGCAGCGGCTAGTGCGCCGGTGGCCTGCTTGGAGGCTCCAACTACCCATTTAGACAGTTTGCGGGTACTGGCGTTGATATATATTGCCTTCAGTTATAACCATATCTACCGGCTCGTCCCACGCCTCGGTGGGTAGGGCGGGAAGCAGCAGGGCCTCGCGGCACAGGGCGATGGCGCTAAAGCTGCGGCCTGACAAGAAGCGGTCATAGAATCCTCCACCCCTGCCCAATCGATTGCCGTTGCGATCAAAGGCAAGGCCGGGCACCAGGGCCAGGTCTATTTGATCAGGCCGCAACAGGGGATTTTTCTGCGGCGGTTCCAGGATGCGAAAGGTGCCGGGCGCAAGCTCGCTTAGGGAGTTGATAAGACGGGCCTCAATGTGCTGTGGGCCGGCGACCACCGGTAAAGCAACCCGTTTGCCAGCGCTCAGGGCATGGCTGATGATGGGAGCTGTGTCAATCTCAGGATGCAGGCTAGCAAAGCACAAAAGCGTGTGGGCTTGCCTGTAGAGCGCCAAACGTTTGGTAAGATGCCTAAAGACAGCGGTGTTAGAAGCGGCCAGGGCCAGGGCACTCAAATCTGCCGCCCGCTTGAGCGTTTCCTGGCGTAAAGATGTCTTGCATTGCGCGATGGTTTGCATCGTCTTATTCTAACACTGCGGTTGGTTGGTCTCTACTGCTGTGCTTGAGTCCTGTATGGTGTCTCTTACGGGCGCGCAACCGGGCATCCCTTGCAATCAACGTAGAACCAGGAGCAGAAAAAAGGTCATGGATACTGCCCTCTATCACCTTGGAATTGATGCCGGCTCCAAAACCATCAAGCTGGTTTTACTGGATGAGTCCAAAACCCCGGTTTTTTCGCACTACCGCCTGCATCGTTCTGACATTATCAGTACCGTTCGAGAGCTTTTGCGCGACACTATCTGGCGCATTGGCGACCGACAGTGCAACGTCTGTGTAACCGGTTCAGCGGGGATACGGCTGGCCGAACTCTGGCAGGTACCGCATCTACAAGAGGTGGTGGCCTGTCGTCAGGCCCTGGCAACCCTGATTCCTGAGGCGGATGTGGCTATTGAGCTGGGCGGTGAGGATGCCAAGATAATCTACCTCAAGGGTGGCGTTGAGCAGCGCATGAATGGCAGTTGCGCCGGTGGCACCGGCGGATTTATTGACCTGATGACAAATATGCTGGGAGTTAGGGCGCGGGAGTTCAACGCGCTGGCACTGAGACATCAGACCATCTACCCCATCGCTTCTCGTTGTGCGGTGTTTGCCCAAAACGACGTGCGTCCGCTGCTTAATGAGGGTGCGCGCAAGAGCGATATTGCCGCCTCAATTTTGCAGGCTGTGGTAACACAAACCATCGCCGGTTTAGCCTGCGGGCGGCCCATTCAGGGCAAGGTGGCTTTTTTGGGCGGCCCCTTTGAGGTTTATTCTGAGCTGGTTTCGCGATTTAGGCAGACGTTGGGGTTAAGCCACGCCCAAACCATTAAACCCAAAGATGCCCAGTTGTTTGTAGCTCAGGGAGCAGCGCTATGGGCTGCTCAACAGGCATCTTGCCAGGGGGCTTGCCAGCAAGATTGCCAAACAAACCAGCAGATTACTTCCGCGCGCGGCAAGGATGACCGCGGCCAGAGAGTGCTCAGGGATCAGACAGACGGACAGGTTGCGCCTCCGCTCGACCGCGGCAAGAGAGTGCTCAGGAATCAGACGGACGGACAGGTTGCGCCTCCGCGCAGTCTCCAGGCATTGCTTGCGCAGGCAGAGCAGACGAGTGTACACGTGGCAGCAGACATCGCCCGCCTTGTCCCCCTGTTTACTAACTCAGCACAGCAGGAAGCCTTCAAACAGCGTCACGCCCAAAACCATGTGCAACGCGCCCGCCTAACGGATGTTAGCGACAGCGTGTTTTTGGGTATCGACGCTGGCTCCACAACCGTTAAACTGGCGCTTATCAATGCCCAGGGCCAGTTGCTTTATTCAGCCTATGAAAACACCAGAGGGGATCTTTTGGCTACCGCACGTTCGCTGCTTGTTGAGCTGCATCTGCGCCTTCCCAGGGAATATGGTGGCGATCCGTTGGTGGAGATAGGACGGGTTGTGGTGACCGGTTACGGTGAACAGCTACTGCTTGCAGCCCTCAATGCTGACGCTGGCGTAGTGGAAACCGTGGCTCATCTGCGCGCGGCCAGAGAATTTTGTCCGGATGTTGACTTTTTATTGGACATTGGCGGCCAGGACATCAAGTGCATGCGTGTGCGCGGTGGTGCCATTGACGATCTCATGTTAAATGAGGCATGTTCTTCGGGCTGTGGAGCGCTCATAGAAGGTTTTAGTCGGTCATTGGGTTACACGCGCTACAACTTTTCCGATAGTGCGCTTCAGGCTACCCTTCCGGTTGATCTGGGCACGCGCTGCACGGTTTTCATGACTTCGCGCGTGCGCCACGCTCAAAAGGAAGGGGCCAGTGTCGCTGACATTGCCGCCGGGCTGGCCTACAGCGTGGCGCGTAATGCTCTGTATAAGGTTATTGGGTGTACCCATCCTCAAACGTTGGGCAAGCACGTAGTAGTGCAGGGTGGCACCTTCAAAAGTGATGCTGTCCTACGCGCTTTTGAGTTACAAAGCGGGCTTGAGGTTGTGCGTCCCGATATTGCCGAGCTGATGGGAGCCTTTGGCGCCGCCCTGTTGGCACGGGATGAGTATCTGAGCCTAACCGCATCAGACAACGGGACTGTGCAAGGCGCATGGGCAGATGTGGCATCGGACGATGGAACTGTGCAGAGCGAATGGACGGGTAACCGTGCAGGGCGCGTGGCCGGATGTGGGGAAAACGATTCGCAGAGCGCGGTTGGTGAAGAAACGGGTTGTGAACAGTACCACGACACGGTGAAAAGTGGACTGCTGATGGCCCTAGAACTGGAGTCACTGCAACACAGCCAGAGTACGCGTTACTGTAGCGCCTGTGCCAATAACTGCTTGCTAACAGAAAGCGTGTTCAAAAGTCGCATCAGTAACCCCAAGGCCGGATCCCACCAAGGCTGGAAGTTTGGACGATCACTTGGTGTAACCGCAGATGTAACCGCGCCGGGCAGCGCTGCTACTTCAGATGAAGCTGGTGAGGGTTGGCAGGTTCGCAGGCTTATTTCGGGTAACCGTTGCGCGCGCGCCGGTTCTCTGGCTAAACAAACTTCTCTGGCTAAGCCGACCGTTGCGCGCTCCAACCTTTTTGCCGGTGAGCGTAGGTTGCTAGCCGCCTATCAACAGAACACAACGCTGGTGGACATAGAACCAACGGACACAACGCCGCTGGCCACAGCACCAGTGGACACAACGCCGATTATCGGTATCCCTGGCGTTTTACATTGCGTGGAGAACTATCCGTTTTGGTACAGCTTTTTTACCCACCTTGGGATGCGCGTTATCACCGTTTTCAAAAGCAGCGCTCAAATCTATGCCCAGGGAGCTGCCTGTGTGACCTCAGAAGGAATGTGCTATCCAGCCAAGCTGGCTCATGGCCATGTCGTCTCCTTGATTGAACAGGGGGCGCAGTGGATATTCATGCCAGAGGGTGGGGCTGTCGCTCAAGCCGGCAGTGTCTCAGCTACTGGTCAGTTTGGAAGACATGCGGCTGTGTCCCACCCCGGTAATGGCACGCCTGCCGTCCATCCTGGAGACGACGCGCCTGCCGCTCACCTCGCTAACGACGCATTTGTCGCTCGCAACACGGCTGACCTGTCTTCTGCCTGCTTTGCTGACAGCGGGGTAGAAGCACTGCCGCAAGACGGCACGCCTACTGCCTGTCTGGAATGTCCGGTAGCGCGGGGAGCGGCGCGACTTGTTGCTGAACAGTTGTGCCAGCAACAGGGCAAGACCGGTTTTCTCAGCTGTGATGTTAGCAGCGACGAACCTTTGGCTTCCCAACTCTTCAACACATTAAAGGCCCAGGGGCTCGCGGCGCGACTGGGCTTAAATCGCGCGCGGGTTGCAAAAGCCCTGTGCAGAGCGCGCGCTGAACAAGAACGCTTTTATAGCGCGTTGGCGTGCTCCACTCAAAGCGCGCTGGATGAGTTGCAGCAAAGCGGTGGGAAGGGCATTGTTCTAGCGGCACATCCCTATTTTCTGGATACGGGATTAAGTCACGGCATAGACACCATGCTTGCGAGCATGGGTTATACGGTACTAAGCGCGTCTGGCCTGTTGGCCTGGGAGCGTAAGGAGGGCAACGGGCAGCCGTCGGTTGCCAAAACATGCTCTGAGCAGCCAACATACCAGGGGGATTTAGCGAGTGTGTCCCCTGTTAAGCCCGCAGCGCTGGTAGCTGAATCCTGGGTACAGGCTCACGCGCTGTACCAAACGGCGCGCATCGTTTGTGCCCATCCCCAACTGGAACTGCTACAACTGCATGCCTTTGGCTGTGGGGTGGATGCTATGAGTACGCAGGAAGTGCGCTCGCTCATTGAAAGCTCAGGCAAACTCTACACAGCAATAAAGTTAGATGCAATGGTAGACATCGCCGCTATTCGTTTGCGCCTGCGCTCGTTGCGGGCAGCGCTTGACAGTCGCTCTGCGAAAGACAAGGATACCGGTGCCTTGGCCTTTTCCCAGAAACAAGACACAGGCGCGAGGCTGACTACAATCGCCAAGACCGATGCCAATGCGCCTTTGCACGGCCAGAAAGGCCTAAGCAACATCTGTGTCGCGCCTGCAGGCACCAGCGGGACAACGACAGGTGCTAGCGCGCCTCGCGTTATTATGCCGGCACTGGCTCCAAAGCGACTTGAGCAGGTGGCGGCCCTGATGCAGAAGGCAGGCTATCAACTGGAAATACTGGAGGACATCACCCCTGCTGACATTGACGTGGCCTTAAGCCACTGCAATCATGACCTCTGCTATCCGCTTTTGGCCGTGGCCGGCCAGTTAATTCTGACGCTGGGAGCAACTCCTCAAAAGGGTATTCCCCTAACCGTTCTTATTCCCCAGGTCTGTTGCGGCTGCCGTGGCCTGGAGCTGGAGCGCATCGTTCGTCATCACTGTCGCGCTACGGATATCGGTGGTTTGCTTACCATCTGCGGCATACCCAGCCAGGACAGCGGCCTGGTCATGGATGCTCAGAGCGCGCAAGGCATCTATGAGGCGCTTAATGCCGGCGCCCAGCAACAGATAGTGCCGTATCGGCCACCGGCTCATGACGCTTCCTTTCCTCTACCAGCAAGCCAGTGCGCCCCTCGTCCCGCCGTTGGTCTCATAGCCAATGCCGCCCTGCTCTACACCCCCTATCTTAACCAGAACATCCTGGAGCAGATATACGCCGCAGGACTTTGCCCCTACGTCCCTCGTCTAACGGAGCTTTTAACCACGGGTGCACCCCTGGAAAAACTGGCCGATGCCTTTGTCTCCCAAGGCATCAACCATCTTATCTGTTTGCAGAGTTTTGGCTGTTTGCATGGTCATATCCACGCTCGTGGCGCCGCAGCCGCCCTAAAGCGTCGTCATCCTCAACTCCACATTAGCTTTATTGATTATGATCCCGGCGCCTCCAGGATTAACCAGGACAGCCGTTTGAAACTGGCCCTCAGTGTGGCCAAGGACAGCGCGTGTCTTACCGGATAACGTAAAAAAGCGCGCGGAAACACCTCTTTCGCGCGCCGCGCACTAAAAAGGCGATAAAGGAGTATTCTGTACAGGACAGTTATTGGCCCTAGAGGGGAGTTATCATGTTGCGAGCCATCGACAGTTCTACCATGGGCAGAGGAGTCCACGGATGGTTGGACAGCCATTTTCATTTTTCCTTTGCTGAGTATTACAATCCTGAGAACATAAACTTTGGAGTGCTGCGTGTCTGGAATGACGACATTGTCCTGCCCGGCACTGGGTTTGGCACCCATCCCCATGAAAATATGGAGATTATCAGTTATGTTTTGGAAGGTGAGTTAAGTCACGCTGACAGCATGGGCAATGAACAGGCCCTGGAACGTGGGCAGGTGCAGTATATGAGCGCCGGCACCGGTGTGCTGCACAGTGAATACAACCATGGCGATGTTCCATTGCGCTTTTTTCAGATATGGATACTGGCGGACAAAAGCGGTTATCCGCCCAACTATGGCGACTACCGTTTTGTATGGGAGGATCGCATCAACAAGTGGATGCCGGTTGCCACATGGCAGGAAAATACCAGCTCGCCAGCCCCCATCAAGATACACCAGGACGTCAATGTCTACGCCAGCTTGATCACTCAGGACAAAAGTCTCCTTTTTGAGGTTGCCACGGGCCGCCAGGCCTATATGGTGGTTGCGGAAGGTAAGGCCAGGGTCAACGGCATTGGCCTGCACATGCGCGATGCTATCGAGATAACTGAAGAGGACGTAGTGGTCGAGGCACTGGAGGACGCGCATGTCGTGGTTATCGAGATGGCGAAAGGATAGATGGACACCTCGACACCTCCTTCAAACAGAACGCCAGCTGACATCCCGACAGATGCGGCGCTGGCGGTTTTTGCCCCGGGTACCGATGCTTTGGCCAACGCGGCGCCCATTTGTTTTGGCACTGACGGTTGGCGGGCGATAATCGGCGAGGACTTTAATACCATATCCCTGGCTCAGGTGGCGCTGGCCGCCGGAGAGGTCTATCGCGCGGACAATGCGCTGGCAGGGGAGGGTCTCACCCTCTTGCATGATCACACAGACGGCGTTCCTAATACGCTGATAATAGGCTATGACTGTCGTGAGAACGCCGGCCGTTATGCCGTTTTGGTGGGTGAGTTGCTTGCCCAACAAGGCTTTGACGTGCTTATTTCTAACAGTTATTGCCCCACGCCTGCGCTTTGTTGGAGCATAGCCCAAAACAGCCAGGCGGTGGGCGGCCTCATGCTCACTTCCAGCCATAATCCGGCGCGGTATTTGGGCGTTAAGCTGCGTATGGCCGATGGCGGCGCTTCTCCCCAGGATTTTAGCGACCGAGTAGAGCAGGCTTTATTAGACGCGCGACAAGGTAAGGCGCGTCCTTCACCATCACACCCGCCGTCTGCCCCATCGCAACCCGCGCAGTCTGCTGGCTTGCCACTTAGTGAGCCCGCACCCGGTGGGCCTGCCGACTTACCATCCCATGAACCTGCTGCGTCGCATCCTCACCCCTTGTTTGCCCTGGAATCTGAGATGTCCAGCGCCTATCAACAAGCCCTGTCGCTGGCACAGGTGGCTGTTAACGGCACACCACAAAACCCAGCGGTACCCTTGCTCGGCTCCCACTTTACGTATGTGGATCTGATGGATCCATATCTGTCAGACCTGCTGTCATTGGTTGATGTCCAGCAAATCGCGGCAGGCAATCTCAAAGTGGTGGTAGATTCGATGTTTGGCGCAGGCCGGCTGTACCTGGCCCAGGTTCTGCGCGAGCTGGGGGTGGAGGTCGCAGAGGTTAACGCCGGCGATGATCCCAGTTTTGACGGATTGCATCCTGAACCGATTTTACCCTGGGTACAACGTGGGCTGGATAAAGCGCGCGAGATAGGAGCCGATGCCTGTTTTATCACTGACGGCGATGCCGACCGTATTGGCGCTGGCACCAGCCAGGGTAGCTTTGTTAATCCGCACCTTATCCTGACCCTGCTTTGTGAGCACCTGAGCACTGACAAACATCTGCGTGGCCGTGTTGTGCGTACCTTGAGCGGCTCTAACCTTATCAAACGCCAATGTCAGCGTTTGGGCCTGGAGCTAACCACCACACCCATTGGATTTAAGTGGATTTATGAGCAGATGCTTCAAGGCGATGTTATGATCGGCGGCGAAGAAAGCGGCGGCATCGGCATTCCCAGTCATGTGCGCGAGCGCGATGGTTTGCTGATGGCGCTGCTGTTGACAGAGTTGATGGCGCGCAGGCGACAGCCTCTTGACACCTTGGTGGCTGACCTCAAACAGACCCTTGGCGCCCTGGAATATGATCGTCGCGATCTGCGGCTTACCAATGCGCAAAAGCAGGCATTTGTGGCCAACGTCCTCAAGCCCCAGCTCGCGCTTAGCGCTTATGAGCAGCGGTTTTTTGCCATTGGGGAACGTTTGCAAAGCCTGGACTATCGTGATGGCATCAAGTTTAATCTGGCCTCTGACTCCTGGTTGTTGCTACGCGCCAGTGGTACTGAACCTCTGGTAAGGGTATACGCCGAGGCTCCTTGCACCAAGCAGGTACAGGCGCTTTTGAATCTGGGTGAAACAGTGGCGCGGGGAGTAACAAACGGGTGATAAACTATCGGCACGGCGCTCGCTGGACGCGTGACGGCAGTGCGCGACTGATAGACGGGCGATGGATCGCGTGATGTCTTTTTACCACTCCGGGGAAAGATCTAAAAATTTCCTTCTGAGCTCTTGACTGTAAACCAACTTTATAGTTTAAGATGCTCTCTACCCCCCCCCACTGGCCGGCGCCGAACTTGTTCGGCGCCGGCCTTTCTTTGAGCACATTGTGGCTTGCCAACCAGAGAAGTGACGTTTGGTGAGAGCAGAGAAGTGATGCCTGGCGGGTTTGGCGAGAAGGGCCGTTGCCTCGACGACAAGGGCAGGAAACGGTCAACAACAAATCCCCCTCTCGAGATATTCAAGTAACGTGGCTTTCAGCGGCGCTATGTCCTTTGTCACTGTTTCCTATATCTTCTTCGATGACATCTCGCCGTAGCCATGCGCAAAACGATCACGCATACCCTTGATGCCCGCCCAAGGAATCCGCGTCTTTGTTGCAAGCAGTATACCGTTCGACAGAGCCTTTGCGTGTTCTCCAATCTGCAGTAGGCTCATCGAGATGCTTTTATGAAAATCTGCATCGGATGCAAAGGTATCAAAGTCATTGCCAAACCTACTAAGGGTCTCTGAAATCTCATCGCAGTACCGGAGAATATACTCGATATGTTGATGATCAACATTTTTCATAAAGGAGGACTTTCTCTTGATTGACTGTGTCATAAAAGGCCCTCTTTGCAGGGAGATCAAGATGTTCAGCCAATGCGTCCGCACTGAGCATATCAATATCGTAGTTTAGCGCGTCCCGCAGTTCTGCAAATAGACTACCTTCATCGAAAGCAGAAAGCACCGACGAGCCGTTTGTTTCAACCAGAAGATCGATGTCACTGCTCTCATCAGCATCGCCTCGCGCGTAAGACCCAAAAAGGTATACCTGCGGCAATCCATATTTCTCAGCCACGGGTTTTATACGTCTGGCAATTTCTGTTCTTGTATACCTCATAAGAACTGATTATACACCTGATGGAAGCGCTTGTTTGAGAGTGTTACACCAAGTGTCACAAAGGTGAATGAGGCACTCCAGCTTTACGCCACGCGCCATTTCAAAAAACTTCCTTCTGAGCTCTTGACTGTAAACCAACTTTATAGTTTAAGATGCTCTCTACCCCCCCACTGGCCGGCGCCGAACTTGTTCGGCGCCGGCCTTTCTTTCTCAAAGATGACAGATAAGAGGGGCGGTGTACCTGTCCTCTTGTCTGCCTCCTTGCAGTTGCGCTTTTGCGTGCCTGTTGCTGGGTTCCCCTCGCACCTTCCCCTCTCACAAGTTTCATGAGTCTTAGGAGACTTCAGCGTACCTTGCTTGCAATCGCCTAGCCTGCGCGTTAGTATGGTGGGTGAATGTGCGTGTTTGTAGGTGGCCTGTACGTGAGCATAATGCGTAAACCCGCGCACTCCTTTGCGCGCAAAAAGCCTTCTACCGGTTACGCCTGTCCCTTGCGCCCGCGTTTTCTTGCCGCCCATGCGGCCTTAACAGAATGGTAGGTTAAGATGTCCCCGGCATCCCCAAGCTCTTTTTCAGACCCTCAACGCTTTGCCAAGGTTACGGTGGTAGGCGCGGGCAATGTTGGCGCAACTACTGCTCAGTTGCTACTGACCAAAAACAGTGCTGATGTGGTGTTGATTGATGCGGCAGAGGGTCTGGCTGCTGGCAAGGCCCTGGATCTCATGCACATGCGCGCAAGCGAGCAGTTTGGGCCAAGGGTAACGGGTTCTAGCAGCTACGAAGCCGCCCAAGATAGCGACATCGTTGTGATTACTGCGGGGGTTGCGCGCAAACCAGGGATGACGCGTGAAGAACTGATTAACGTGAATGCTGGCATTGTGGCAAGCGTTCTTACCCATGCCCTGGCTGTGGCGCCCCAGGCTGTCTATATTCTGGTTACAAACCCGCTTGACGTTATGACTAATTTAGCGGCGCGCCTTACCAAACTGCCGGATGAGCGACTGATGGGTATGGGCGGTGTACTGGACAGCGCCCGCTTTGTCCATGCCATCTCCCTGGCCACCGGTGCCCAACCCGCTGACATCAATGCCATGGTCATTGGGGCTCACGGTGAGGCGATGGTTCCTCTCACCAGTCTGGCTACCGTTAGCGGCCAGCCGCTGGCCAGTGTGCTGGAGCGTCCAAAGCAACAGATTGCCCAAATTGTGGAGGCCACCGTACAGGGCGGAGCCGCCGTTGTGGAGTTGCTTAAGACCTCCTCAGCCTTTTATGCTCCGGCCTCAGCCATCACGCGCATGGTTCAGGCGATTCTTAACGGTGAGGACGCGTTATTGCCAGTTTGTGCCCACCTGCGCGGTCAATACGGCCTGGACAATCTGTACATGGGTGTTCCGGCGCGACTTGGTTCTGGTGGCATAAGCCACATAGTTGAACTGCCGCTTTCTCAGGATGAGCACCAACTGCTTACTGCCGCAGCCAAAACCATTCTGACACAGGTGCATCAGGCCGCAGTGGCATTCAAACCATAGGCTCCCTCAAGGCCAGTTCCCCCAGTTCCTCGTTCCCCAGCCAATCGCCGCCGTCTTGGTGCCGTTGTGCGTGAAACGGGCACGGCCGGGCGTCTATCGGGCAAGAGTTAATCCAGCGGCGGAGTAGGGGAGTCCCTCTCAAATTGGCTGTTGTAGAGTTCTGCGTAGAAGCCGTCCGCGGCAAGCAGGTGGTCATGACTACCCTGTTCAACAATGTCGCCATTGTTTAACACCAGTATCAGGTCGGCGTTTTTAATGGTGGATAAGCGATGGGCAATGACAAAGCTGGTGCGGTCGCGCATCAGATTGTCCATCGCTTTTTGCAGCAGCAGTTCAGTGCGCGTATCTACCGATGAGGTAGCCTCGTCCAAAATGAGGATGCGCGGGTTGTGCAGTACGGCCCGGGCGATGGTCAAGAGTTGTTTTTGACCTTGGGAGATGTTAGAGGCTTCTTCATTGATGAGCATGTCGTAGCCGCCCGGCAAGGTGTTGATGAAGTGGTCAGCCTGGGCGATGCGGGCGGCCTGGCGCACCTCGTCATCGCTAACGTCGGTTGCGCCAAAGCGAATATTGTCAGCTATACTGGCAGAAAATAGCCAGGTATCCTGCAAAACCATACCAAATAATGAGCGTAGATCATCACGTTTGAAGCGGCGATTGTCGATACCTCCTACCTGTATGGCACCGGAATTAACGTCATAAAAACGCATCAACAGTTTAACCAGCGTGGTTTTTCCGGCACCGGTGGGACCAACAATCGCCACCTTCTGGCCAGGGGCAATAGCGGCGCTAAAGTCATGGATGACGGTTTTTTGCGGGCTGTAGCCAAAGCGCACCTGCTCAAAAGTCACGCTGGTGTGAATGCCGTGTGGGTCGGCGGCCTCCTGTGCCGGTGGGTCAGGGCATTCCTCGTCTGCTTCCAGAAAGGTGAACACGCGTTCAGCGGCGGCCACCGTCTGTTGTACAACATTGGAGATCTGGGCAGCCTGCACAATAGGCTGTTGAAAGCTGCGCATATACTGGATGAAGGCTTGGATGTCGCCCACCTGCAAAGAGCCGATGCCCGCAAGCCAGGCGCCGATGAAGCAGACCAACACATAGCCAATATTGCCAACAAAATTCATCATTGGCATCATCAGGCCGCTAAGGAACTGAGCCTTCCAAGCGGCCGTGTACAGGGTATCGTTGTCGCGCTGAAAGTTGGACAGGGCGCGCTGTTGACCATTGAAGGCCTGTACCACGGTGTGTGCCCCGTAGTTTTCCTCAACCTGGCCGTTGACCACCCCCAGATATTCTTGCTGGCGATTGAAGTGCCGTTGAGATTTCTTCACTATGAAGCTGATAATACCCACCGAAAGCGGCAAGGTCAGCAGTGCAACCAGCGTCATTAACCAGGAAATCGAAAACATCATCACAATGACGCCTATCAGGGTGGTTGTCGAGGTCACCACTTGTGTGATGGACTGGCTAAGGCTCTGGTTGATGGCATCTACGTCATTAGTGATGTAGCTCATGATGTCACCGGTAGCCACTTTGTCGTAATATGAAAATGGCAGGCGCATAATCTTGGCATCTATATCACGGCGCAGGCGGTAAGAAACGGTATTGGCGACATTAGCCATCAGCAGTCCCTGGATAAACTGAAACAACGCACTGGCGCCATATAATGCTAATACAGATAACAATATTGTGGCAATGACCCCAAAGTCAGGCCCACTGTTGCTGCCAGCTATCTGAGCCATGATGCCGTTGAACAGCTCCGTAGTGGCGTTGCCCAGCAGCCGAGGACCAATAATGGTAAACAGGGTGGAAGCCACGGCAAACACCATCACCGCCGCCAGAGCTATCTTGTAGCGACCAAGATAGCGCAGCAGCTTGCGCAGGGTGCCCTTGAAGTTTTGGGGACGCTCACCTACGATGATGTCCTGCACCGGGCCTCTACCCCTTCCGCCGTATCCTCCACCTCGTCCTGCCATACCGCGAAACGGGCGGGCGGATCTAAAAGACGACGGTTGCTGCTTGTCACTCATCCTACATCGCCCCCCATTTTTATTTCGCTTAGTTGGGTCATTGCTATCTCTCGATAGGTTGCGCAGTTTTGCAGTAGCTCGGCATGGGTGCCGCTTCCAACCACCCTGCCTTCATCAATAACAAATATTTTGCTCGCATCTAGTATGGTGGAAACCCGCTGGGTAACAATGATAACCGTGGCGCCCTGCGTGTAGTTGGCCAAAGCCTTACGCAAAGAAGCGTCAGTGGCAAAATCCAGCGCTGAGAAGCTGTCGTCAAAGAGATAGAGGTCTGGGTTGATGGCGAGCGCTCGCGCAATGGCCAGACGCTGGCGTTGTCCGCCGCTGATATTGACACCTCCCTGGGCCAGGTCAAAGTTTAATCCTCCGGCCGTCTGCGTGTGGAGTTGAGATACGTTTGGCGCATCGGCCGCATCCTCGCCCCTCATTCCACCCACGTCCGCCTCTTCGCCTCCCGACACATGGGTGCCTGCGGGCCCTTGCGTGGATTCATCATCCTGTCCCAGCTGGCGGATGAAACTGAGAGCCTGAGCCACGGCGGCCACCTTTTCCACATCCTTGGTAGGTAGGTCTGGGCGTCCATAGGATATATTCTCAGCCACGGTGCCGCCCAAAAGTTGACTTTCCTGTGGCACATAACCAATGCGATCACGCAGATCCCTTTGCCTGAGGCAGCGTACGTCTATACCGTCTACCATCACCACGCCGCCGGTGGCGTCATAAAAGCGCGGTATCAGGTTGAGTATTGTCGATTTGCCAGAACCGGTGGAGCCAATAAAGGCCGTGGTGCTGCCCGGCTCGGCCACAAACGAAACCTGGCTGAGGGCATCCTGGGAAGCTCCTTCATAGCGAAAACTGACATCTTTGAATTCCACCCGGCCACGCTGGCCAGCCAGGTTAAGTGCTGGCAAGTCTACCGGGTTGGCGGGGTCTTTGACTGCTGGCTCGGTCTTGAGAACATCGGTGATACGTTTAGCGCTAACGGCTGCTCGCGGCACACTGATAAAAGCGATGGCGATAAACATGAAGCTGGCCACCACCATCATTGCGTACTGCATGAAGGCCATCATGTCGCCTACCTGCATCTGCGCTGCTGCCACCTGTCCAGCTCCCACCCATACGATCAGTACCGTTAGGCCGTTCATGAACACCATCAGTACTGGCATCATAAATACCATCGCCCGGGCAATAAACAGGTTGGTGCGCGTCACATCACGGTTGGCGCGCTCAAAGCGTTGGCGCACAAAGCCTTCTCTGCTAAAAGCGCGAATCACCATCTGCCCATTTAGGGTTTCGCGGGCTACCAGGTTCAGGCGATCAATAAGTTGCTGGATTATCTTAAATTTTGGCAGCACAATAATCATAAACACCACAACCATGCAGAGCAAAAACAGCACAGCCAGCCCGATAATCCAACTCATGCTCACTGATTTTTGTAAGGCCATAACCACCGCTCCAATGCCCATCACGGGCGCGTAGCACAAAAAGCGGATGCCCAGGGTAACCAGCATCTGAACTTGGGTAACGTCATTGGTTGAGCGGGTTATGAGGCTCGCTGTTGAAAAGCGGTCAAATTCAGCGTGAGAAAAGCTGACGATCTTGGCAAAAATAGCGTGACGCACATTGCGCGCCAGGCCGGCACCGGTACGCGCAGAAAGCAGCCCTACCAGCACGGTAGCCAAGCCGCCAGCCAGGGTAATCAGCAGCATAATAAAGCCAATACGGCCAATATAGGCAAGTTGGTACTGCTGCATGTCAACGCCAAGTTCCTGGTAGAAAGCGCGGGTTAGTAAGGTGAGGCTTCCCGCGCGTAGTGACTCATCGGTAGCTAAGGCTTGTGCGCGGGCACCCTCGAAATCTGCGGCAGAAAGCAGGTTTAGTTGGGGCACCAGGCGGTAGAGTTGCTCCAGGTCGATGTTTTGGATGTCAGTGAAGGCCACAGAGTCCTGCGCAGTGGCAGGGGAATTTGACGCGGGGACAGAAGAAGGATTGGTGGCATCAGGCACGTTTTCAAGGGATTGTGCGTTGGGGGAAAAGGCATCTGGCGAGAAAGACCCTCCCTCGTCAGCATAACGGCGCAAGACCTCCATCATAGTCCAGGTCGCGACACTGAGGGAGGCTTCCAACTGCTGTTCTTGATTATCGTTTAACTGAGGATTCTGCAGGTACAGCCCCTTGCTAGCGGCCTGAGGATAGTGCTGCTCATAGGTCTGGCCGTCTGGTGCCGTATCACTGGCCTTGACTTGTTGGTACTTGGTATCCAACAGCTGCTGGCCAGCGTCGTCAGAAAAAACACGAAGCAGGCTCAGACCCTGTGAAGAGAGTGCTACCGGAGCACGATCTGAAACACCGCCCTGCTGGATACCAACATTAACGATGTCACTCATGAGGTTGGGAAGATTCAGGTCGCAGAGTGCCTGGGCAAACAGCAGCACGATACACAGCAGGACAGAGCCAATGAAGGGTTTAAGAAAACGGGCAATGTGCAGCATGGACGCAACTTTCGCAAACCGACCTGGCGGCAGGTCGGGGTAGGGTACTCGTGCTCTGATCACAGCTCAGGCAGGGGGAGGTATCAGACAGAGCAGAGCAACTTCAGTCCTCTGTGTGTGACGGCACGTGCGTGGAGCTCCTATGGTGAAACTACCATTATAGTCTCAGTGCTGATGAGGCAACCTGGGTTTGGGCAACGATTTGGTACCGGGGCAAGAAGGAAACAGAGGGACACAACAGAGGTACGAAGGAATGGCTACACCTACCCAGCACTCCCACCGTCTCCACGTGCGCAAGGTGACACGCGCAGGAGCAGCATGCCTGAGCGTGGCAGATAGACCGTCTCCACGTGCGCAAGGCCACACGCCCCTGCACCCTTACCCGCGCCTGTGCTACACTACGTGCTACCACAAATAACAGGCAAGATAGGCACCAAGACAAAGCACTGCCAAAGGCGCAAGGGCCTTAAGCCAGGCATGAGCAAATAGGTGCAAGCACCACCAACGTGAGGGAAGGGAAAGACGAGCATGCCACGTAATCTCCAGGCGTACACAAATCTCCGGGGGGGGGGGTATTTATTTCCTAGCCCTCTAATTCCCTCTGCATTAAGCGCAACCACTCCGCCCAAGCCCGCTTGCCAACAGTCGTTGGAGGCGGCTTTTTTGTGCCTGCGCCCAAAGACGGTGGGGGAGGCCCCTGTGCCAGGAAACTTTTTGTACTCGGAAATAGTACAAATGAGAACACAAGAAGCACCAGCTGCGTGGGCCCCTCGCACAGAAGCCCCTCGCACAGGGAATGCCGGCTCAAACACTCTGCGCCCTCGTCGCCTCGGTAGTTCTACCTCTCCTGCATCCCACCACCAGGGCTCCTCGGTCTGCGGAACTCACCGGGCGTTTCCTGTGCAAGGGGCTATACAAAGACGAGGCGGCTTTACCTTAGTAGAACTCATCGTATCTTTACTTATCTTAGCCTTAGTACTCGGAGGAATAACCGCTACTTTTATAGCAGCAGCAAACATCAGTAAACAAACCCGCACAAA
>JAITRZ010000025.1 GCA_031288185.1 Coriobacteriales bacterium
TTGCATAAAGCTATCACACGCTATCATGTCCCCCAAGGGGACAGTCAACAGAAGAGAGTGAGAAAGATGCAGGAAATTGAGTTTGTTACTTTTTAGCTTTTTTACTTTGTGTCCTTGCGCTGTCGTGTTTCCTGGCGGCCAGGCTGCGGCCTGGTGCTACCTGGCGGCCTGTCGTATGTCAGAGAGACGGGGCCATGGTCACAAAAGCGTGCCGAGTATCGGCGCCTCACAATGACGCGCCCCTGAGTTGTTCAACCCGTTATCTTGCGGATTGGGTACTGTGCTACTATGGGCTAGTAGTAAGTGATACTTCATACAATGCGCGCAATGGATGGGAAGAGGTTGCCTTGGACAATCTTACTGAGATGCTGAAAGGGGTCTTAGAGGGCTGCGTCCTTGAAATAATTGGGCAGGGAGAAACATATGGCTATGAAATCACACGGCGACTGAATGCGCTTGGATTTACTGATGTGGTGGACGGCACAACCTACACCATCCTGTTGCGACTTGAGAAAAACCAATGGGTAGACATAACAAAAAGGCCGTCTGATAAGGGACCGTCCAGAAAGTTCTTTACCCTCAATGAGGCAGGGCGCAAAGAACTGCGGCGGTTTTGGGAAAAATGGAACTTTGTCGCGTCAAGAATCCATCACTTAAAGGAAGCGGAGCCAACAAAGCGCTGCGCCAGAAGTTGACAGAGCCTCATGCACCAAACCATGAAGAGGGGCGGACAGCAGAAGTCCTCCCCTCTTTTGGCCGTCCCCTTCACCGCACCGTGCTACCACTGTGCTGCTACGCCTCCACCACCCTCATCGCCCGCATGGCGTTTAGAATCGCGATAACGGCAACGCCTACATCGCCAAACACCGCCGCCCACATACTTGCGAGTCCCAACGCGCCAAGAACCAGGATTATCCCCTTTACCCCAAGGGCAAAGATGACGTTTTGCCACACGATAGACTTTGTCTTGTGGGCAATTTTTATCGCCGCCGCAATTTTTGAAGGCTCATCGGTCATCAGTACCACATCAGCGGCTTCGATCGCCGCGTCAGAACCAACACCTCCCATTGCGATGCCAACGTCGGCGCGGGCAAGTACAGGCGCGTCATTTATTCCGTCGCCAACAAATATGAGTTTTCCTTTGCCTGTTTTGTCTCGCTCCAGCGCTTCAAGCGCTTCAACCTTTTGATAAGGCAAAAGCTCGGCGCGGTAATCATCCAAAGAAAGCTCGGTGGCTATGCTTTGGGCGGTTTTTTGACTGTCCCCCGTGAGCATGACCGTTTTCTTGACACCGGCCTTTTTAAGCGCAGAAATTGCCTGTTTGCTGTCAGGTTTAACAGTGTCGGCAATGATGAGGCGTCCCGCAAATATGCCATCAACCGCAACATAAACAACCGTGCCGTAGGTATCCTCGAAGGGAAAATCGACTCCATCAAGCAGCCCGGCATTGCCCACAAGCACCGTTTGGCCATCAATGTTTGCCCGCACGCCAAAGCCCGCAAGTTCCTCAATATCACCTGTAACGGTCGCGCGCAGGCCGTATGCCTTGCGAATGGAAGCGGCAATTGGGTGGGTAGACATGCTCTCAGCGCGGGCGGCAAGGGACAGCAGTTCATCAGCCGTAAAACCATCTGCGGGAATACTATCCGTTACGGTGAAGATGCCCTCAGTCAGCGTCCCCGTTTTATCAAACACAACGGTGTCCACGTTGTTTAGGGCTTCAAGGTAGTTGCTGCCCTTAACCAGTATGCCGTTGCGCGACGCACCGCCAATACCACCAAAGAAGCTCAATGGAATTGAGATGACAAGGGCGCAGGGACAGGACACAACCAGGAAAACGAGCGCGCGGGAAAACCATTCAGAAAACGCGGCACCGGGAATGACAAGCGGTGGGATAATCGCGAGCGCGACTGCCGACAGCACCACGGTTGGCGTATAGTACCGCGCAAATTTTGTGATAAAGTTCTCAACTTTCGACTTGCGCGAACTTGCGTTTTGCACAAGCTCCAGAATCTTTGAGACGGTGGAGTCGCCAAACGCCTTGGTTACCTGAATGGTCAACAGGCCGTTTTTGTTGACCGAACCGGAAAGCACTTCATCGCCCGGCTCAACGTCGCGCGGCAGGGATTCACCCGTCAACGCGGAGGTGTCAAGAGCACTGTGCCCCTCGGTGACCGTGCCGTCTAACGGTATCTTCTCGCCGGGTCTGACAACAATCAAGGCACCAACTTCAACTTCATCGGGTGAGAGCCTTTGGAGGGTGTCGCCAACTTTGAGATTGGCAAAATCAGGGCGAATGTCCATCAGGGCGGTGATGGATCTGCGGGAGCGTCCCACCGCGATATGCTCAAATATCTCCCCTACCTGAAAAAAGAGCATAACCGCAACGCCTTCTGGATATTCGCCGATGGCAAACGCGCCAATGGTCGCAATGCCCATCAGAAAGTTTTCATCAAACACCTGGCCTTTGGATATGTTCTTTAACGCCCCCCACAAGACATCGCCACCAACCAGAAGATAAGCCGCGAGAAACAAAAAAAGCCGGGGCAGCTCCTGAAGTTCAATAAGCATCCCACCAGCAAACAAAGCCGCGCCCAGCCCCAGGCGAACATAATTGAGGATTTCGCCTTGATCAAGTGATGCCTTTTTGTGGGTTGGTTTTTGTACCGCCGCCGCTTCTGATATAACAATAGCGGGTTCATACTGCTTAATGATGCGTCCCGCCTCGGTAAAAATCGTGCCGAGTTTGCCAGCGTCGCTAACGTCAAGCGACAGCTTTTGCAGGGCAAAGTCAACAGAGGCGGAGTTTACGCCTTCTAATTTGCTTATTCTCCTTTGCATTTTGTCCCCGCAGCTTGCGCAGCAAAGACCCTCAAGGATGTACTCTTTGTGGACGGTAGACTCCATTGTTCTGTCCTCCTGCTAGATTGTCTGAGTAATTGCCTGAGTGACGATATCCTCGTCAATTTCAGACGCGATGGTCGCTATGGAGTTGAACATCGTTTCTTCGTCCACGTCAAACGTGACGGTGATGGTTTTGTTTGGATAGTCAACCTGTGCTCCTTGCGCACTGGCAAGCGCGCTCACTTCGCGCTCAATGGCATCGGCACAGTGTGCGCAACACAGGTTTTTAAGAAGATAGGTTTTGGTTTGCGTGGGGGGTTGCATGGGGGGGCGCACTCCTTTACTGTTCGTTTGCGTGCATCAGCCCTTGATAAAACACGTTATGGACGTGTTCATCATCAAGCTGATAGTAAACGGCCTTACCTTTTCTGCGGTATTTGACCAGATGAAGCTGCCGCAGCACCTTCAGGTGGTGCGATACAGCGGGCTGGGTCATATCCATCAACGCGGCGATGTCACAAACGCACATTTCGGCCAGGATAAGCGCGTTGATTATCTTCAGTCGCGTTGGATCGCTCACCGCCTTAAACATCTCCGCTGCCTTGCGCAGTTGCTCGTCGCCGGAAAGCCCCGCCCGTACCTGCCGGATTATATCCTCGTGAAGAACGGCGCAGGAACAGAGCGCATCGTCGTCTCTGGGCATAGCTTTGGGCTGCATGATCTCATCCACTCCTTTAACGATTAAGCATGTGTTTATATTATAGGCTGCTGATGTGGCCCCGTCAAGCGGTTTTTGATTTCTTTTTCATGGGGTTCTTTTTCATACTAAGCAGAGAAAGGTACGATGTGGTATCCATCGTGGCGCGGCGGATGCGCGGCGAAACCCTTGCCTGAGAAGGCAGGTCTGGCAAGGAGACGGTGTTGGACAAGGAGGACGGGGTCGTGTCCTCGGTGCTCGCGTTCAAAGGACAGGCACAAGAGCAAAAGGCTTGTCTGTTCGA
Organism: Coriobacteriales bacterium; assembly: GCA_031288185.1. Lineage (GTDB taxonomy): Bacteria > Actinomycetota > Coriobacteriia > Coriobacteriales > UBA8131 > JAITDU01. The sequence continues at coordinate 3,846 of JAITRZ010000025.1, forward strand.
GCGGAATCTCTAAGATGGCAACTGTAGCGGTGGACAGGAGCCCCTATTCCCTATCACTTATTTCTGGACGCGATAGACCTCATACTCCGCATCAGCGTTGTAGGGCGTCCTCATGAGCACCCAGTTGACTCTTTGCCATTCATGGGCCACCGGGCTTAGGTATGCATTGATGTTACATTGGTTCATTTTGTAGGTAACAATTATGAGAGGCTTGCTTAGGTCATTGGTCTCACCTTCTTGCCACAGAAAATAAACGAAGCCATCCGCATTGAGCAATGTTGTCTCGGGGTTCTTTGATCCGATAACGTGAAATCCCCAGGTTTGAGAAGAGTCAAAGTTTGCCGATGGGTAAGACACGCCGATAAGTTTTGAAGCCTCCCTCGCAACAAGACGACCATCTCCATACAATTCTGTACCAACCATATGCCACATCTTTTTATTTCCTGACAGGTTGAGCCAGTAATCACCTGTATAACCATCTTCAATGTAATCCTGTGCGGCAGGCGTATTGAACATCCCTTCTCCATAGCTTTCGCTGATGATGGCCCGTACTGCTGTCATGCGGGTCTTGGCCTCAATGATGTATTGCTCATTCTCTGCCTTTTGTATATAACCCGTCAGCGCCGGTATCGCGATGGCGAGCAGGATGCCCAGGATAACGATAACAACGATGAGTTCCACGAGGGCGAAGCCTTTAGTGTTATTTTTTTGTTTATTAGCGGGGGATTTGGGAAAGCGCGCAGCGCGCAGAAACCTTTGAAACGTGGGGTCGTGCGGTGGTGTTGGGATGATTGGAGGAGAGCTAAGCCATGAGCCCCCCCCCCCCGGCGAAATTTGTTGCATGTTTTACTCCTTTCAGATTGCGTGTTGTGATGCCTGTCTTGGTGGTGCCTTGTCTCGATGCCTGTCTTATCTGTTTGTTCTAACAGCACACAGTATAGCACAGGCGCGGGCAAGCGTGCAGGAGCGCGCGTTCTTACGTATGTTCCCACACGACAAACTATCCCTTGTTGACTCCTCTAGCTATGTAGTGCTACTATGTACCAGTAGTAAGTATCACTGCATACGATGCGTGTCAGGAACGGGATGGATGTACCTTGAACAATCCTGCTAAGATGCTAAAAGGAACCTTAGAGCGCGGTGTCCTTGAAATAATCGGCCAGGAAGAAACATACGCTCATGACATCACGCGACGACATGGGAAAAATGAGCTTCGCCGCATCAGGAACTCAGTAGAAAGACAACCGTCACGCAAGGGAAGGCGATCACAATGGGTGACTTTTTTAACAACTACCTTAATATACCCAGAATGCTCAGGGAAAAACGTGAATATCGGCAACAGATGGCGCGCGTAGAAGCGCTGCCGAAGGATTATCGCCTTGTCTTCAAAAAAATCCAGAACCATATGTGGATGTTCGCGGCGGGCGCGGGCTACGATATGATGAAAATCCACTACGACCTTATCGAACTGTTTGAGGAAGGCGCAGCAAGTGGTAAACCGGTGCTTGAAGTAACGGGCCAGGATGTAGCCGCTTTTTGCGATGAACTTCTGCAAAATACTCAAACCTATACAGAAAACTGGCGCAAGAGGCTCAACCGCGACATCTCAGAAAAACTCGGCGACAGAGGCGACAGAGGCGGTGTAACGTGACAGCGATTGCCGTAGCCGGTCTACAGAAGTCATTTAGGGATACCGCCGTCTTGCAGGGCGTTGATTTCACGGTTGAGGATGGTGAGATTTTTGCGCATCCTTGACATGGAGATACGTCTTGCCTGCTTGCGCTACGATATAGTGGCGCCTTTGGACTGTCTGACGGCGGTCAGTGCCTTCAGGTAAGCAGCCTTCTGGCAAGCATCAGAACTCTCAAGGAGTATCCAGTGCGGCGGCGGTGCAGCGCCCTCTTTTTGCCTCTTGCGCGCCAGAGCTTTCAGGCAGGATCCGGCTTACAACGAACGCGCGGATGCGTGCTCAAATACTCCTCTCGTGCGTGCACCTGGTTGACCTGTGTATAGATTTCAGTGGTCGAGATGTCAGCGTGGCCCAGCAGTTGCTGTATGGAGCGCAGGTCAGCGCCGCCTTCCAGTAGGTGAGTGGCGTAGAAATGACGCAGACTGTGTGGGTGCAATTTGGCGATACCGGCCCGCCGGCCTGCCGCCGCTACAATATCGTATACGCCCTGGCGACTAAGACGACAACCGCGACAATTTAAGAACACCGCGCTGCCATCAACAGGAGCCAGCGTTTTCTTTGGATGGAGAAAGGGGCGCCCGCTGCTCAGGTAAACACCTAGGGCTCTTAGGGCGGCACCGGTTATCGGCACCAGCCGCTCTTTGGAGCCCTTGCCAAAAACACGCAGAAAATCGTCCTTAAGAAATACCATGGTCATGTCCAAATTCACCAGCTCGCTCACGCGCAGGCCACAGCCATACAGCACTTCTAAAATCGCCTGATCGCGTATATCAGCAGGCGTATCAGCGGGCGCCTGCTCAAAAATGCGCCGTACCTGCTCAATACCCAGACTGTCCGGCAGCTTTCTCTCTACCTTGGGTAATCGCATGTAGGCGGCAGTATTGACCTTTGTTAAACCCTCGCGCAGGCAAAAGCCCAGAAAGGCTTTAATAGCCGCCACCGCGCGTTTAGCTGACGCCGGCGCCAGATTTTGTGCGGCCAACACTTCCAGATAGTCCAGCACCTGCGGATAGCGTAACGCATCAAGCTCAACTATTCTCTCCTGCGCAAGATAGTGGATCAGTCGCCGCAGGTCACGCTCATAGGCTTCAACTGTCGCCGGAGCCGCACCCTTCTCAACCCGCAGCCAAACCAGGTATTCATCCAGAGCTTTGGTGAGTAACGCCATGTCCGTATCCGCCTGTCAGGTTAGCCCTCAGCGTCTGGCAACAAACGAGCGGCCAGAATGCCAGCGGCAAATGCCGCAGCAAAAAACTCTGGATCCTGATGACGGTCGCGACCCATCGTTTTTACGGCAATACCACGCAGGTCGATACGCTCCGGATTGAGTTCCACATAGCTGAAATTGTGTTTTTGGCGCAGGCCGGCAACGTCCAGGGCCTCTTCGAGTTGTTGACGGCGACGAGGGTTCAGGCTGGCGGGCAGAGCAACACGCGCCGGTGCCAGACTAACGTGCCCCAGGGCCACCACGCTGTGATGGCTGAGTACCTGGTGACGCAAACGGCCGTCGGCCCAGGAGACGCGCAGTACTGCCACTGCCTGGCCGCCCAAGGCAGAAACGGCATTGAGCGCTTCACCCTGCCCTACGCCACTGTGACCCATCCGGGTGCCAGTACCCACACTGCCCGGTCCCGGCGCAACGATAGCCACATCTGCCTGTGCCACAGAGCGCGCCGCCAACAGGCCACTGTACGTATTAACCGCTTCTAACTCTCCCCCAAAGGCCTGGCCGCAAGAGATGGTGCTGTCAATCATACCAACCGCCCGCGTGTGTCGCGCAAGGTCTGAAAGTGGCAGGGGGAGCGCCGCCTGATCAGTCATGCAATAGACAATACGCGCGTCCGGGCGCACCTGTCGAGCCGCCGCCGCTACCAGTGGCATTTGCGAATGCAGCTCACAACAAACAACTGGCAACCCCTGGAGTGAATCAGCCCGTTTGAGGAGGTCGTGAAAGCGCGAGCCCTGTTCTTCAACCGTCGCGCATTCTCGCTGCAGAGGCGTATAACGCAGCTTGATGATGTGGCCGCCCGTACCCGTCAGAGTGTGTGCTGGCAGCTCCAGCGCAGAAGTGGGCAGCACAAAAGCCAGGCCGCCGGTACCCAGGCGCAGGTCAAGACCGGTTGTGTTAATAAGCACTTCATCACCGGAGGCGCAGGTACGGTTCAGGGCCAGATAGTTCAGGGCCTTCGTTTCGGTTAGGGCTTCCGGCTTAGTCAGGAGCGGTTCTGCGGCTTGGCAGTCGCCCTGGTTAGGAGTGGAGTTCAGGGCCTCTCTTTCGGTCAGAGACTTCAGCTCGGCCGACCGTCCTCTGTCCGCGACCGGATAGCGCACAAGAAGGTGCTGAACGTCATCATCATTTTCAAGAACTGCAACAACCCTGGCCTTCACCAGTCTCATCTCTGGTTCCGTTTACCTTTCAGAGCTGTTAACCCGGTGGCACCAGCCCTTTCACGGTCGCCTGTCGCCAGCGGAGACAGACGTTTTCTGCCATGCCGAAGGGTGGCACCAGCCCTCTTACGGTTGCCTGTCGCCAGCCACCAGACAGCGTGTTTATTCATCAAGCGCCGCCGCCAACTCCTCGGTTAGCTCCATGCTGTGATAAACGTTTTGCAAATCCTCTAGTTCTTCGAGCCTGTCGACCAGTCGCAGCACTGAGCGAGCCTGTCCGATGTCTACCATGGCCAGTGTTGTGGCCTCCATCACCAGCTCATAGCCTTTGGTTTGGATGCCGGCCGCCTCCAGCGCGTCTTTGACCTGGGCAAGCTCGCCGGGAGCGGTAAAGACCACCCACTCGCTTTCAGCATCCTCATAGTCACTACCGCCTGACTCGGCCACAACCAGCATGAACTCATCCTCGTCAGGCTGCTGGTCTTTGTCCACCATTATCTGACCCTTGCGCTCAAACTGATAGGCCACTGAACCGGAGGTACCCAGATTGCCGCCAAAACGGGTAAAGGCGCTGCGCACGTCAGCCGCCGTGCGATTGCGATTATCAGTGAGAGCTTCAATATAGACAGCCACGCCCGCTGGCCCGTAACCCTCATACACAACGGTCTCATAGGCGGCAGCGCTCGAACCGCTGCCAAATGCTTTTTTGATAGCAGAATCAATCTTGTCCTTGGGCAGTGAATAGCTTTTTGCTTTGGCAATAGCGGCGGCCAGTGCCGCGTTGTTATCCGGGTTGGGGTCTCCGCCTTCCTTAGCGGCTACGGTTATATTGCGTGACAGTTTAGAAAAGATAGCGCTACGCTTCTTGTCCTGGGCTGCCTTACGGTGCTTGGTAGTGGCCCATTTTGAGTGACCTGACATGGGTGAATCCTTTCTGGTTGCCTGGGCCTGGTTGTCTGCCGATAGAGCAGCGGCAAGTTGCCTGCAGACGGCCCTCGCGTCTGCGGCTGGGGCTGTGCCCGTAGGGCAGAGGCAAAAAGATCCAAGACGACCCTTGCGTCTGGCAAGCAAGGCTCGTAAAGCTCGCCAGCTCACACACGGCCCAAGGGGCAGCCCCTCCATCTGAGAGCAGGGCGATTGAGATAGTCCTTGCGTCTGAGGCTGAAACCTTACGGCAACTATTTTATCGCAACCATGCCTGACAGAGGCGGCGGCAATGCGGCACCTGTAGATGAGTTGATGGGGACAGTACCTCCTTGCCGCGCTTGCTCGCAGGGTGATGGAGAGGTGGGCTGTCCGGAATATCGGTATGTCAAAGCGCTAAGTGATAGACCACATAGCTAACGATGCAGGCCAGGTACAGAAACGCAGTTAGGCAGCTCCTCATGTAACCGGGGATGAAGCCACTTCCCCAAAACGTGAGACAGATTGAAAGTAAAAGCCTGGCACAATCCTAACGACAACTTCTATGGTGGCAGTACAGGTATCCCGTTCCCTTTATAGGATCGCACTCCCCGCCATGGGCAACGCCTACGCGGGGAGTGCGCTCGCCTCTTCGCGAGCGGTACAAGCGAGTGGTTTCCGCTAATTGTCTTATGCTACGCTAGATTCATGCGAAAAGCGGGGCGGACGCCGTTTGCGTTGTTCACGCCAAGACTATCAACTATGCCCGCAGAGTATTGAACCCTGGCGGCGTTGCTAGGGTGGTGGCGCGGAGAGCGGAGCCAGTAGTACGGGCTTGCCCCGGAGGTCTTTCGTGCGTTGGCATCAGCAAAGAGGACAACACTTGGGCCATAGAGGTTCTTGGTAAGATCCAGGCTTGCAACGTTAGTGGTGCCGTAGGAGTTGGCAATGGTGCGAAACACCTCTTCTTCACTTAAGAGGAAGAGTTTTTGGTTGATGAGTTCTTTGTAGCCGTTGTGGCCGCTGTCAGAGGTGCCTCCTGTCTTATAGGGAGCGGTGCGCGTGTCGATGGCACCTATTCTTGTATAGAGGGTGGTATCAAGTATCTTTGCCTTGATGTCTGTGAGGTTGTCGTAGCTGTAGGGATAGGTGCTACCGTTAAGGGCCGCTCTGAGGTCACTACCATCCCAGCGGATGTCAGTGTCCCAGTCGGTGGAAGTGGCGTTGATTTGTTGGTTATCAATGATGTGTTCTGCTATGACCAGTACATCAGAGTTGCTGGCCTTGTACAGAATACGCCAGTCAAAGCCTGAAGCATAGAAGGTATCACCACGCTTAAGGCTTGAAGAGGGCGCACGGGCAGCTTGGACACTAAAGGTTATGGTGTAGGCATCTGAGGTAAGGGTGGCGGTGCCGGTAGCACCCACGGGGATAGATACAGAGACATTTGTGCCTGATGATGAGGCCAGCGTAGCGCCGGTAGTGCCGGGGTTAAGGCTCCAGGTTGCAGAGGCATCACTAGCGCTGAAGTAGCGTACGGTAGGATAGCCTTGAGGGCTCGTGAGGTTAATGGTGTAGTTTGCAGGAGAGAGGTTGATGGCACCTTCACTGTAGAAAAGGGTATAGGATGCCTTGCTGTAGTCAGTAAAGTCTGCAAAGTCATGTGTGTCTTGTGTGTTTATGATGCGCAGGCTCAAGAGTTTGTTTCTCTCATCAAAGGTAACATTCACCAGTCTCCAGT
>JAITRZ010000048.1 GCA_031288185.1 Coriobacteriales bacterium
GTAGCCAAAACCCCGTATACCGGATTTTCGGTTGCGAAAAACCCCCGGCCTTGTGGCTGGGGGTTTTTTATGTTCACTCTCGGTTACACCCAAAAGGGCGCACAGTGGATAGTTTTGTAGCCTTCCCTTGGGCTCCTGCGATGGGTTGTTGGGCGAACCCTCCCCTGAGGCGCGCATGGCCGGTTCCTGGAGCCTGCCCTGGGAGGTAACCTTCAAAGGGGCTATCGTCACCGTGGGCGAACCGCCCTGGTGTGTGAGCGGCATGGTTTGCCTATGGCTCCCTGTTTGCTCTTCTCTCTCCCCTGTGGGGCCTCAGCACACCTCAGCGCTCACCTGGGCGTAGATATAGGCGGTGTCCCGGGCGATCATCAGTTCTTCATTGGTGGGGATAACAATTATCTTAACCTGAGAACGCTCCTCAGAAATGACGCGCTCAAAGCCGCGCTCGCTGTTAAGTTTCTGATCCACAAAAATGCCCAGGCTCTCCAAACCCTGAAAGATCATCCTGCGCATCCGGTCGCAGTTTTCTCCCACTCCGGCCGTTAATACCACGGCATCAACGCCACCCAGCGCAAAGACATAAGAGCCAATGTATTTTTTGACGGAATGTGAATACATTTCATACGCAAGCGCGGCGCGCTCATTGCCGGCCTCGGTGGCAGCGCGGATGTCGCGCAGATCGTTGGACAGGCCAGAGATGCCCAACAGGCCAGACTGTTTGTTCATCAGATCGCTGACCTCCTGGGCGCTCATATCCAGCTCCTCAACCAAATACGTAACAATGGCTGGGTCAATACTGCCACAGCGGGTACCCATCATCAGGCCCTCAAGAGGGGTAAAGCCCATGGAGGTGTCCACAGAAAAACCGTGGTCAATAGCGGCGACTGAGCAGCCGTTGCCCAGATGACAGGTTATCAGCTTGAGGTCAATCAGCGGCTTTTGCAGCAGCGCCGCCGCTCGTTCAGCAATGTAGCGATGCGACGTGCCATGAAAGCCATAGCGGCGGATACGATGGCGCACAAACAACTCATAGGGCAGCGGATACATATAGGCTTTGGCCGGCATGGTTTGATGAAAGGCCGTGTCAAACGCCGCAACCTGCAATTTGTCCGGCATCAGCTCCCGACAAGCCCGGATACCGGCCAGCGCCGCAGGGTTGTGCAACGGGGCCAGAGGCGAGCAGCGCTGGATAAGTTGAAGCACTTCATCAGTAATCAGGGCCGATGCGGAAAAATACTCGCCACCGTGTACCACGCGGTGTCCAATAGCGGCTATCTCCTCCAGGCTCTCAATGTCGCCAATCTGAGCATCAGTTAACACTTCCAACACCGCCTTGACCGCCTCATAATGGTTGGGAAGATACACACTTATTACCCGTTCATCAGCGTCAATACCGTGTTTGTGAAAACTGTCATCAGCCCCAACACGTTCACAGATGCCTTTGGTAATAACCGTCTCGGTGGCCATATCAACCAGTTGGTATTTAAGTGAGGATGATCCTGAGTTAATTACCAGAACCTTGATGGGACACACTTCCTCACCGGCATTCTCCTGCTGGCATGAGGCTGCGGCTAAGGCGCTGTCTGCTGCGTTCGTTTGCGCGTTCTGTTGTGAAACCATAGGCAAACCTATCTGTAGAAGGTGAAATAAAGCAGGGCGCGCTCTAGGCGCCGGCGCTGAAAGAGATTGCGGGGGATGGTCGCAGGTTTAATGTAGCACGGGTCACCCAAAGCGCAATGCTCGCGCGCGCCAAACTGCGTTTTAGATTGGTTGGGCGGCAGCTATCCCAGCAGGATTGCCGCTGACCGTTGGTATCAGGCGCTCCAAAAGAGGCGGGGGCCTAATCGGCCGGGCCCATTGAGATGGGCAGGCTGGTACCGCCAAGGATGTGTATGTGCAGGTGATAGACGGTCTGGCGGCCGTGAGCGCCGGTATTGGCGATGATACGATAGCCGCTTTGCTCAATACCCTTGAGACGGGCGACCGTTGGTACAGCAGCAAACAGTTTGCCCAGCAAAGCCTCGTCTATATCGTCACTAAGGTTGTCATAGTGGCGCTTGGGAATCAGCAGCGTGTGTACAGGGGTTTGTGGGTTAAGATCCTCAAAGGCAATGACATCATCGTTCTCATAAACCACTTGAGCCGGGATTTCATGATGGGCAATTTTGCAAAAGATGCAGTCAGTCATCCTCTCCTCGCTTTCTTGGCTTGCGCAGACCGCCTACGCCTGAAGGCGCGGAGCGCGCTCAGATAGGTCAATACAGGGTAGAGATGTAACCGGATGTAACCGGTTATCTTATTTAGAATAATTGATGCTCATTCAATAGTGCCATCTACCTGCAAAAACTATGGTGGGCCGTCGGGGGTTCGAACCCCGGAAAAAGGCACCCTGACCTGCGGTTTTATATCTCGCGTGTGCCATTGTGTGCCATGCTAGCGTATTATTATGTGTGATTTTATGCGCCACTGGCAGCCCTGCAATACGCCTCGTCTAGCACTTTTGCGTCCTCTTTTAGGTTAACAAGCAGGGGTCTAACATAACGGTTTAACGTGGTAGTCACATCGGCATGTCCAAGCCATTTAGAGATGCTGGCGACGTTGATTCCTGAGCGGATGGCAGCAGTCGCAAACGAGTGGCGCAGGGTGGTCATCGTAAGGTGGGGCAGCTCTGGGTTGCGCCTCCTGAACCTCACAAGTAAGTCGGTCGCCCTTTTAGGCGACATGCGGCGGTTGCCGTGTGCGGCGACGGGGCCAAAGACATGCGTGACCCCGCCGCCTTCCCTGAGCTTTAGTAACTGGCCGTAGGCGTAGTCAGTCATGGGGATCGCCCTACGGGATTCCTCGGTCTTTGGCGGAGTAAGGTCGGGAGCGCCGAGGGTGTAGGTGTATGTCCGCTCTATGCGCAAGGTACGGGATGTAAAATCAACATCCTCCCAATCAAGTCCCAGTACCTCGCCCTTGCGAAGACCGAAGCACAGCCCCAGCACCAGTAGGGCGCGCGTCTCGATGTCATCAGCTTTTTTGATTATCTCTACATGCTCGGCCAACGTGGTCACCCACTCGCCAAACTGCTCCTTTTTGACGGTCTCCTGCGGCATCTTAAAGCGCCCGGCGGCGGGGTTATAGACAATCAGCTCGTTGTCCTTTGCATGTGCGAGGATGCAACGCAGAGTGTCACGAGCATTGGTAGCCGTCTTTTTTGTCGGGCAGGAGCTGAGCATCCTCTGTATCCCTGCATGGGTCAGGTCGCCTATCAGGCACCCTCCGAAGGCCGGACGAATCCTCAGCTCTATGTCGCGCCTGTAGCCAGCGATGGTGTTCTTGCGCAAAATAGCCTGCTTGTCGGGCATGAAGTAATCGTCAATGTAGGCAGATAACGTAACACGGTTTGAATGTCCCCGAAGATCGCGCCTGAGCATCAAAAGGTCAACCTCGGCTTGCTTGGCCTCTCTGAGGGTCTTGCATACCGCGGTCTTGCGGTCGCGCTTGCCATTGGGGAGCGCGCCTATATCAACCTGTACGCGGTAGCCAGCCTTGGTCTTATAGATACCCATAGGGCTCCTTCCCTGCGTCTGTCTCTTTGTTACTTTCTTTATCAGGCTTCGCAGTCATCTGGCTTTCTGTGGCACCAGTATTAACCGCAGGGGCCTTAGTTCTGATACGCCCAGTCTTCTTTGTGCCGATCTTTTTGATGATCGCATCACAGCGATCTGGTGCAGCTTCTGGCCGAAATAGACGCTCTAACAAAGCCCCGGCAAGCTCTGCGTTGGTAACTTTGTATCCGGTATCCGCCTTTATTGCGAAGCGGATTTTGTCTAGCATCGAATCACTCAGTATCTTGCAGGCGAGGTTTTGTCCCGACAGGGCTACACGGCGGTCGTAGTAATCCGCGAGTTCGTCTTTGCGACGTGCCTCAGCAGAGAGAAGATAGAGCAATTCGGACTTTGGAGCAGGTTTGAGATCGGGGTCATTAATTTGCACAGAAAAGACATGCTGAGTGCTCGGTGTCTTGTCATCAAAGACGATACGGTAGGCTTGCCAAACATTGCCATTGGTCAGGAATATCCACTCGACCCCCTCGTTGATAGCATAATTTGACGCCTGCAGTATATGACGTTCGTTGAGTTTGGCTCCAATTTGCTTAATCTCTACCACGGCATAAAAGCTGCCGTTAGCTTGAATAACGATGTCAGCATACTGACCGCGAATCTGATACTCAGCCGTAAGATTTTCAAATTCGTCCCAGCCGAGCATATCGGTAAGCACCCGCTGGACAATCTTGCGTGTGTCTGCCTCTTGCCACTTCTCGTTGACAGCTTTCGTGGTGAGAGCGTTAATTCTCGGTATCGCCTTGTCTCGATATATCGCCATTGTTACTCCTCCTTGTCCAAATCATCACGCAATCCTGGAAACGGAATTATTATGCAGGCTACTTTTGGGGATGCGCACGTATTCGGAAATACGCGCCATGTCCCTTGCGAACCCGACTACCTTTTGTTGCCCCTTTCCGTTCAGTAGTTCAAACGCCGCCTTGAGGTCTTTCAGCAGCTTACTCTCTGGGGGGAGGTGCTGTCCCTCTCCTTCGACACCAAGTAGCCACTCCGGGGAGCACTCCAAGACGGCGCAGACCTTGACTATCATGACGGATTTCATCTCCCGCCCATACTCGTAGTTCTGGTAGGCAGGTTGCGATATGCAGAACATTTCTGCCATTTCTTTTTGCGTGTAGCCCTTCGCCACCCGAGCCTCAGCAAGCCTGCGCCCTGTTTCTTTATCTTTGAATACCACTGCGGGCTTGTTGTTCGTGTTTTTCATTTTAACCTCATTTCTCTAAGCCTGCGCAGAGTAGTTTAACAGCCTGTAAAGAGAATGTACACAAAAACTTATAAAAAGCACTTGCAATATAAAATATTGTGGTGTATAGTTCCCCTTGCACCAACAGAGACTTATATCTTCTGGAGGGTCGGTGAATGGAACAAATACTAGGCAACAATCTCAAGAAGCTCCGCGAGAGTTGCGGCATCTCGCAGGAGAAGCTCGCGCGGGAGATCGACGTGAGTCTCGGCACCATCAACAACTGGGAGGCTCGACGAAGGGACATACCAGCCAAAAAGCTCGTTGCAATCGCGGGGTTCTTTCGGTGTTCGCTCGGCGAGGTCATGGGTGTGAGCGACCTATCGGGGCAAGTACTCACCCCCGAACGCCCCGGCGGTGCCACATGAGCCCCCTGTCAGTGCCGTGTCGGGTCATCACTCCTGCCTACGGGGCAAGGTCTCTCAATGGCGCAAGGACATGACCACCCCTCTGACCATACAACTGCATCCAGATGTGCCCATATACCAGAGTGCACACGAGGCCGCGAAGACGCTTGGCATCGGTGAGAACACGCTGGTTGAGTATATGCGCAGGCAGCGCGACCCTCTGCCGCACATCCGAGTTGGCCGCCAAAAGCGCCTCAACATCGCACGTGCAATCGAGTGGCTGGAGGCCCACCAATGAAACCGCAGCTCCGCACCATGACACGCACCCTAGGAGCCCTCGCCTGCGTCCTTACTGCCTTGGCGGTCGTTGCCTTAGTCCTCTCTTTGGGCCACCGCACCGACCAGGCCCCTGAACTGGCCGTCATCGAGGGCTACGTGCCTCAAGATACCCCGGCCCCCGAATCAGAGCTTGCTGAGCCAACCCCCCGCGAGGTGGTCATCCCCGAACCTGAGCCTGAGCCTGTGGTAAGCGCAGCACCGGCCTATGAAGATGCCAGCTGGTTTCGCCCGATGGGCGTGACCAGCTTTAACAGCTTCAGGGTATCTTGGTATAACCCCGCCACCCTAGGCACCACACACGCCGCTCTCGGTCTTGCCACCGTAGGCGCACCAATCACCGACAGAGGCGACGGTATAGGCGTGGTCGACGGCCTAGTGGCCGTGGCACTGCCGAGTGATTGGGCGTATGGGACATACGTTGACACTCCCTTCGGCGCTGGCGTGGTGGTAGACCACTCACAGGGGGCGATGGATGTGGTGGTGTGGTGGTGATGCGCAATACCCACGACAAAGCCCGTGCTAGTCCCCTGCTGCTCAGGCTGCGACTACAGCGGTATAGACCCTGATACGGCGCTAGGTGACGCTGGGTTCCAACCTGGGGTCACCTATATTCACGGCCATCATGGCACCTTTAAGGCCGCTAAGCTCGTGGGATACCTATTGGGTACTACTAGAGTACTAGAGAGGTTAGAGAAAAGGATGACAATGTACGAGATACAAGCACTGTGTGACGAGTGTCTGCTGGACACATGCGACCTTTGTAGCGACTTGAGCAAGCAATCTTTAAATCGCCTGTTGCGCTCAATGGGTTGGTATGCCCACGGTGGGGTGCATCTATGCCCCACTTGCAATACCGAGGCCTACCGGCGTATACACAGACTGCGCCGCAGGCAGGCGCAAGGCTTATGAGGCGCTGGTATGACCTCCAAGGCTTTTGGGCGGACTACTACCAGGTCTGCCGCTCAGGTCGCGTGAGGAACAAGCGTACAAAGCGCATCTTAGCTGAGCGCCCCCAGCATGACGGCTATATTAAGGTGCATCTGCACGCGACAGCAGGCGGCGTGGTGCACGATGCTTATCCGCGCCTGCACCGGCTTGTGGCCGAGGCGTTTTGTGGCCGGCCGGCGAACACTACTGAGGTAGACCACGTCAACGGCATCCGCTCTGATAACCGCGTTTGTAACCTGCGCTGGGTCACACGCCAAGAAAACCAGTTGGCTATCAAGCAGCGCAAGCAACGCAAAGAGAGGCAAAGAAAAGCATCATGAAACGCATCTATATCTGTGCGCCTTTTGCAGGCGACGGAGAGGGCAACAGAATGCTTGACAGAGGGCTTGCTCTTGCATTCGTGAATTCCGTGAAAAATGAAGAGTCCAATGACTAACTCGCGAAGGAAGGGCGCCGGTGGCGAGCGTGAGCTGGCAAGCATACTGCGCGCTGCCGGCTTTAGTGCTAGGCGTGGCCAGCAGTACTCAGGAGCATCCGGTGACGCTGATGTGATTGGGCTGCCAGGCATCCACATCGAGTGCAAGCGCACCGAGCGCCTGTGCCTGTGGGATGCACTTGCCCAGTCGCAGGCCGATGCCCGTACAGGCGAGATGCCCGTCGTCATCCATCGGGCCAACGATTGCCCGTGGGTGGTCGTCTTGGGACTTGAGGACTTTTTGGCGCTTTACCGTGAGAGCGGGCTGATTGAGAAGGGAGGGCAGATCAATGGGCTATAAGCGACGACCCCGGCGATAACCGGGGCCGACACCTGAGAGAACATACTCACATGAATGAAAAGATTTTATCATATGGACAGACAAAATACAACAGCAGAACCAGTAAGAATCACGAGCTTGCAGGCCGAAAATGTCAAGCGTGTCAAGGCCGTTTCAGTAGTCCCTTTGTCTACCGGGCTTACCGTTATCGGAGGGAGGAACGGACAGGGCAAGACATCGGTGCTCGATGCTATCGCATGGGCACTTGGCGGTGACAGATTTAAGCCCTCTGCCCCTGAGCGCGAAGGGTCAGTAACGCCTCCGTCCCTTCATGTGGAGCTGTCAAACGGCCTTGTAGTCGAAAGAGCAGGCAAGAACAGTGATCTCAAAGTCATTGACCCGTCGGGCAACAAGGCCGGGCAGACGCTTCTGAACTCATTTATCGAAACACTGGCACTTGACCTGCCGCGCTTTCTTGCGCTGTCTGAAAAGGACAAGGCAAAGGTACTCCTCGACATCATAGGCGTGGGAGATGATCTCTTTGACCTTCAAAAAAGTGAGAGGGACGCCTACGAAAAGCGCCTTGTCATCGGGCGTATGCGTGACACAAAGCAGGGTGCGGCAGATGACATGCCGACGTATCCCGACGCGCCGGATGAGCCGGTGTCTGCCACCGAGCTTATCTTGCAGCAGCAAGAGATACTTGCCCGCAACGGCGAGAACCAAAAAAAGCGCGAACAGGTCACTACCATCATGTCTTTACTTTATGCCGCAAAGCAAGACGTTGATCGCTTGGAGACGCAGCTTGCCGAGGCAAAGAAGAAAAAGATTCGGCTTGAATCTGATCTTGCCATTGCACAAAAGACAGCAGCAGAACTCACATACGAGTCCACTGCTGAGATCGAGGACTCTCTTGCGGCCATCGACATGACAAACGAAAAGGTACGCACAAATCAGGCAAGGGCAACCGCGCAGGCCGAAGCTGATGCGCTTAAAGAGGAATATCAGCAACTCTCAAATCTGATAGATGAGATCAGAGATGAGCAGACGGCTCTACTTGACGGAGCAAACCTGCCCCTTGAGGGGCTCGGTGTCACCGATGGCGAGATCACCTACAACGGGCGCAGATGGGACAGCATGGCTTCATCTGAGCAGCTGCGCGTGGCAACCGCCATCGTGCGCAGGCTCAGGCCCGAATGCGGCTTTGTTCTGCTTGACAAGTTAGAACAGTTTGACGTTGATACCCTTGCTCAGTTCGGGCAATGGGCTTGTGACGAAGGAATGCAGATAATCGGTACCCGCGTGTCTACAGGTGGCGAGTGTCAGATTGTGATTGAGGACGGATACGGGACGATGTCCAATACGACATCGACATGGAAGGCAGGCGAGTTTTGATGAATATCACAAAAGGAAAGATCAGCAAAGCGCAAAAGATACTTGTATACGGGCCCGAGGGCGTGGGTAAGACGACCTTTGCCAGTCAGTTTCCCGAAGCGCTGTTCATTGACACAGAGGGCGGCACGACACATCTTGACGTGGCAAGGCTTGATGCTCCGACAAGCTGGGGGATGCTCATGGCCGAAGTTGCAGCGGTTAAGGCCCAGCCCGAGTGCTGCAAGACACTTGTCATAGACACGGCTGACTGGGCCGAAAGGCTTTGTATCGAAGCCATCTGCGCCAAACATCAGGTCGCAGGCCTTGAAGATTTCGGCTGGGGAAAAGGCTACACCTATCTTGCCGAGGAGTTTGGGCGATTTTTGAACCTTTTGTCCGATGTTATCGAGCAAAACATCACCGTGGTTGTGACCGCTCACGCGGTACTGCAAAAGATCGAGCAACCTGAACAGTCAGGAAGTTACGATCATTGGACACTTAAGCTGCAACGAAAAACCGCTCCACTGCTCAAGGAGTGGGCTGATGCCATCCTTTTTGCCAACTACGAGATAACCGTCCTTAAAGAGGACGGCAAGGCCAGGGCGCGCGGAGGCTCCAAACGTGTCATGTACACATCGCACACGGCAACGTGGGATGCCAAAAACCGCCACGATCTGCCTGAGGAGCTGCCGTTTGAATATGCTGCCATAGCGTCTGCGATAACCACAGAGACAGAGGTGCCCGTGGCACCGACGCAGCCACAGCCTCCGGCTCGACCGGCTCAAGCCACGCCTGTCACCCCATCACCGCCGCCGAAGTTTGAGCCGGTCGTCCCTGAGCATCTGAAGCCTCTGTATCAGCTGATGGAGATCGACGGCATCAGCGAGGTCGAGATCGTCTCGGTAGTCAACCCCAAAGGCTATGTGCCTGCGGTAAAAAGCGTCACAGAGTTTCCACCAGATTTTGTCAAGGCGGTTTTGATCGCGGCATGGTCAAAGGTCAAAGACGAGGTGCTTGCAACAAGGCCGCGAACAGAAACCATCCCCTACAACGAAGGAGAAGCAGCATGACAGACACACAGACACTGGAGTGGGATGATCCCATCACCAGCGACGGTGAGCAGCCCGAATGGACAACACTGCCGCCTGGCACCTATCCTTTTACCGTCACTCAGATGATGAGAAGCCGCTGGGACGGCTCTGAGAAGGTGCCGCCGTGCAACATGGCCGAGCTGTCCATCACGGTAGACGGCGGACAGCTCGGTGAGGCAAAGCTGACCGAAAGGCTTTTTCTTCTCAAGAAGTGGGAGTGGAAGTTATCCCAGTTCTTTCGTTCGCTGGGGCTTAAAAAGCACGGTGAGCCCCTTGTGCCCAACTGGCCGGCAGTAGAGGGCGCACGAGGGTACTGCGCGCTCAAGGTACGCACATACACCGACAAGGAGGGGCAGCAGAGGACATCCAACAGCATCGACCGCTTCCTGGATCCGGACAAGGCACCTGCTGTCGTTTCTGCAAGCACCGCCGCTCCACCATCTGCCCCCGCCTCAGAGGCCCCAGTCACGTGGACACCGGGAGCATTTTGATGGACGAGATAAGGCTGCGTCCCTATCAATCCGCCGCCCGTGGTGCCATACAAAGCGAGTGGGCGGCGGGCAGGCGGCGCACGCTCGCGGTGCTGCCAACCGGTACGGGAAAGACAGTAATCTTCGGCAAGGTCGCCGAGGATCGGGCGCGGATGGGCGAGCGGGTGTTAATACTTGCCCACCGCGCAGAACTCCTATCCCAGGCTGCTGACAAGATAGCCAAAACCACAGGGTTGGGGTGTGCGGTCGAAAAAGCCGACGAGTATTCCCTTGGCTCATGGTTTTCAGTCACGGTGGGCTCAGTGCAAACGATGATGAGAGGCAAGAGGCTTTCGGCGTTTCCCAAAGACCGCTTCGGTACCATCATCGTTGATGAGGCCCATCATGTCTTATCTGACAGCTACCAAAAGGTGCTTGACCACTTCGATGCGGCAAACGTACTGGGAGTAACAGCCACTCCCGACAGGGGTGACAAACGCAACCTTGGGCAGTTCTTTGACAGCTTGGCTTTTGAATATACGCTTCCAGAGGCCATCAAAGAAGGCTACCTGTGCCCTATCAAAGCCCAGACTGTGCCGCTTACTCTTGACCTGAGCGCCGTTTCGCTTGCTCAGGGAGACCTTAAGGCGGCTGATCTTGGCACGGCACTGGACCCCTATCTTGAGCAGATCGTTGATGAAATGGTCAATGCTGGATGTCACCAACGTAAGACGTTGGTGTTTTTACCCCTCATCAAAACTGCACAGAAGTTCTCCGAGATACTCACGCGTCGCCGTTTCGCTTGCGCTGAGGTAAACGGAGAAAGCACAGACCGCTCAGACATCCTGCGCCGCTTCGCTTCAGGTGATCTGAACGTGCTTTGTAACGCCATGCTGTTAACTGAGGGCTATGACCAGCCAGACATCGACTGTGTGGTGATGCTTCGACCCACAAAGATCAGGAGCCTGTATTGCCAAGCCATTGGACGCGGTACTCGCATATCCCCGGGCAAAGATCACCTACTGCTACTGGACTTCCTGTGGCACACTGACCGCCATGAACTCTGCCACCCAGCGCACCTCATCTGCGAAAGCGACGAGGTGGCCAAAAAGATGACTGAAAGCCTTGCCGGTGCCGGATGTCCTGTGGACATCGAAGTGGCCGAGGCGCAGGCAAAAGACGATGTGGTACAGCAGCGCGAGGAGGCTTTGGCCAAGCAGCTTAAGGAAATGAGAAGCCGCAAGCGAAAGCTGGTCGATCCCTTGCAGTTCGAGATGTCAATCGAAGCAGAGGATTTGGCGAACTACGTGCCTGCCTTTGGCTGGGAGATGGCACCTCCATCCGCCAGGCAGCTTGACGCCTTGGAAAAATACGGCATCCATCCCGACTCCGTTGACTGTGCTGGCCTTGCCTCGAAGCTGCTTGATCGCCTCTCTTCTCGCAGAGCTGCCGGGCTATCCACGCCAAAGCAGATACGCTTTTTGGAAGGCAGGGGATTTAAGCACGTCGGCACATGGGAGTTTGAGGCAGCAAGTTCCATGATCACCCGCTACCAGTCAAACGGTTGGCGAACACCGGCAGGTGTTGACCCTTTAAGCTACGCTCCGACATCTCAGCGCTCTGAGGAGGTGTACGAGCCGTGGACTCCCGCGATGAGCTACTGAGCGCCCTTGATGCCGTCGAGCCCGCAGAGCTTGACTACAGCGACTGGGTAAACGTCGGCATGGCGCTGCATCACGAGGGTGCTGATGTGTCTGAGTGGGACGTGTGGTCAAGGCGTGATGCCAGACGCTATCGCCCCGGTGAGTGCAAGCGCAAATGGGCGGGTTTTGGTGAGTCTATCACCACGCCTGTCACCGGTGCCACGATCTACAGGCTTGCCCGTGATGTGGGATGGACACCAGAAAGTACGGCAAGTGATGAGGCCCTTGAGTGGTCATCGCCGATTGTTAAGGATGATCCGCCCTGGCTTATTGCCAACCTCTCCTCCCCGGAGCCGACGCAAATCACCGTCTGCAATGAAAGCACCTTTGAACCCACCTTTGAACCTGTAACTGAAATGACCCGCTATCTGAACGCGCTATTTGATCCTGACGAGTATGTGAGTGTCGTCACAGCCTCCTACGAGCGCGAGGGGCGTCTCTTGCCAGCATCCAAGGGGCTTTACACCATAACGGCAGGAGAGACCATAGAGCGTCTCGTCGCCTGTGGGGGAGACACCGGCAAGGTCATCGGAGACTACCGCAAAGAAGCCGGTGCCTGGATACGCATCAATCCCATGGATGGCAAAGGTGTGGGAAACGATAATGTCGCTGACTTTCGTTACTGCCTTGTCGAGAGTGACTCCATGCCCATCGACGAGCAAAACACCATTTTGCGCAAGCTGGAGTTGCCTATAGCCGCCCTTGTGCACTCGGGGGGCAAGAGTCTGCACGCCATCGTGCGTGTGGATGCCACAGACAAACGCCAGTACGCCGAGCGTGTGAAATACGTGTTTGACACGTGTGCCTCAAACGGTCTTGATGTGGACCCGTCCAATAAAAATCCTTCGCGTCTCTCACGCCTTCCGGGGTGTGTGCGTGGCGACAATCGCCAGTATATCGTCGCTACCAACATTGGCAGGGCAAGCTACGATGAATGGCTCAGTTTTTGCACCGAGACAAGAGACGGCATCCCAGACGCCATAGATTTTTCCTCTGAGTGCATCGACGACGTGGCACCGGCTGAGATTATCATCGAGGGGATGCTAGCAAGAGGTGAAAAGATGCTTTTGGCTGGTCCATCAAAGGCCGGTAAATCCTTTGCCTTAATCGAGCTTTGCGTAGCTTTGGCTGAAGGCAGACAGTGGCTCGGTAGGACCTGCACACCATCAGATGTTCTCTATGTCAATCTCGAACTCAAGAAAGATACGCGCAAAAGACGCATGCAGGAAGTTTACACAGCACTTGGTATTCCGCCTGTCCAGGCACGGCGTATCCACAGTCTTGATCTGCGTGGCAAGCAGGTGACATTAGAAGCACTCACCAACCGCCTCGTCAAACAGGCCGTAAAGCGGCGCTGTGACGTGATAATCATCGATCCCATCTACAAGGTATTGCAGGGAGACGAGAACTCAAGTGAGGACGTGTCGGCGTTTTGCACGAAGCTTGACTACCTCATCGAGGCACTGGGGTGTTCGGTCATCTATTGTCACCACTACAGTAAGGGTGCCTCGAACTATACAAGCGCCATGAACCGAGCCTCCGGCTCGTCGGTGTTTTCCCGCGATGCGGATGCGCTTGTGTCACTTGATGAGCTGACGCTTGATACCGACGCTCGAAAAGCACGCTTTAACACCCTTGGTTGCGATCGCTGCCTTGAGTATCTTGACATCCACGACAGTGGTGCCAAAGACAACGTCGGACAAGATGATCTGGTCGTCATAGACCGCCTGAGAGCCCACTGCAGGCAGCTTCTACCCACGGAGCTTATGAACAATCTCATAGACGAGCTTGACGCCTTGGAGGCCTCCTGCATGGATTCTGTGAGCGCATGGAGGGTAGAAGGCACACTGAGGGACTTCCCCCGGTTTAAACCGATTGATACGTGGTACCAATGGCCACTGCACGTCGTTGACGACAGTGGGGTGTTAGGCGATATCCAGGGCGAGCAGCCACGGTGGAAGAAGAACAAAAGCGATGGCATGGATGCGCAAAAAAGGCGCAGGGACAAGGAGGCCCAAGATGCCCAAGAAAAGCTTGAGGGGGCCTTTTCACGATGTCGTGACGCAGGCGGACAAGCCACGGTTACTGCGCTTGTACAAGAGATGAATCTGAGCCGAAATGCGGTCAAAGGTCACATTGACAGAAGCAAAAAATTCATTCGGGACAGCAAGGGAAACGTCACTTTGAGCGAACCTAAGGGGGTGTCAGGTGTCAGCACAGACTAAAATGATATCGCTGACAGGGGTGTCAGAATACTATCCTGACACCCTGACAGGCAAGGTGTCAGGTGACAGGCTCAAAAAGCCCACAAAAAGGACAGTAAGCGCAGTTCAACGCCCGTGTCACGGTGTCAGCATACATTATCATGACACTGACACTGGGGGTGTCTGTCACCTACCCCCCTCCCTACGGTCGGGGGGGTACCACCCCTCCCCTGACACCTCTGGTTGGGGGAGGGTGTCAGGAGGGGTGGTACCCAAAAGACTATCCCCAAACCCCTTAAATATGTCAATCAACAAAGCAAATTTAGGAGAGACTTTCGGGTGGGAGGCTTCCGGGGAAAGGAGCAATACTACCGGCACGGTGGACGAACGGGTGCTGGACGCGCTTAAGGGCAAGGCGACACTGCAAGAGGCGCTGCTGGATGCAGTTAGGGGTGTGAGCAGTGAGAGCGGCTAAAGACATCCGGACAAACAAGGAGCTTGATGGAGACGCAGGATGAAATTATCAAGACATTGCTGGAAAACAATCGGTGAACGGTACGAGTTATGGTAAAATTCAAGCGCCACACTTGGTCAACCCGCGATATCCTATGGGTGAAACAACACGCCAGGCTCGGCGCGGTAACACTGGCAAGGCACTTCAAGGTAAGCGCCAATGCCGTAAGGGTGCTGGCCCACCGCAGGGGCATAGCCCTAGGCCCACCGAGGGCGACGCTACCGCCTGGCACCTGTGTAGAATGCAGACAGCGGCCGGTGTACACAGCCAGCGACACAGCAACCGAACTAGAGCTTTGCGAGGTCTGCTACAAGCGCTGGAAGATACACCAAAAGGAAGAGGAATTGCTGGTAGACAGGCTGGACAAACGATTGGGTTCACTGTCCGGTCAGATGTCGAAAGGAGCAGAAGATGGAAAAGAAAAGGTTTGAGGATGCCAAGATGGTCGCGGGTATGTTTCTGTTTTGGTATGGCTTGACGATTCTTTTAACAATAGCCTTTTTCCCAATCACGTTCTTTCTGATTCCATTGCTATGGGGGTTCGTTCCGTGGTTTTTCTTTGTGTGGGCGATCATTCCTTTTGTGATGTATCTACACAAAAAGACACTCGGCTATTGACAGCCTCTCAGCTCGCCCGGCGATTGTTCCCGCGAACGGCTGCTTACTCCCTTAAAATCCCTTAAAACATCCCAAAACACACAACAACTTAACACACCCAACTTAACACCTGTGGACAATAATCCCACCCCGACAATCACGAACGAAGCGATGGGATTTGTTCATGCGTGCATTTGCCGCAAGGTTTTACAACTCACGTGCCTGGCACCGAGCCAGACGCAGCTACGGTATTTCCCGGCATCACCTCTGTGAGGTATGCGGTAAGCCTGCTGATGTAGTGCATCACAAGCTAGCGCTCACGCCTCAAAACATCCATGACCCTAACATCACGCTGAGTTGGGATAACCTTCAGCTGCTTTGCGCTGATTGTCATGCCAAGGCACACGGTATGGAGACAACCATCGGCAATCGCGCCCCGATTAGCTTTGCCCCCGACGGCAGCATAGCCCCCCATCCAGAAGGAGAAGTAGGCCCTGCGGACACCGGCGTCATATCTCAAATTTCATCTGTGGCATATTCAGAGGGGGGTGTACATGGGTAAAAAAGGCAAACGTACGCTCGTAAAAGAGGAAAAAGAGCGCCTCTTGGCGATGTTGGCCGAAGTAGCCGAACGTACACTGCAAGCTAACATGTGTCTGGTAGACAGAGCGGCCTATCTCACCGTTACTGCTCGCGAGCTCGAAGTGCAGATAGACGTTGAGGGTTCTACAAGCGAGTACAACAACGGCGGCGGCCAAAAAGGCGACAAGATATCAGCGTCTGCCCAAGTGCACAGCCAGACGGTAAAAAACCTGATGTCCGTCATGCGCCAGCTCAACGCTCTTGCGGCAAAGTGTACAAGCACAGAATCAGATGAACTTTTGGACTTTGAGCGTGAATATGGCGACTAACGCTCTGATAGATTATTTCAGTGGCATCGCCTTGGGCAGCACCGTTGCATGTCGCAAGATGCGCAAGCTTTCTGAGCGCATCATTTTTGACTATGACAACCCCGGAAAATATCACTTTGATCACACACGGGCCGAGCGAGCAGTGGACTTTATTGAGCGCTTTTGTAAGCAGCCGGCTGGCAATGCCGGCGCAGCGCTTGTCCTTGAACCCTTTGAGCGGGCCATCATTCAAACTATCTTTGGCTTTGTTGACGAGCAGGGATACCGCCGTTACCGCGAAGTGATGATCGTAATTGCGCGCAAAAACGGTAAAACCACGCTGTGTTCTGCGATTGAGTTGTATATGCTTTTGATGGATGGAGAAGGGACACCTAAGGTCTATAACATTGCAACCAAACACGAACAAGCAATGCTAGGTTTTGAGGCCGCATACAACATGGTTTTACAATCTCCAACCCTGACGAAATACATTCGCAAGCGCGCCTATGACCTATATGCTTCGCGTAACCTGGGAACCATTAAGGCCCTGTCTTCTAACACCAAAAGTCTCGATGGGCTTGACGTTCACTGCGGAATCATTGACGAGTTGTCCGCTATAACCAACCGTGATATCTATGATCTTGTACGTCAAGGCACATCCTCGCGCCGCCAGCCGCTACTATTCACCATCACCACTAACGGTTATGTTCGTGAGAACATTTTTGACGATCAATATCGTTATGCGTCTGACTGGACCGACGAAAAAATAAAAGACGAACACTTCATTGCATTTATCTACGAACTTGACGAACGCGAGGAGTGGACAGACGAAACGGTTTGGGTAAAGGCTAACCCCGGGCTTGGCACTATCAAACAGACATCCAGCTTGCGCTCCAACGTTGAAAAGGCCAAGGCTGATCCAGCTTTTTTGCCAACGGTCTTAACCAAAGACTTCAATCTATTTGAAAACACGGCAACTGCCTTCCTGACTTGGGAAGAGATTGAAAACCCACTCGTCTATGACATTAAAGACATGGGCTTTAAGTATGCCGTTGCAGGTATAGATCTATCGTCTACTGTAGATCTTACCGCCGTGTCTTTGCTGATGAAGCGCCGCTGCAAAGATGAATTGGATCCGCACATCTACATGACCTCGATGTATTGGCTACCAGAAAGCGTCGTAGATACTCAAAGTGAAAATGGCCTTAGAACAGAGCGCGACCGTGTGCCTTATACCCAGTGGATAAGGAGCGGTCTGATGCAAACCTGTCCGGGAAACCGCATTGATAAAAAGGCTGTGCTGCGCTATCTTCAAGAATTTCAAAAAACCACTGGCATCTATATCTATCTGGTTGGCTATGACCCTTGGGGCATTGAGAGCTATCTGCTTGATGACCTTAGAGTCGCTTTTGGCACAAAGAACGTCATTGAAGTGCGCCAGGGCTACAAGACCGAAAGCCCGGCACTCAAGTCTCTCAAAGCAGAAATGCGCGAAAAACTGCTTGTCCACAACCAAAATCCCATAGATATGTGGTGTATGCGAAACGCTGCGGTAAAAACAGACGACAACGCCAACATCATGCTTTGCAAAAAAGAGAACAAAGGCGCTTACCGCATCGATGGTTTTGCAGCACTTTTGGATGCCTATGTTGTACTTCGTGATAACGTTAACAACTACGAAGCCCTATTGTAAG
The DNA here is from genome assembly GCA_031288185.1 of Coriobacteriales bacterium. Taxonomy (GTDB): domain Bacteria; phylum Actinomycetota; class Coriobacteriia; order Coriobacteriales; family UBA8131; genus JAITDU01. The sequence goes on from JAITRZ010000048.1 coordinate 17,781, forward strand.
GAGACTAAGTGGGTATTTTAGACAGCCTGTTTTCTAAAAAAGCTAAAGACGCTGCTAAGGTCGGCCAATACTGGCAGATGCTATCTGCCTATACACCAGTGTTTACTTCGCGTTTTGGCGGTGTGTACGAAATGGAACTCACGCGCGCGGCCATACACGCCTTTGCGACAGCCTGTGCCAAGCTCACCCCTTCTGTTAAGGGTGACAACAAGCGCTTAGAAACCCTTGTCTGTCACAGACCAAACATACTGATGGATGCCTATAAGTTCATCTATCGTCTGGCTACAATCCTTCAGGTTGAAAATACCGCTTTTATCATCCCAGCTTTTGCTTTGGATGGTCAAACGATCATTGGTCTATATCCACTAAGCTCACTCATGGCTGAAGTGGTGCGCGTCGGTAATGGCATTTACGTAAGGTTTTCGCTGAGCAACGGAGAGCGCGGGGCTATAGAGTATGAGCGGGTGGGAATACTGACCAAACACCAGCTTAAAAGTGATTTTTATGGTGACGCCAACAACCCTCTTGAGCCCACACTGGGGCTTTTGGATGCGCAAAGACAGGGTATGAAAGAGGGCATCAAAAACTCGGCTAACATAAGGCTTTTGGTAAACCTGAGCGCCAATCTCTCGCCAGACGACATCAAAAAAGAGCGCGATCGTTTTATCAAAGAAAACCTCTCGGTGTCTAATAACGGCGGCGTTATTTTTGGAGACAACAAGTACGGTGAGGTTAAACAGATCATAAGCCGCCCTTATCTTATAGATGCCGCTCAGCAAAAACTCATTGAAGACAACGTTTTTAACTACTTCGGTGTTAATTCCGACATCCTACAAAACAAGTTCACAGAAGATGTTTGGAGCGCGTTTTATGAAGGTGCGATAGAACCCTTTGCTCTCCAGTTGTCACTCGTGCTTACAAACATGTGCTTTGCACCCCGCGAAGTTGCAGACGGCAGCGGGGTTGTGTATTCAGGCTCGCGCCTCCAATATGCCACCAACAAATCCACGGTGGAGTTTATCACGCAAATGTTTGACCGAGGCATGCTCACAGAAAACGAAGGGCGGGGCCTTTTTGGCCTGCCTGAGATTGATAACGGTAACAAGTTTTACATCCGTCGCGAATACGCAGAAATTTCAAAACTCGATGAACCGGTTGAAAAGAAACCTTTGGAGGGAAATGATGATGCATAAAGACAGGATATACAGAGATGTGGTCGTGCCTTTTGAGGTGCGAGAGGCAGCAGACGAAATGACCGTATCGGGATATGCCGCCAATTATGGTGAATACCAGCTTTGGGGCAAATACTTTGAGCGTATAGCAGGCCCTGAGGCTTATAAAGACTGCGACATGACAGACATTATCTTGCGCTACGACCACACAGGCAAAGTCTTGGCTCGGGTGTCTAACGGAACGCTAACGGTCAAGCCTGACGAAACCGGTTTGGCCATTGAAGCTGACCTATCGAAATCACAGGCCGCACGAGAAACCTATGAAGAGATCAAAGCCGGGCTTATCACCAAGATGTCTTGGGCTTTTATGGTTGCCAAAGAACACGAGGAGCGCGAATACGACGACGACGGCAACACTACCAAAATATGTCGGGTTATCGACAGCCTGGCAAAGGTATATGACGTTGCGCCGGTGTCCATTCCGGCTAACGATAAGACAGCCATATCAGCGCGTGCTTGGATTGACGGAGTGATCAATTCAGACAGGCGGAGTGACCTGAAGCGCAAAGGGCTGGCCCTAAGAATCCGCATCAACCAAGAGAAAGGACACACGCGATGAACTTAGAGCAAATTTTAGAGCGCATCAGCCAAATCGAAGTAGAGCTTCGCCGTGATGACTGCGACGTAACTGCGCTTGAGACCGAGTACGACGATCTGGTAAAACAAAGAGACGCAATCTTGGAAGCTGGAGAGCGCCGGCGTGTAATGCTTGAGCACATCACAAACGATGCTGTGCCGGTAGAGCGCATCGCTACATCTCCGGCAGCGCGTCAAAGCGGGGAGGTCTACACTGTAGATTCTCCGGAGTATCGCCAGGCGTTTTACAAAGACTTGGCGGTGCGGGGCGGTATTCGCATCGCCCGCGAAGGCACTGATATGTCTGCTGCCGAGCAAAGAGCCTTTACTTTTCTTACCACCAACACAACTGCGCTTATCCCCACGCAAACGCAAAACAAGATGATTGAGTTGGTGCAGTCTACGCGCACACTTTATGACGACGTGGTAGTCGACCACTTTACCAACCAGTATCGTGTGCCGCGCCATACCTCCATTGATGCGGGGGATGCGACCGTAAAAAGCGAAAACGCTGCCAACGCGGATGAAAAAGACCTGTTTGATTACATCCCCATCGTTGGTCAAGACATCCCCAAACACGCACGCATGTCTACAAATATGGAAATCCAATCCATCGATGCCTTTGAAAGCTGGCTTGTTAATCACATCGTTACTCGTATCTATCACGCCATGAATCAGCTCCTCTACAAACAACTGGAGGCTACCACCTATGGCATTAAGGCTGCTAACAAGCTGACGCCAGAAGAAGTCACTGATGATGTTATCCTAGAAGCCTTAGGTCTTATCAAGGGCGATGGAGTGACAAACATCTATGCCAATCAGGCTACTATCTACACCGCCCTTGCGGTAAAAGATGAAATCGGGCGTCCCTTGTATCTTAACAATACCATGGATCAAAACCCGCTTGTTGCCGGGCGCGCTTATACCGCATCCATCAAATGCGACGACGCTTTGCCCAATAACGTCATCTGGATAGGAAAGCCCGCCGAGATAGCGGCTAACGAGTTTGAAGCTCCCAACATCATGCAAGATATTGATGTGACTAACCGCGAGCGCGTGTTTGGTGGCTTTGCGAAGTTTGACGCTTTGCCCCAGCGCTCTGATTGCTTTGTGAAAATCACTGTTACTCCTGCCGCAGGCTAGGAGGGTGACCATGCAAGCACAGGTGATCAAGAAGTACAAAGATGCTGAGACAAAAAAGACTTATAAAGTGGGTGACGTGGTTGAGCTGAGCCAAGAGCGCTTTGCAGTGCTGTCTTTGCATCCAACATATGGAGCTTTGGTAAAAGCGGTGGGAAACATTGAGACTCCTGAAGATGCCAAGCCCATAGAAACTGCTGCGCCTAAGCGCAAGGGATAGCATATGCTCTTAGACGATGTGAAACTTGCGCTTAGGATAACCACCGATGACTTTGATAGCGAGGTGGCCGATCTCATTATTGCTGCCAAGCGCGACATTGCCCAGTCTGGCGTATCGCACAACGTGTTGGACATAGATGGTGATACGCCAGATATCCCCTTGGATAACTTGATCAAGCTAGCGATTATCCACTACGTCAAAGCAACGTGGGGCATGGATAATCCTGACAGTGAGAGATACTGGAAGGTCTACTACCAACTTGAAAAAGACCTGGCCTTATCGCAGCGCTATACAAGGAGCGACGATGCTGTGGGCTAAGCGCATAGGGTTGGTATCTGGAAAAACGACCACGGACGCTGTTGGCAACCAGATCGAAAGCGATGAAACACGCGAGGTTTTTGCCAACGTCATCAACATTACTGCGACCGAGCGCATAGCGCTTACTCAAGAGGCAGGTTTTAAGGGCCTTTTGGACATCCGGCGCTTTGAGGTTTATGAACGTGAATATGACTTTGAGCCTTATGTCATATACGCAGACAAGAAATACACGGTGTGGGCCATACAGCCCAAACACGAGAAGGTCTGGCTTACGTGCAGGAGGTTGATATCTGATGTCTAGCATCAAACCAGAACAGCTCGAAGGTGAACTATATGCGACCTTGGCCAGATATTCAGACGATGTCAGAGAGGCTGCTGCTGAGCAAACCGACATCACGGCCAGAGATATCGTAGACGAACTCAGGGCTGCGTCTCCGCGTGAGAGCGGAGACTATGCAAGAGGCTGGGGCACCAAAAGTGATGCATTTGGAGCGCGCGGCGCTTTTGGCCGTACTGTCTACCAGCGCAGCAAGCCCAGCCTCACGCACCTGCTAGAACACGGACACGCCAAGCGCGGAGGTGTGGGCCGCGTGGCGGGCATCCCACACATAGCGCCCGTTGAACAGCGATATGCGGATATCTATCCCCAGCGAGTGCTTGACGCAATAAGGAAGATCGTATGACAGAAAAAGGGCTATATGAGGTGCTTTTAGAAACGGGACTGCCCGTTGCTCACGTGGTATTTAAAAATGCGCCACAACGGCCGCCCTATGTCATATATCGCTCTTTGGAATCACACGACATGTACGCAGACGATACAAATTTTTTGCCAGTTTCTGCGTGGATGGTGGAATTGTATTTAGACACCACAGACACAACAGCCAAAAACGCTCTGGATGATGTCTTTTTAAAGCACCACATAACCTATAGCACATACGAAAGCTATATAGCCACAGAGCAACTAATCATGGTGGCCTACACCATGGAGACGATTGGAGACTGATAATGAACAAAGTAAGATACGGACTGAGAAGTGTGTACGTTGCACCCTTGACATCAACGGGTACGTATACGACACCCATTGCGATTCCCGGTGCTGTCACCCTAACGCTTGATCCTGCCGGAGAAGAAACGATTTTTTATGCTGATGATCGTAAATACTTCACAACAGCGCCTAACAACGGCTATACAGGCTCTTTAAGTGCTGCCTATCTTCCTGACGACCTAAGAGCGAAGCTTTTGGGCCAAACGGTAGACGAAAATGGACTGCTTGTAGAAAGTGCCGATGACCAACCAAGCGAATTTGCGCTTCTGTTTGAAATTCAAGGCGACGCCGCTGGCAGGCGCTATGTGTTTTATGACTGCAAATTCTCACGACCCTCTGAAAGCCACAACTCCAAGACCGAAGGCATTACTCCAGACACCGACACGCTGAATCTGACTGTGGTGCCAAAGGACTTTGCCGGCGAATACTACATTAAGTCGTCGGTAGAAAATGAAACAGGTACAGCAACCGTATACGCTGCTTGGTTTACTGCTGTTAAAATCCCTGACTTTACCCCTGAGGCCTAGATATGAGAAAGCTGGAGATAGGGGGTGTGTCAATAGACATATCGGCCACCCCTTTAACGGGACTTTTTTATGAGCAGGAGTTTGGGCGCGGCATCTTGCCCGATATTAATGAATGCGTCAAGAACGAAGATCGCTACATACTACTTAAAGCAGCCTGGTCGATGGCAAAAACAGCAGCATACCCTGCACGGTTTTTGAGCTTTGATGCTTGGGCAAGCGGTCTGGGCAACATTGATTTTCAGGATTACGTTGCGTTTGAACCCATCATTCAAGAGATAAACCATGGTTTTTTTCGAGGAGCCTCCGATACAGGAGGCAAACGAAGAAAAGACGTCGGAAGCAAGGGACAAGACAAGTAGCGATTTCGCCTTCTTTGATCTTGTGGCAGTAGCAAAGAGAACAGGCCTGAGTTTTGTGGAGATAAACAGCATGACCTTAGGTGGCCTTCATAGGCTTATCAGCCGTACAGCAGGTGCCGGTAGCGGCCCTAGTATCTGCGGTGCCACCCAAGCAGACATAGACAGATTGGCGTGATATGGCAGGATCATACACAAAAGGCATCAGCATCGTGCTTGATGGCAACACCACCAAGCTTAATGACGCCATCAAAGGCACCCAAAAAACAGCAAGACAACTTGGTACCGAGCTTAATGTCATTAGCAGGGGCTTAAGCTTTAACCCCTCTGGCACCGATCTTTTGACTGCCAAACAAACAACGCTGCAAGGCAGAATCAAGCTCGCTCGTCAGGAACTGGAACAGCTGGTGCAGGCCGAAGGTCAGATGGAACAAAAGCTTGCCAGTGGCCAGATAGATGATGGCGCTATGGACAGGTACCGTGCCGATGTCTCAATGGCCGAAAACAAAATCAAAGATTTTAACGCTCAACTGGTGAAAGTCCAAATAGAGCTTGAGCGGACACAAACCTGGCACGGGAAAGCAGGCACCGGCCTCGTTGACTTTGCAAATAAGGCATCTGGCTCTGCTATCGAGTCCGGGAAAGCTCTTTCCTACACATTAACCCCCGCAGTGCTTGCTATGGGCAAAGCAGCCCTGGACAGCGCAACCGCTTTTGAAAGCTCTTTTGCTGGGGTACGCAAGACGGTGGATGCTACTGAAACCGAGTTTGACGCACTTGCAAGCAGCGCCAAAGCAATGAGCGAGACCAAGGTGGTATCTGCCGCCCAAGTATCAGACATCATGGCCCTGGGTGGCCAGCTCGGCATCTCCACAGAAAACCTCACCGACTTTGCGGCCGTGGTCGCTGACCTAGACGTCGCCACAAACCTTAACGCAGAGCAAGCAGCAACCCAGCTCGCGCAGTTTGCCAATATCACCGGTATGGCACAAACTGACACCGAGCGCTTTGCGTCAACGCTTGTGGCCCTGGGCAATAACTCAGCCACCACCGAAAGCGCCATCATGGACATGGGGATGCGCATTGCTGGCGCTGGTAGCCAGATGGGGCTAACCGATGTTGAGATTTTGGCGCTATCCGCGTCCTTGTCATCTGTAGGCATCACAGCTGAAGCTGGCGGCACAGCAATATCTACCGTGCTATCTAGCATCGACAAGGAGATAGCCACCAATGGCGAAAAGCTGCAAATCTGGGCGGATACCGCCGGGATGTCTGTGGATGACTTTAAGACAGCCTGGGAGGGTGATGCTCTAGGAACATTCACGAAGATCATGCAAGGTATGTCTGAATCTGCGGATGCCGGCGGCAACCTGACAGTTGTCTTAGACGAGCTGGGGGTATCCTCCATCCGCCAAACCGACATGATGAAGCGTCTGGCAGGTGCCTCCGACATCCTTACGCAATCCGTAGGGACGGCCAACACTGCCTGGGATGAGAATACCGCGCTAACTAAAGAAGCTGAGGCTCGCTACCAGACGGTAGACAGCCAGATGCAGATGCTCAAAAACCAGTTCTCTAATGCAATGACAACTTTGGGCGAGGGCCTTTTACCAACCATTAACGAAGCCATGAGCGCTATCGGCGATTTGTTGAAGGGTGCGCTTGACGCCTACTCCAGCCTAGATGACACGGGCAAGGGCCTTGCGAATGGTTTTCTGCTTGCAGCTGGCGCGGCAGGCCCGGTTACCTTAGCTGCTGGCAAAATTGTGGAGTTTGGCAAGGGAACTGTTGAGACTTACCGGAAGATGTCTGATGAACTTGCCGTAACTACCGCCAAAAAGAAAGCCTTGAAGGCCGCAACTGAAGCGGACACGGTAGCCGAAGCCGCAAATACCACAGCCAAGAAAACGAACGCCACGGCAACAGCGGGCGCTACGGGTGCCACTTCCGCAGCCACGACGGCTACTAAACTCAACTCGGTGGCGACGGCTGCTCATAGCGCGGCCACAGGCGCGGCAACAGTCGCAACCACAGCTTTTGGCAAGGCCGCTAACTTGCTTAAAGTAGCCTGGGCCACTAATCCCATTGGAATAATCGTTACAGCCGTATCCTTGCTTTTACCCATACTTGCAACAGTCATCCCCCAAATGGCCGAACTTGCGTCCGGCACTAATCAGCTCACCGAATCCTCGCAAAAACAAAAAGATGAGGTAGAGCGCCTAACCGCCAAATACGACGAGTTCAGCGGCCAGGAAAAAGAACTGTCCGCTGAAGCTAAAGCAGTTAAGGCTGAACTCGACGCCGCTACTGAAGCGTTTGAAGACAACAAGATGACGGTAGGCGAGTTGAGCGAGGCGGTCAAGAAAACTGTCGAGGACTATGCTGCCTTCCGCGAGGAGGCGCAAGGCACACTAAAGGCCCTGGGTTCAAGTTCCACCTACGTTGACGGCCTGGTGGAGCGCTACGCGCAGTTGGCCGAAAAGCAAGAGCGCAGCGCTGGTGAAGAAGCCGAGATGTTGTCTTTGGCCAAGCAGCTCGCGGATGCCGTGCCAGACATCGGTCAAGCCTACGATGAAACAACGGGCAAGATTAACCTGACGGCCCAAGAAGTGCGCAAACTAGCCAATGCCGAGTTGGAACGAGCTAAGCAAAGCGCTCTGACCGACTTAATCACCGAGGCGTACAAAACAGAGCAAGAAGCTATCCGAGACCTAAAAGTCGCCGAAGATGAACTAGCGCGTGCGGAAGCCGAACGCGCTGAGCAGCAAGATATTGCCAATGAAACGCTTAGGATGACTGGATACTACTATGAAGTTTCTACCAAGGCAGTAGATGACGCCCAGGCCGCTGTAGACAGCTTCAAAAGCACAATAGGCGGCGCACGCTCCCAGCAAAACGACTACAACCAACTCCTGCAAAACAGCACCTTGATAACTTCGCGTTTTGGCGATGCATTAACTGACAATGGGCTTACAGCAGATGAACTCACAGCAAAGCTCGCTGATACTGGCCTGAGCGTCGTTGATTTGGGCAACGTCACCAAAGACTACACCTACGAGGCAGGCAAGGGCTTCGTGGATGCTAACGGCGAGGTAGTTGGCTCTCTGGATGAGGTCATGGTCAAGATGGCTGATGAAAAGACCGCAGCGCAGCAGTGGGCGGCCGACAACATCGCTGCCTACACCAAGACAAGAGACGCCGGCGCAAAGGCATATGTAGACTACCTGGTGCAAGCGGGAACCCCAGAGAGCCAAGCGGCTCTAGAAGCGCTGAAGAGTGCAACGGTAGAACAGCTTGAACTTGCTGCTGCCGCCTTTACCAAGGCTACCGATGACGGTGCTAAGGCTTTTGTTAATTACTTGGTAACTCACACTACGCCAGAAAACGAGGCAGCGCTTAAAGGGCTTGCAGGCATGACCGGTGAGCAGATGGGCTTGGCCGCCGCCGCATTTTCTAAAGCTACCGATGACGGTGCTAAGGCTTTTGTTAATTACTTGGTAACTCACACTACGCCAGAAAACGAGGCAGCGCTTAAAGGGCTTGCAGGCATGACCTCAGGCCAGCTCAACGAAATAGCAGCAAGGTGGGAAACGTCAGGCACAGCGGGAGGTAGTGCCTACGTAAAAAATCTCGCATCCGGCTTGTCAAGCGGTAAGAAGTCGACCAGAGATAACATGCAAGCACTCGTTGATGAGCGAAAAAACGTAGACCTGTCTGGCGCAGACGCGCTTGGGCGAGACGTAGGGTTAGGGATAACGGGCGGGGTTGGTAAAATTTCACTGGCTCCGTCGTTAAAGGCAATGATTGACAAAGGCATCGTTGATACAAGGATACACCTTGAATCCAACTCTCCTTCTCGTCTCTTTGCCAAAAAAGTCGGAAACCCCATCTCCCAGGGAGTAGCCCTCGGCATTGCCCAAGAGCAGGGGGATGTGGAAAGTGCGATGGGTGATATGATAGACGGCGCTATCAAGCAAACAAGCAAGCTGCAAGATATTGCCCTTAGCGAGATGCAGACGAAGCTGAACTTTGATTTGCGTGCCTATGGGCGCTTAGCAAGCCTATCAGTTGCAAGTGCACCACAAAGCGCTACTGTGCCTAACTACACCACCTACAACCTCTATCTGGACGGCAATTTGATAAAGGGAGACCCGGCACTCATGCAGACCCTTGAGGCCCTTGTCTTTGGCCTTAGGCGCACCATGCGGGCTCAGGGGGTGGCCTGATGGCAGAGGCAGGAGGATATACCGGAGCTGCCGGCCCTGATAGCTACCAGCAGATACGTGGTTATGCCAAAGCGGGTTTTGATGTCTATGCGTCCTACGTTTCTGCTCGCTTAATTGACGGCGGAGCGCAGCAAAAATACTCCTATGGCTACGGGGTTCGGGCAGAGGCTGCCTTTCGTGCGAAGGGCGGGGCAGACTATGCAAAGGCCGCAGCACAGGGCTACCTTGGCTCCAATCCAGGAAATAGTTGGGTATGGGTAGCAGGCGGGATAACAAGCGGGGCTGTAACTATCGCCCGCACAGGCTCAGCGCAAGTTATTGAGGTGGTCGCACAAGCATTTGGCGCAACGGTATCTGGCTATGGGTCTTTTCCTGGCCAAACCGGCTGGCAGGTGGTCGGCTCCTATACCATCCCCGCGCTTGACTTGCCAACGGCCCCTGCGTCAGTTGAGGCTACGGTCAATGCCGCTAATAAGATAACGGTTAGCTGGGCATGGAGCGCAGGCGGCACACACGCAAACTCCTTTGACATCTTTCGCTCCGTTGATGGCGGCACTTATGTTAACATCGGCTCTGTTGTAGGCTCATCCAGAAGCTATGCAGATACTACGACAAGTGTAAACCACACCTATTACTATCAAGTAAGGGCGTGGAACGCACGCGGCTTTTCAGGGGCCTCAAATACGGCAAGCGCCCGCACAGCTACCGCGCCTGCTGCTCCATCAGGTGTTACCAATACCCGACAATCTGATAATCAAAACGTGGTATCTTGGACGCGCAACGAAACATCACTTGGGGCCTATTCCCAAGTCCTCCTAGACCGCTCAATAGATGGCGGTGCCTGGTCTCGCGTTGCCACGCTCACCGGCTCTGCCACCTCCTGGGTCGATACGTCCACCCAAGCAAATCACAGCTATGCCTACCGCATCTGTGCTACAAACATTGCCGGTGCCTCTGGATGGGTTGCCACAGTAACCACCTACAACACTCCTGCTGCCCCTGGGGCTCCCACCGCTTCTCGCACCTCGGCATCAGGCGTGCAGATAACATTTGCAAACCCGGCTACCACCGAGACGGCCACCGAATGGATGCGCTCAACTGACAAAACAAACTGGAGTGCGCCTGTAAGCCTCTCCGGTGCTAACATCACGAGTTTTGTCGATGCTCCCGGAGGCGGCACCTTCTACTATGTTGTAAGAAATACGCGCGGGTCACTTGTGTCTGGCTGGTCTGCTGCATCAAATGCCGTTTTAACCATTACCGCGCCTTCTGCCCCCACGCTGCTTCAGCCTTTCGCCGGAGGTGTCTTCTTCCCTGCAGAAGACCCTCAGCAGTTTAGCGCTCCGACTATCACCTTTAGGTGGCAGCACAACCCCATCGACGGCTCAGCGCAGACCGCCGCAGAGCTCAGATGCTCCACCGATGGGGGGAGCACCTGGACATCGACAGCGATAGGCGGAAGTGTCTCAACCTACGGCCTTAAAAACACATTTGCCGTAAATTCCACTGTCACCTGGCAGATGCGCACACGCGGTGCACATGCTGACTTTGGCCCCCGGTCAGGCACACAGACATTCAGGGTCTGTCGCGCACCCCAGATAGCTATCACGTCCCCTGGTGTCTTAGCTGAGATAGATGCGATGCCCCTTGAGATAGCCTGGGACTACTCCGACGATTCCGGAAGCCAGGCATCTGCTGCGGTAAGCATACGCGAGGATACTGAGGCGGGACTTGGGCCGCTGGCCTTCAGGCGCGATATTGAAGGTGACGCGCACACAACGACGGTGACTAGTGCTGATTTTCTGCCAGAAAATGGCAAGACTTACCTCATCGAGGTTTTGGCAATCTCAACATCTTCACTCAATGTGGGCGTTAGTATCATAGTGACCGTTGGCTACGATCCGCCTGTAGAAGCGGTTTGTGACGTGGCCATTGATACAGACAGGGCAAGTGTTGCCATCTATGTGGCAAAAGGCGAAGAGCAAGACGCGCCAGCCACCGTATCCCTTGGCGTTTTCAGGAGGCGAGAAGATGGCACACTCTTGTCCCTTGGTGATGGACTTACCTCTGGCGCGGCGGTAGATGACCCCTATCCTCCAACTGACACAGAGCTTGTCTACCTCATCGTGGCCTATACAGAATCCGGCCTGTCTTCTCAGGTCGAACATACCGCAACACTCCCTTCCCGTGGCATCACCCTCTTTAACTTTGGGGACGGCCACAAACAAATGACCGGCCTTGGGCTTAGGACAGGGCAAGGAGGGGGAGATAGCTGGGCACCAACTCATTCCGTGGAATTTTTTGAGACGGCAGGCTCTGGCCCACCCCTTGCCTTCTACGGGCCCCAAGAAGAGCTCACAGGTTCGCTTGCGGGTGCCGTGCCAACGCACTCTGGCATCCTGGAGGCTCACTTCGGCACCCTTTCTGAGGCACAGGCGCTCGTGAGATATGCCGGGCCTGTAGTCATGCGGCGACCAGGATGGCCTGTCCTGTGTGTAGATGTGACCCTTTCGTTTGCAAAGATTCTTGGCGCGGATTTTGCAGAGGTAAGCGTGGGCTATAGGCAGGTGAGGGCCTATGGCATGGCCCTATAGTGGGATGTCACGCTCCTATAGCTATGTGCGCGTAGATAGCTCAGGCAAAGAGACACAGTCTTTAGACGATTTCGTGTCCTCTGGAACCACCATTACCTTTGATGATCTCGCACAGCTTAAAGTATCTGCTAGCTTGCAAACGATAGGCACCCTTGATATGGAACGTGATTTTTTGCGAATATATGCTCACGACACAACAGGAGGCACAGAGGAAAAAACAGCGCTTGGCACCTTTTTGCTCTCAACGCCCTCCGTTACCCACACATCTAGGCGCGAACAAGAAAGGACGCTTACCAAGGGGAGTGCAGAGGGCTATTCCCTTTTGCTTGTGGCCTCACAAGAGACTACCGAGGCCCCCTATTTCGTTGCCGCTGGCACAGGCGCAGTTGCTCATGCAAAGGCAATCCTTGAGGCAAGGGGTCTGCGTGTTTCTGCCGAGGCATCGTCATCTGCCTTAAGCGCGCCTGCTGTCTTTGATGCTGGAACAAGCTGGCTTGCCGTGGCAAATGATCTCTTGGCCCGGGCGGGGTTTGATACAGCGGAGATAGACGGATACGGTGGTGTGCTGTTTTCTCGCTACTACGACCCAGCCTCTCTAGCCCCAACCATCACGCTCGAAGATGGCCCTGAGTGCATATTTGCTGATGAAGTAGCCCACGAATTTGATCTTTTTGAGGTGCCCAATAAAGTTGTTGCCCTCTCATCTGGACAAGACGTAACCTTAATAGCAACAGCCACCAATACAGACCCTCAAAACAGATACTCTATCCCGTCGAGAGGGCGCACCATCACGCATGTGGAGACGGTGTCGCAAATTGAGTCTCAAGCGGCCCTAGAGGCTCTGGCAAGGCGGGTGCTCCAAGATAAAACCTCTGCGGTAGAAAGCATCCGCGTAAGACACCCCTGGTTTGGCCCTATCATCGGCAAAGCAGCACGTCTTGTGTATGAAAGGGCAGAGCTTGACTTTGTGGGGGTTGCCGTCTCTCAAACCGTAACGCTTGATGAGGCCATGAGTGCAGAGACGCGATTTAGAAGGTTTGTGAGGATGTGACATGGACGACGTAGCGAAAAGACTTGAGGCTCTAGAGGGGCTCCTTTCTGTACTTATCGCCTCTCCTGTAGGCAAGGCCGCTGGTCTTTCTGTGACCCTTGGCACGGTCAGCTCCGTATCGGGCACGGCTGCCACTGTGTCGGTAGAAGGTGCCTCGGTGACCGTTGTGAGGGCGTGTGCGTGTGCGGCGGGAGATAGGGTGGCCATAGTGAAAAACGGCACCCTGTGGATTGCTATGGGTGTGGTGGGTGGCGCTACCCGCAGGGCACTTGGCGTTCCGGAGACGGCATTCGTTGACTTCGCGCAGACTACCCTGAGCACCACAGCGCAGACACTACCGTGTGGGACTTTCTATGGCAGTGACGTGTTCTTTTTGCTTGGAGCCGGCCAACTCGCCTTTGGCTCACACATCGAAAATACTCATTTTGAGCTTTGCGGAACCTATGTAGTGAATCATGGCTTCGCGGCCAATGACATCGTAGAGGTAGATATAATGCGCACCAGCCCAGGAGTCTCCGAGGGTGTGTACAGGCGCATCTACCTGAAGGCCATCAACGCGCAGCTGGAGCAGTGGCCATCGTCTTACACCTTATACTCGCCAACGGGTGCCACATGGCGCGTCACAGCGCGCAACACAACCGCAGCGCGAGGGATAATTGGGCTCACGTTTTTGCTCAAAGAAATACGATTATAGGAAGGGAATCATTATGTGGACGAAAGAAAACTGGAAAGCAATCGCAGAGCGCGCAATCAGCACGTTTGCCGAATCGCTGGTAATCGCCATAGGCGCTGGGCAAGTCGGGCTGCTGGATATAGACTGGCCGGCAGCCCTTGGCCTGGCGGGCACTATGACGCTGCTATCTGTGCTCAAAAACCTCATCATCAAGCCCCCAGAGGTCACGGCACAGGCCGAGCTTGACACCTATAAAGCCCAGCGCGCTAAGGAGGACTGATGGATATTGATAGCGTGATGGGCGTTTTGGACAAACTCGAAGTAGTGGTGATATTTGCTATTCTCACTGCTTGTCTTGCCCTCAAAAAACACCTTGTTGCTTGGCTTAAAGCGGCCTTGTGCATCGACCAGCTAAGAGCAGAGACACTGCGCAACACCATCCTCATTAACATCCACAACACGCCAAAAAAAGCTGAGGTCATCGAGGACGATTACACCGCGTACAAAGCCCTTGGCGGCAATGGATATCTGGATGGCGTAATCGCCGAGTGGCGCGAACACTGCGAAGGCGACCTAATTGCAAAGAGGATAGGCAAATAACCGAAAGGAGCATGAAATGGGCAAAAGAGAAAAAATGGTGCAGTATGTAATTGACGCTTGCAACGATGCGAGCGTAGGCTACAGCCAGGTGCGCCGCTGGCGAGATCCTGACGTGGACTGCTCAAGTCTGATGTATCTGGCTGCCCATGCAGCGGGATACGCCATACCCCGGGCCATTGGCTCTGGATACACCGGCACCATGCGGCAAGACTTTGAGGCAGCTGGCTTTGTCTGGTACCCCTTTAATGGCCAGGTAAACGACTCTGACCCCGGCGAAATCTACCTTAACACGCAAAACCACACCGAAATGTATGTCGGCAACGGGAAATTTGGCGGCGCGCACATCGACGAAAACGGCGGTGTCACAGGCGCCAGGGGTGGCGATCAGACCGGAAACGAGGTCTCGATGGTAAATGCTTACATCTACTCGCGAGGCTGGGATGGTGTCTTGGTGCCTCCAGACAGCGGCGGAGAA
Source organism: Coriobacteriales bacterium (assembly GCA_031288185.1). Taxonomy (GTDB): domain Bacteria; phylum Actinomycetota; class Coriobacteriia; order Coriobacteriales; family UBA8131; genus JAITDU01. Next base: position 32,814 of record JAITRZ010000048.1, read on the forward strand.
TCCTCCGTGCCTTCTGCGCCTGCAAAGACCATAGACACTTTGGCCAAAGAAGTCATTGGGGGCCTTTGGGGCACAGGAGCCGAGCGTCGCCAGCGCCTGATTGATGCCGGATATGACTACGAGGCTGTGCAACGGCGTGTAAACGAAATCATCGCGGGCAGTAACGAGAGCGCCGGTAACGTCACACCAGCCCCTGATATAGATAGCATAGCCTGGGCAGTCATTAGGGGCGAGTATGGCAATGGCCAGTCGCGCATAGACGCTCTTGTATCGGCGGGATATGACGCCAGTGCCGTGCAGGCCAGCGTAAATGAGCTCCTGTCATGAAAAAGGGCACTTGGGCCTGGGCAGCGATGTTATCTATCGCACTACTTGTAGCAACTCTCACCTGCGCAATCATCATGTGCGCGAAAAAGAGCGAAGCCCAGCAACGCGTGATACAGGAGCAGGAGGCTAGACTGGACAACCTGAACGACACCCTCAAGTATGCCCTTGAGGCAGGTGATATACAGCGTCTCAGGCAGCAGATGATTGAATAGAAAGGGAGCATAATGGTACAGTCCACAACAGGCAAGGTAAACAAGGCCGGGCGAGGTTACATCACTGTTGCGACCTCAGACCCAACAAGAAGGCTTAATGTACGCTCGTCTCCGGAGGTGCCCGGAGGCGGCACCGACAATGTCGTGACTACGCTTGCTCACGGCACCCGCCGGCAGGTAAAGGACTATATAGAGGGCTGGGTGCGCATAAGAGAAGGCTGGGTAAGAGCCAGGTACGTGAAGTAGCCATATCAACGTCCGCAGGGCGCGCCAAACTCCTCCTCGTTGCGCCTAACAACAACCTCCTTGCGCCCTGTAGGACGAGATTAGCACATTATACACTCAGAGCAATTAGAGCGATATTGCTACTTTTTCGCCTTTTTCGTGTGCCATTGTGTGCCATTCGGTATCCAGATGTGCCATTGTGTGCCATTTTTGAGGGGTATTATGTGGGATTATATGCAAGTTTAAGGATCAATCTACCTGCAGAAACGTCGAAAATACCTGCAAAAACTATGGTGGGCCGTCGGGGGTTCGAACCCCGGACCTTGGGATTAAGAGTCCCCTGCTCTGCCAGCTAAGCTAACGGCCCAATCAACACGCCTGGTTAGGCGCAAAGCACTTGTGCGACTGCTCCCTCCAAGGCGCAGTGTATCTTAGCATAAGGTTCTCTCCTCTGGCTAAATCACGTCCAGCAGGCGGCGGTTTTGGCGCAGCCAAAGTTTGCGTTGGCGATAATCAGGCATCACAGCCGCCACGGCATCCCAAAAGCGCGCGCTGTGATTCTTCTGAAGAACATGACAAAGCTCGTGTACCACTACATAGTCAATTATCTCAGGGGGACAGAGCACCAGGCGCCAGGAAAAGTTAAGGGTATTGTTTGCGCCGCATGAACCCCAGCGCCTCCGGGCATGAGAAACGCGCACCGAGGTATAGCACACGCCCATAACACAGGCAAAGTGCTTAACGCGCTTGGTAATAACCGTTACAAAACGCCGCTGGAGCCAGGAGGCAAAATCCCCCAGGGTCATCTGGTAAGGCACAGACAGCTCACCGTCCGCCACGTGTACGGTAGCGACATCTCTGTGCCGCACCACATACAAACGCCCCAGATAGGAAACCGTTTCACCTTCACAAAGCAATACCTCAGTGTAGCGAGAAGCGCTGCGGGCGATCTCCCCCTGCTTTGCGGCTATCCAGTGCCGTTTCTGACGGATGAAGTCGCCGATAGCCTGTTCACCCATGCCCAGCGGCGCGCGCGCTATCAGCCTGCCCTGATTATCTATGGTCAGCGCCAGCGTTCTTCGTCGGCTGCGCACCAACGTAAAATCTGTCTTGTCTATCACTGTCGCACTGTCCCTATCTCTGCCTGCAGGGTTCTTCAGGCCCAGGTAGGCGTATCAGCAAACTTCTATCAAAATCCAGGCCCCCGCACATTAGCAAACATCCATCAAAGCCAGTGAGCCTGTGAACTTTTCTGTGTCCTTGCCGCACGCAACCTGCGTGGCTTGAATAGCTTGGTGAGGGAAAGCGCCACGTACAGGCATCTGCGCGCAGGGTGTGGCGCGCAGATGCCATTCTCATTATAAGGGATGCAAGAGCGCTTAGGAAGAAAAACGTGCCCGCTTAAGCGGCACGCTTTCTACGGGCAGCTGTCGAGACAGCAGGGGAAGCAGGACAAGAGAACACATCAGCACACAAAGCAGCGAAGGGCCAAGGTAGGCAAAATTGTACAACAATGAGTACAGCCAGACATTCTGATCGCCGGCATATTCAGCAAAGAAAATCACGCCAGAAAAAACATGGGTCAGATAACGAACAAAGCCAGCAAGCAGCACGGCGATAACTATCCATGCCGAGCCACCAACCAAGCTACTGGCAAGTTCGGTGGCCCGGCCTGAGCCCGGCCTGTTGGTCGCGGCACTCTGGGCGGTGTCCGGGACGGCCTTTCGCAAGGCCCAGCGCTGGGTGCGTTGATACACAGGGGCAAACAATCCACACACAATACCAAACAGCAGATAGGGTACCGGATAGTCCAGCAGTACCTGGGTTGGAACCAAAATGACCGGCTCCATCAGCAGGTCAAAACAGCCAAAGAGAAGGCCAGCGATCGCAGCAGCGACCGCACCGCGGCGCAGGGCCACCACTGCGATGGGAAGCATGGTTAGGGATATGGATCCACCCGCCACATTGATGGGCAGTCGTAGTGCCATTAAATTTAGCACTACAGACAGGGCAACCGCCAAGGCTATGTCAGTGATTACCCTGGTTCTTTGGTCACGCACAGTGAAGCTCCTCTCAGAGATGAGAGCCGTCACACTATAGATTGCGGATGAAAGAACTCGCTTGGTGCCCCGCATTACCGGAACACTCCTGTCGGTCGCGAACGAATCGCCTCTCAGCCATAATGACAGCTCCCGATGGGATATATGCGCCGTTTCCGCGCGTGTGTTTTGAAACACGCGTGGCAGGCGTCCTGTTAAGGGCATGATAACACAGGTTTTGCGCGTGGGAGCAGGAGCATTTTGGGGCTTTCCGGCCAGGGTATCTAAAACAGACCTCCAAATGAGGTGGCTTCAGGTCAGTTAACTGCTCATAAGGTGATACACCACGTAACCCGCATTTGGATCGAGCGTGCTTGTCCCATCTATCTTGATGGCATCATGCAGATCCTGGGTATACACGAGCCCACCCACACGGCTCAACCCGTAGGTCACCACAACCGTGGGATCTCCCGGTTTGCGACCTTCAGGATAGACCATAAATGCGTCAGCGGTTAGCGCAGTCACATCCGAGCCAAGAGGGGCCACAAAGTGGACATGGAAGCGCATGTTGGTGGCTCCAAGCCCTATGACATCGTTCATGAAAGTTCTCGAATACCCGGTAGCTAAGGTCGAAAGATCGGCGAGACTAAAGCGTTTTACAACAAACGCGGTGATGTCTGTCATCCCAGGCGCCCACCCGGTTGTGAAGTATCCTGCAGCATCCCCTGAACTGAATTTTCCGGCAGCATAGGCTTCATCAAGTACGGAGCGAGTTGCCTGCACAATGTCTCTAGCCTCGGCGATGTACTGCTCATCCTGCGCCTTCGCTATATAGCCCGTAAGCGCGGGGATGGCTATGGCGAGCAGTATGCCCAGGATAACAATAACAACGATAAGCTCTACCAGGGTAAAACCGGTGCGTCTTTGTGAGGTTCCTCGCACAGGGAGCCTCCCGTGAGCTCCGCAGAGCAAGGCACCCTGGTGAGGGGATGCAGGGGAATCAACATTACTGAGGCGAGGAGGTCGAGGACTGTCTGAGCCGGCACCCCCTGTGCGAGGGGTTCAAGCTAAGACAGTGCGGCTTAAACCGTCACCAGGGGCAGTGCCCTCTGTGCGCGATGCCCACGCAGCCGGTGCTTCTTGTGTTCGAATTTGTGCTATCTCAGATAACAAAAAACCGCTGGGCGCATAAGCCTGGGCGGCGTCTTTGGCGCGTACACTCGCGCCCTCATAGATGTTGGTGGATGGGAGAAGAGCTAAGCTACGAGCCCCCCCCCCCGGCGAAATTTGTGACATGTTTTACTCCTTTCAGATTGCCTGTTGTGGTGCCTGTCTTGGTGGTGCTTTGTCTTGATGCCTGCCTTACCTGCTTTTTCTGACAGCGCGTAGTGTAGCACAAGCGCAGGAGTGTGTCACCAGAGGTGTGTCACGCCTGTGCGTGGGTGGAGGCACATGGCGGATATATGCTACACTGGCGCTTTGTGTTGCTGAACTCTTAAGTGGTAGAACTGGCTTTGGCCTGGGGCCGCCTTATTGGCTGTTTCCCGTTTTTATGTTACAACGTTGCACAGGGCAGGAAGGCGCCACTGGTATCCTCTGACCATCGGGTGCCTCTCACCAAGGCCGTTGGTTGTGCCCGTTGCATCATGCTGGCCGCACCACAGTTTAAGACCAGGAAGAAATAGAGAAGGCACAGCATAATGCTTAGGGAGTTCTTTTTGAATATGCGCAGACCCAGGGGCTGGGGCGGCAGGTTGATGCTCTGGAGCATGGACACCGTTCACGGCGCGCTGGCTCAGTGGGGCTTGGGTTTTTTGATGATCCGGCCCAACAACCGCATCCTGGATATTGGCTGTGGCAGCGGGAAAACCATCGCCCGGATGTTGGTAGCCGCACCACAGGGCTGTGTCTGTGGATTGGATCCCGCCCCGCTCAGCGTCGGAAAATCCATAGAGCGCAATCTCACCGCTGTGCACCATGGTCGGTGTGAGATCAAGCAGGGCGATGTCTCCAAGATTCCCTGGCCAGATAGCAGTTTTGACCTTATCACCGCCTTTGAGACAATCTACTTTTGGCCAGATCTAACCACTGACCTGCTTGAAATCAGGCGGGCGCTGAAACCGGGTGGCACGGTTATGATCTGCAATGGGATGATGCGAGCTGAAGACAGCGCCTCACCCGTCCCCCGTTTTGAGCGAATGCTAGACATGCGAATTTATTCAGTCCACGAACTCAGGCTGGCCCTGGGTGCCTCCGGCTTTTTTGATCCCCACGTGGTAACCAAAGGCGGCTGGCTGTGCATAACAGCGATGGCCTGACAAGAACAGGCGGGTACGCTGAGGCGATGTTTGCCCTCTCAGGCAATAAGCCCCGGCGGAAAGGCCGGGGCTTAATCGCAACGTGTAACAATATGCCGAGTAGTAAAGGGTTTGCTGGAGCGCCAGTGGAAGGCAGCAGTGGGTAGGTGGTAAATCGGCTAAGGAGAGAAAAGGAAGGAGAAAAAGAAGAGCTGAATTTACAGAAAGGTTTCCTGCCTTCCACCACGGCTCCAACGCTATGAGATACCGGGGTCTGCTTGGTATCTATATCAATGAGTATAGGTGGCTGATGTCCGGCAGCAGTAAGGCAGGTGTCAGGAAATTGCAAGAAAAAGGCAACGTCCTGATTACACGTCCTCATTACATCTTCAACCCTACTACATACGCCTCCTGGTTCCTTGCCCGTGTCGCAGGGGGTTTTCTAGCCACCGTAGCCCAAGCGACGCAACTGGTTTTCATCTCGGCGCCAGTTTTTACGGAGCTTAACTCTGAGATCCAAAAAAATCCGCGCGTCTAACAGGCGCTCCATTTCCTGGCGAGCCTGACTGCCGATAGCTTTGATCATCGCGCCGTCTTTTCCCACCACGATGCCCTTTTGCGACATACGATCCACATATATCAGCGCGCTGATGTGATACCGGTTTGCACCTGCATCATAGTCCAACTGCTCAAGCTGCACGGCCACCGCATGGGGTAATTCTGCAAAACAGGTATGAAGAACCTGCTCACGGATAAGCTCCACTACCCAAACCTCCAAGGATTGATCCGTGCGCTGGTCTGGCCCAAACCACAGCGGTCCGGGGCCTAAAAGCCTGAAACAGGCCTGTACAAACACCTCGGCATCAGACTCTTCCAACACGCTCAGCACAATTTTCTCACTAAAGTCCAAACGTTGCTCGGCCGCCTGCAGCTGTGCTTTAATCTGGCTTTCCTGAGCCAACTTGGCTTTACTGCATACCAATATACAAGGCGCCGACAAGCGCTTAAGCTGTGTTAGTATCCATTCATCGCCCACACCCAAAGGACGTGTGGCATCCAGCACAAAGGCGATGGCATCGGCATCTGCCAATTCCAGCAGGGTCGTCTGGTTCAGGCACCTGCCCAAGGCATCTTTGGGCTTATGCAGCCCAGGGGTGTCAACCAAAACCAACTGTCCATCAGGACGATTGATAACAGCGCGAATGCGTTGGCGCGTTGTCTGGACAACGGGAGACGTAATCGCCAGCTTTTTGCCCGCCGCAGCGTTAAGCAATGTGGATTTGCCCCCGTTTGGCCGTCCAACCAGAGCCACAAAGCCACTTTTGAAACCGTCGGGAGGCGTGCCGGTAGTCGCGGGCAAACCGGGCCGGGCCATCATGCGCGGCTTACCAAGCGCAGCAGGGCTGGAATGAAAATTATCAGGCCCACCACAACTGAAACAAACGCTGCCAGGAGCACCGCCCCCGCTGCCGTGTCCTTGGCCTTTTGGGCTAACGGGCTCAATTGAGGACTGACCATATCCACCAGGGTTTCGATGGCGCAGTTGCATAACTCTGCTCCCATGACCAATGCTATCATGGTAAGCACCGCTACCCAGCCCATAGCGCCCACATCCAACACGGCTGCGGCAAGCAGCGCGCACAACGCACAACCTGCCTCGATCTTCAAATTGCGTTCTGCGCGCACCGCCCCAACAATCCCTCTGAGGGCACAGACAAAAGCCATACGCAGGGTGGTTGTGTTTCGCATCAGGTGCTTTCTGTTTGCTGGTTGACCGATGATCCGGCATCAGGAGCGTCATCGGCCAAGGGCGCTTTGTCGTCATCAGTTAACTCAGGAGTTGCGCCGGCCCCACTGGTGGCAGACACCCCGTCATCGGCAGGTAGGCCACAACCGCCAACAGCTGCCACGTTACCGGCAGGTAGGCCACAACATGCTTCCTGTTCGCGCAGACGCAACGCGCGCCACTGCATAAGCAAACGATCCTCACGCGTTTCCATCACTTTGGCCGCAGCCTCATTGTCATGGTCATAGCCTAAGAGATGCAGGATACCATGTACGGTAAGCAGCCGCACCTCCTCTGCAAAATCTGTGTTGAGCTCCTCCGCCCGCTTTAATGCCTGCTTAGGGCAAAGTACCACATCGCCAAGCAACGGCGGGTCGCACTCAAAGGAGAGTACGTCAGTTGGACGGCTGATACCTCTATAACATCTATTTAGTGTAGCAATTTCTGCCTCATTCACGAGCGACAGCGAGAGTTCAAGGTCTAAGTCAACCTGCTCCTGCCCAAGTACAAAGTGGGCAAGCGCAAGTACCTCTTGTTCGCTGGCTCCCGTTTGCTGCGGTAGAGGCGTGTCTCCTGACCCATTTGGCTTGCCTGGCTGATTGTCCAAGGCATCCGACAGCAGAGGTGGCACAGCAGTGCCTTGGGCCAACACGGGGGCACCAGCAGCGGCTGTACTGTCCTCTGCCAGCTCCCCCTGTCCACAGCCAGGCAGCAAACACGTACCATCAGAGGTAAAAACCCCGCTTGAGCGATTATCAAGTAAAACCGGCATCACGTATCCTGTTTTGGCCGCGTTGAGCGCTCCGCCGCATCATACGCCTCGACTATGCGCTGCACAAGGCTATGGCGCACAACATCCTTGCCGCTCAAGTCAACAAAGGCGATATCCTTGATGCCCTCAAGCACCCTGCGCACCGTTTTCAGGCCACTGGCACGCTCCGGCAGATCCAACTGGGTAACATCGCCGGTCACCACCATACGCGAGCCAAATCCCAAGCGGGTCAGAAACATCTTCATTTGATCAGGGGTAGTGTTTTGGGCCTCATCCAAAATGATGAAACTGTCATTGAGGCTACGGCCGCGCATAAAGGCCAGGGGCGCGATTTCTATGACACCCTGTTCAATCAGTTGGTGGCCGCGCTCCATCTCGGTCATATCAAACAGCGCGTCATACAGTGGGCGTACGTAAGGGTCAAGCTTTTCAGTTAAGGTACCGGGCAGGTATCCCAGCGACTCGCCAGCTTCTACCGCCGGTCGGGTTAGGATTATCCTCCCCACCTCTTTATTTTTAAGGGCCGCCACGGCCATCGCCATCGCCAGATAGGTCTTGCCGGTGCCGGCCGGGCCAATACCAAAGCTGACCGTATGGGTGCGAATGGCATCAACATAGCGTTTTTGGCCGGCGGTTTTTGCGCGGATCGACTTGCCTCTATAGGTCAAGAGGATATCGTCACGCAAAAGGGAAGGCACAAATTCTCCGCCACGGATAAGATCGATGGTTAGCGCCAAGCTCTCAAGCGTAATAGTGTCGCCATCCTCCGCCATTTTGATCATGTCCGCAAACACAGCCGTGAGTATCTGTATCTCCCGCGCTGTGCCAACAAGGTCAATGCGATTGCCGCGAAAGGTGATCCGCGCCTCAAACTGCTGCTCAATGGCACGCAGGAGGGCATCATTGACCCCGGTGATCAGGGCCGGATCCACTGAGTCGGGCACCGTTATCGAGATGTGAGCCTGTTCCAAAGATTCTCCTTTACCGGCTGGTTGGGGCGGGGCCGGATTGTACAGGGATTTTCAAAAACCACCGGTGGGGGCGTTAGCTGGTGGCCTGCTTGTTGGGTTACGGTCACCGGCAGCCGAGGGAACCTGCGCGGTAGCAAGCAGCTTACCATTCCTGTAGCCAGAAAAACGCAGAAAATACAATCTGCCGGGCTGGAGTGTGGAGCGCAACGACACAGCCAGCTCCACCTCATGGTAACTGTCTGAGCGTCCAAGGCCGTCAGTACCCACCAAAACCCACTCGGAGCTCCCTATCCGTCGCGCGGCATCGGCGGCAGCCAGTTCTCCCGTTAGTGTGCGCAACACGCGCGAACGATACCGCATCGTCTGGCTGTCTATCTGTCCGGGCAGTTCGCTGGCTGGGGTCAAGGGGCGCCGTGAATAACGAAAAGCGTGAACGCGGCAAAACCCTAACTGGCGACAGAGCGCCAGGCTTTGCTCAAAATCAGCATCCGTCTCTCCCGGAAAGCCAACAATAACATCGGTACTCAGTGCCAGTTGGGGCACAAGACGGCGGGCAAACAACAGGCGCTCGGTATACTGATCCAGGCTGTAGCCTCGACACATGGCCGCAAGGACGCTCTTTGAGCCAGACTGCAATGGTACATGGAGATGAGCGCAAAGTCGGCCGGGATGGGCAACCATCAATGCCAGTAGCGCGTCGCTGATACTCAACGGCTCAAGGGACGAAAGGCGAACGCGAAAGTCCAAAGCTGGCTGTTCTGACGGCGCGCATAGGGTGCCAGCCACCTGTTTTGACGGCGCGCATAGGGAACCAACCAACGGGCGTGAGGCAGCAACGATTTTTTTCCCGGCCGCAAACAGGTGTAGCAACAAAGCAGGCAGATCCAGACCTTCGGCATGATAGGCACCTAGATCAATGCCACTGAGCACAAGCTCACGACAACCGGCGGCCAGGGCCTGTTCAAACTGGGCCAGGATGTCTGCTGGCGGCAGACTGCGTGCCGGGCCCCGAGCCTGCGGCACCACACAATAACTACAGGTCTTATTGCAGCCATCCTGAACCAATATGGAAGCCCTGGTGTTAAATCCCGCGCCAAAGCGGCTGGCAAGCGGGCTGTTGTTGGATGGTGCCGCCAGATTTAGGAGCGCAAGCGATTCCTTAAGGGCCTGGGCCTTGTCAGGCAGCAATCTGACACGCTGACTGATGCCTCTAAACTGACTATCATCGAGCGCTACCGCACAGCCAGTGACAATGACCCAAGGTCTGGCAGGTGCATGAGCGGCACGGCGCACGGCTTTGCGAGACTTGGCATCAGCCGCTGAGGTGACCGTACAGGTAGTTACAACTACCAGGTCAGCCTCCTTCAAACCAGCGCGCTCGGCGCCATGCGCCACGAGAGCGGCCGTTATGCTGTCGGCCTCGGCGCGATTAACCTTACATCCTAGGTTCATCACACAAAAACGCTGGACTGCGCTCAACCGCTTCTCACCGCTCGAAGCCGGCTGTGAGATAACGGTGCTGTTTTGTTCACTAGATGCTCGCGCGCTGATTGCCCAATCCTCCCAACTGATACAGCAAAAGGGCACTGGCTACCACTGCCGCTGTTTCCACCCGCAGAATATGCGATCCCAGACTTAACAGTTGACAGCCAGTCGCTCGCATACGCCTGACTTCAGACAAGGAAAAACCACCCACGGGGCCAATAAACAGGGCTGCGCCGGCAACCCCACGAGCGTTTGTGGTGGTAGCCGCCTGAGCCGCTGGACTTTCTTGTATGTTTGTAGGGGAGATCTCAACGCCAAAGTTAACAGCAGTGGTGAAGATGTCCGTAAGCGATGCAGGCAGATGGGCCTCCTCCCAGGCGCACATCCTGGGCTGGCAATCGCTCACGAGCTCAAGGGCCGCGTCAAGGGAGGAGAGAGGCTCCAGCACCGGCAGCCAGGCCCGTTGGGATTGTTCAGCAGCAGCCAGGGCCACACGTTGCCAACGCTGAAGACGCTGGACGGCTTGCTCAGAATGCGGGAGCGTGGAAGCGCGTTCTGAGAGGAGGGGGATAATACGCCAGATGCCTAATTCTGTGGCCTGACGGATGATTTGATCCATGCGATTGTTGGTGACCAGACCTTGAACCAAGGTAAGGCGGGGGGCAGAAGCGGGCCTGTGACGGCCAAGGAGTCGCACCTCAAGATGCCCGGCCCGCGCATCATCCTGCTGGCGACTGCCAGTCACGGCCAGACGCGCGTTGTCTATCTGCACCAACTGCAACAGCCAGAAGGTACCCCGGCCGTTGCCCAGGATAAAGCGCTGTCCCGGTTGCAGACGGGATGCGCGCATATGCTTGAGAATGCGCGGCTCCAGGCGCAGTTCCAGCACGGGCCCCGTGGCCTGCTGCAAGGTCTCTTGCTGTCTCGCTTGCTGAGCTTCACTGCCATTCGCATCCGCACGGTCCCACCCGGATAGGCGGCCTGTTTCTTTGAGACTGCCTGCTGGGTCATCAGGTTTTCCTGCCGTGACATCCCTCCCTGCGGCACTCCCCTGCCCCAGCATGGCGCCGTTGAGCCGTTTGGCATATCTATCAGTACCCCCGCCTGCGCCCGTTAGCAGCTTATCCGCAGCGGTATCAAGCACAACTGAAGGGGCGTTAAGGGTAATGTAGTGGGGAACAGACAAAGGATCACGGGCAAAATTTGATGTGCCAGCCTAATGCTCTGACAAACGCCAGATTAGGACAGCACTTCTTTGATGCGCTGAGAAACTGTTTTTTTACCAACAATATTGTCGCCAAACTCCTCGGCCAGCTCCTCTAACAATTCCTGTTGGCGTTTGCTTAATGAACGCGGAACAATAACCGTGACATGCACAAACAGGTCGCCACGGCTCTCCTTCTTAAAGATCGTCAGTCCCTTGCCGCGCACCCGTACCATCTGGTCATTTTGGCAGCCAGTCGGTATCTTTACCTCAACCTTTTCATGAGGCATGATGCCGTCAACCACCATCGTAGCGCCCAATGCGGCCTGAGTTATGGAGATGTCAACGCGGGTGTGCAGGTTGTCACCCTCACGTTGCAGGCGACTGTGCTGATCGATGCGCACGGTAACAATCAGGTCGCCGGCCAGAGCGCCGTGGATGCCCGCCTCACCAAAACCCTTTAGGCGCAACTGCTGTCCGTCGCGAATGCCGTGGGGTACATCAATGGAAATATGCTGACGATCCGGCAGACGGCCCTGGCCTTCACAATCCGGACAGGGGGTGTCGATGGTCTTGCCGGTGCCGTTACAAACATCACAGGTGGCCTGGGTTTGCATATCTCCCAGGAAGGTGCGCTGGATGGTGACAATCCGGCCGGTGCCATTGCAGCGTTTGCAATCCACAAAATGGCCGCCGGAACCCAGGCCACTCCCCTTGCAGCTTTCACAGGGAGCCAGGCGATCATAGACGATTTCCTTTTTAGTGCCGCTGGCCACTTCTTCCAGGGTCAGGCGCAGGCCAACGCCCATGTCGCGCCCTTCCTGACGCACTGCGGCCCGCCCCTGAGCCACTCCGCCAAAGAAGGTGCTAAACAGGTCTCCCATACCAAAGCCGCCGCCAAACAGGTCGCCGATGTCCACATACTGATAGCCGCCGTTGCCTGAGGCCACCTTGCCAAACCGGTCATACTGGACGCGCTTGTTAGAATCACTAAGCACGTCATAAGCCTCATTGAGCTCCTTGAAGCGTTCTTCTGCATCAGCGGCCTTGTTGACATCGGGGTGCAGCTGACGGGCCTTCTTGTGAAACGCCCGCTTTATTTCAGAATCAGTGGCCTGGCGAGAAACGCCAAGTATCTGGTAGTAATCAGTAGTCAATCTTATCCTTCCGCGTCTTCGACGATTGTAGAGAGGGCACTGATCGCCTTTTGGTAGTTCATCCGGGTGGGGCCAAACAGTGCCACCACACCAAAAAAGCTGCCGGGAGCACCCGTCTTGTCAGCCAGTGTTGGCACAACATGAGCTCGCGCAGTAGAAACGCCAGTTGTGCTGGTAAGAGCGCTGGCCTCAAACCGGAGAGCAAGCAGGGAAAACGGGTAAAGCTGGGCATCGCTGTTTTCCGCGCCAATGCGAATATGCAAACCACCACTTTTGGCAACGTTTTCTAGAATGGCCAAAAGCTCACCCTGGTTTTCCAGAAGCTGCATGATAGGCAGCGCCGCTGTAACGTTTGTAAACTCCGGCTGCCCCAAAAGCAGGGGCAGACCACGATGGAAAACGGTGGTGGAAATCTGCGGCAGCCAAAGCACCAACAGGTTATCAGTATAACCGGCAAAGAAGGCCAGTGTCTCGTTAATTTGCAGTATCTTGTCCTGCGGATTGGCCAAAGCCCTGACAGTCGCCAGCGATGGAGCGCGCTGGCCGCCACAATCAACCGGCAGTACAACTCGCTGCGTGAAAAAACCGGGATGCAGCAAAAGGCTGTTCACAAAGGTGCGATAGCCTACGTTAGTGGGGATACGTCCAGCCGACGTATGCGGCGAACAGACATACCCCTGGTTTTCCAACCACATCAACTCATTGCGCACGGTCGCGGCTGAGATCAGGGGCAGGTAGGAACGCACCAGGGTATGGGAGCCCACAGGATGCGCGCTTTGCACGTATTCCTGAACTACAGATTCTAAAACACTGTGACGACGTTGCGATAGCATCTGATTTTCATCCAAGGCTTTTTGACTCCAGGGCAAAACTCCAAGACAGAGCGCCCAGCCAAACCAATAACATCATGCTGATAGTAGCAGGAAGTTTGCAGATGACGGGGCAGGGCCGATGTATCGTAACAAAACCGTAAATAGCGACAGGCTGGCTGGATGCTGGTGAGTTACCGAATGGAATGACAGGTGCTGTTGTTGGCGGGAGCGCGCATGAGGACATCCGGCATAAGGCGCAGGAAGATTTCATTGCCAAGAAGCCAGCCACAGGTGCTGGGTACCAGTCGGTCGTCCTTGCGCTCAACCAATGCGAGGGCTTCTAGCTCCTGGATGGCTGCGTCAAGGCCGGGCAACAAGGTGGCCGCGTCATTGATCTGCTTCAGGCTCAGGCCGCGCATCATGCGCATTCCCAGCATCAGATCCTCAGCAAGGGCCTGTTTGCGGTTGAGCGCCTCGGTGTTGATGTTGGAAGGATTGTCGTTCGCCGGATGCAAGCGCAGCCTGCTTCCATCGCTCAGGTTAAACATGCTGGCTGCCCCAGCGCCTACGCCCAGATAAGCCTGACCCGTCCAATAGCAGATATTATGCTGGCACTCTCTATCGCGGGTGGCATAGGAGGCTGTTTCGTAGCGGTGCAGGCCGGCTGCCTGCAACCTGTCGGCCGCGACAAGGAGCATGGTAGCCACCTCATCCTCATCTGCCAGCACCAGATGACCGCTGCGTGCTTGAGCCTCCAGGACGGTATGCGGCTCAATTTGAAGTGGATAGACGCTGACATGCGACACCTCGGCCGCCACAGCCGCCTCCAGGCTCTGCTGCCAACTGCTCAGGCTTTGGGTGGGAATGCCGCAGATGAGATCCAGGCTAATGTTGTCAAAGCGCAAACGGGCCGCCTGCAGGGCACGTTGAATCTGCGCGGCATCATGTATGCGGCCGAGTGCGCGAAGCTCGCTGTCGTGAAAACTCTGCGCGCCCAGGGCCAGGCGGTTTACACCCAGAGCATAGAGATCCGCAACTAGGCGCGGGGTCAGAGACTCCGGGTTGGCTTCACAGGTAAACTCAACAACGCGCGTTAAGTCCAAAGATAGCCCAAGAGTATAGGCTAGCTGCACCAATCGCCCGTGCCCAAAGTAGCTGGGTGTGCCACCGCCAATATAGATAGTTGTGATGTCCGCCAGCAGACCACAGGCAGCGCTCCGGCGAATGGCCTGTATCACAGCCGCCAGGTGGGTATCCATAGCTGCCTCAGAGCCAGGGGCCTGGGCAAAGAAATCGCAATAATAACAGCGACAGGCACAAAAGGGGATATGAATATACAGGCCAGAAATCCGCGCAAGACCGGAACCTCCGGCCTTCAGGTCACGGGCAAGGTGAACGGTATTCACCTTGGCTCTTGAAGCGTCCTCAGAAATTGACATATTTAATAGCAGATTTGTAAGGCTGGTGGTAAAGCCGGTCGCCAGCGCGTGGCAGGTCGCGGCAGGTCTCCCCGACCAATTCCCTCTGCATACCGCGCAGGGTTTCAAGCAGGGACAGGTAATCATCGAGATGGGTACAGGCACAGACAAACCTGCGTGCGGCCGCAGCAACCGACGTTCCCTTGAAGTACCAGGCCAGGTGGCGACGCATGGTTACCAACCTCTGAGGCTGGAGAAGGTAAAGGCCCCGGATGTGTTCTTCAGATAGAGCGACACGCTCTTCAAAACTCACTTCCGACACGTGCATGGTTGGATCGCGCAGCAACGCCTGGGTCTGTTTGAATATCCAGGGGTTGCCTCTGGCCCCAGTCGCAAACATCACAGCAGCAGCACCAGAGTGCAGGTAGGCAAGAGCGTTGGCGGGTGTATGGACATCTCCGTTGGCAATCACGGGAATATCCAGGGCTTGGGCTAGCCGTCCCGGTAACTCTTTGTCCGCCTCTCCCCGATACAGCTGAGCCGCTGTGCGGCCATGCACCGCCACCGCCGCCACGCCGCTGGCTTGAGCCATCAGGGCAAACTCCAGGGCCGTGTTGTCAGAGGCGGCAAAACCCTTGCGAAACTTCACGGTTACGGGCAGGTTGACACTGGCGACTACCGCCTCAATGACTTGTTGGGCCAGGCTGGGGTTTGCCATCAAAGCCGCACCGCTGCCAGAAGCCAGAATTTTTCTGGCGGGACAGCCCATGTTGATGTCGATATGCGCCAGGTCATCACCAAATCTGTGTTCCAAACGCCGCGCTTGTAGCGCCATTATTTTGGGTTCAGCGCCAAACAGTTGGATGGCAAAGGGTCTGTCCCTGGGCAGCGTTTCGAGCAGTTCCCAGGAACGAATATGGTCAGAGGCTAAAGCCCTGGCGCTGACCATTTCCGTACAGGTTAACTCTGCGCCCAGGCGGCGGCAGATAGCGCGAAACACTGGATCGTTTACGCCCGCCATCGGCGCCAGTAACAGACGTCTCATCACGGCGATGTATCGCTGGCCTGCCAGTTTTCGCTGGCGGCACCGTCAGATTGATCGCTGGCCTGACAGTTTTTGCTGGCGGCACCGTCAACCAGTGTCTCGTTCATGCTGCCGCTGCGATAGCCGCACAGATCCAGGGCCACGTATGTAAAGCCCAGGGCGCGCAGGCGCGCGCTAATCTGTTCGCGTAGCGCGGCATCTGAGAAAAGCGCAAATCCGTCGGCATCGGTTTCAATACGAGCCAGGGTTTCGTGGCTACGCACCCGAACCTGCCTACAGCCTGCGTCCAAAAGCAGTTGTTCAGCCTGCTCGACCATTGACAGGGCCTCCGGGCTGATCCTGGTGCCATAGGCAAAACGCGAAGCCAGGCAGGCAAACGACGGTTTATCATGGGTCGCCAAACCCAGGTGGCGGGACAGCGCGCGTACATCAGCCTTGGTAAGCCGCGCCGCGCAGAGCGGACTAAGCACGTCCTGCTCGCGCAGGGCCTGAAGCCCCGGGCGATAGTCACTTAGATCGTCCAGGTTAGAGCCCTCGATTACCTGGGCCAGACCGCGCTGGCGGGCAAACTGCCAAACTTGCGCAAACAGTTCACGCTTGCAGAGATAACAGCGATTTGGCGGGTTTTCCCTAAACTGCGCATTATCCATCTCGGTGGTGTCCACACAGGCCAGTTCTATCCCTTCCTGCGTGCAAAAGGTTCGTGCTGCCTGCAGCTCACGCTCTGGAAAGGTCAGGGAACGAGCCACGACGGCAACAGCCATCCGGCCCAGCTCAAGGTATGCCACCTTAAGTAACAGGGTAGAGTCCACACCGGCAGAGAAAGCTACCGCCACGCTGCCTAGTTCAGACAGATAATCCCTAAGATTGCTATACTGCTTGGCTAATTTGACGGTTAGAGATGCGGTGCCTGCGGGATGCGCGCTGGTTTGCAGGGGCGACGTTTGAGAGCTGTCGTGTGGTCTCATCCGTACGGAATGTACGCCAGCCTGCACGGGCAACAAATCCGTAGCACAGGTATGACCTTCGCCAGCGGGCGCGTCAAGCTGGCCGGCGCACGTATCAAGATAGCCGCCAGCAGGCACGTCAAGCTGGCCGGCGCGCGTATCCGCATCCCAGCGCGGATTGCTACGGTCAAGTATCACGGGTTGTCTCGCAGCAATTATCACAGGTTGCCTCACAGGCCCTAAGCGCCAAGATGGTCTGTTCTATCAGATAGTCCAGATCCCAGCCAAGCATTTTAGCGCCGCGCTCTATCACCGGCCGCGAACAGCCAGCGGCAAATCGGGCGTTTTTATACTTCTTGCGCACAGATTTAACTTCTATATCTTGTACGCTGCGCGATGGCCGCATCAGGGCCACAGCGCCAATCAGCCCGGTTAATTCATCAACCGCATACAGCACCTTTTCCATTTCGTGCTCCGGCGCGATGTCCACCGTTAGCTGATAGCCATGTGAGGCACAGGCTCGAATTAGGCGCTCGCTCAGGCCCGCCCCTCGCATCAGTTCCTGCTGCTTGACACAATGTTCTTGGGGGTATAACTCAAAATCCAGATCATGCAAGAGGCCAACCAAAGCCCAAAAGTCAGCTTCATCACCGTAGCCCAGCCGCTCGGCAAACCAGCGCATCGCACACTCCACCGTGTGAGCGTGGCTGATGTGAAAAGAAGCCCTGTTGTAGGTAAGAAGCAGCTCCAATGCCTGTTCCCTGCTGGGTAGGCCGTCTTCATGGGCGGCCATGCTGCTGCTATCGGTAATCACGGTTTTTTTCACCCTCTTTTCCACCCTTCCCTTCCTAACATGGCTCCAATCCTTCATCTTTGTTCTGGGCAAAGAAGCGATTGGCGATGAGCACACCCTCCATGGCGTCGCGAGCATAAAAGTCAGCGCCAACCATCTGGGCATAGTCCTCATTTAAGACAGCGCCGCCTACAAAAAATGCGCAATCCAGATGGGCCTCGCGCACAGCCGTAATGGTTGCCTGCATACTCCTTACGGTGGTGGTCATCAGCGCGCTCAGGCCCACCAGACGGATGCCGTCTTTGCGCACCGCCTCTACAATGCGCGCCGCAGGTACATCCTTACCCAGGTCAATGACTTTATAGCCGTAATTTTCCAGCAACATTTTAACAATATTTTTGCCAATATCATGAATGTCACCCTCGACGGTGGCCAACAGGATAGTGCCCTTCGCCTGCAAGACTCCGTCAGAACAGGCACTTGCCTGGCTTAACACGGCAAAGCCGCTTTGCGCGCTTTGCGCCGCCTGCAGCAATTGAGGCAAGAATATCTCGCCGCTCTCATAGCGCTCCCCCACCCTGTTTAATGCCGGAATAAACGCACGGTTGATAATCTGCAGGGGTTCGCTGTCCTTAAGCAGGTTCTCTGTCAGCTGGGCCGCCAGTTCACGCTGCCCCCGCTCAATGGCCAGGGATAGTGATTGCTCAGATGCCGTCTCTGCCTCATGGTGGCTGGCGATCTCGCCAGCCTGCTTAATGGGCTCAACGGATGGGTGGGCGAACAATGTGGCATCCGTCAGGGCTGTGGTGGCTATTGGAGCCATGTTGGTGCCTGTTGGGACTGTGGCATCCGTCAGGGCTGTGGTGGCTATTGAAGCTGTGCTGGCTACCAGGGCCACACTAGTTGCAGCCTGCGCCACGCTGCCAGCCCGCGCCTGGCGTTGTAGAAAGAGGCGGGCTCCCTTATCCTCACTGTTAAGCAGCCTGAACACCGCCAACACGTCCTGATAGCGCCAAGAAAGTGGGTTCAAAATAGCGGCGTCTAATCCCGCTCCCAGACAGGCCGCCAGAAACGTGGCATTTATCACCTCGCGCTCAGGCAGTCCGTAGGACACATTACTGATACCCAAAACCGTTTTGAGTCCAAGTTGGTCTTTAACCAGCGCCACGGCCTTTAGGGTCTCACGCACCTGTTCTTGCTGAGCGGAGGCTGTCAAAACCAGGCAGTCGATCAGCAGGTTTTCTCTGGCAATGCCGTATTCCTTGGCTGTTTCAAGGATACGTTGGGCGATGGCCAAACGACCTTCAGCACTTGATGGAATGCCGTTTTCATCCAAGGTAAGCCCTATCACTGCCGCCCCATAGCGCCTGACAATTGGAAAGATGGCGTCCATAACCTCCTGTTTGCCGTTAACGGAGTTTATCAATGGCTTACCGTTATAGATACGGGCGGCGGCCTCTATGGCTGCGGGATCGGCGCTGTCGATCTCAAGGGGCGTGGTCACTACAGCTTGCAGCTCTCTGATGGCTGTGGGTAAAACTACGGACTCATCAATCTCAGGAATGCCAACATTAACGTCCAGTATCTGAGCGTTTGCCTCCTGTTGGCGCAACGCTTCATCCAAAAGATAGGAAAGAGTGCCCTCACGCAGGGCCTGCTGCATCCGCTTTTTGCCGGTAGGATTCAGCCGCTCGCCAATGGCTACAATGCCTTCATCAAAAATAACACTTTTTGATCCGGAGCTGGCGGCGCACACCCGGAGAGGACGCGGCGGCCGGGGCTTAATGCCAGCCAGTCCTTCACAAATCAATTGAATGTACGCCGGTGTAGTACCGCAGCAGCCGCCCACAATGCCTACCCCCTGATCAACAAGCTCTAGTACCTCGCGCGCGTACTGCTCAGGGCCGGTTGCATAGACAGTCTGGCCTTCGCGGATGACGGGCATACCAGCATTGGCCTGAAGTACAACGGGGAGTTGGCAATATTCCAGCATCACTTTGATAATTGGCCTAAGAGCAGACGGACCCAAAGAACAATTTGCACCAAAGGCGGCAAGGCCCAATTCCTGTAGCGAGAGCACGGCCGTGCGCGCGTCACAACCCACAAAGGTACGGCCATTGGCGTCAAAGGTCAGGGTGCAGATAATGGGCAGTTGGGTAGTTTCCCTGGCGGCCAAAATAGCGGCCTTGGCTTCGTAGGGGTCGGCGATGGTCTCAATGATTATCAAGTCGGCACCCGCTCGCTCACCAGCTTGCATCTGAACCTGAAAGGCCGCATAGGCCCGCTCAAAGCTCAGGCTGCCCATAGGGGCAAGCAGCTGGCCCAAGGGGCCCACATCCAACGCCACATGGCGGGCGCCAGCCGCGCGCGCACAGCCCACTGCGGCTGCCACCACCTCATTAACCAGGGCCTGGCTTCCCAGCTTATATTCATTTGCCTGGAAGGTATTGGTGGTAATGACGTTGGCTCCGGCCTTTAGGTAGGCAGCATGAATGGCGGTGATGTCGTCTGGGGCGCTGAGGTTTAATAATTCCGGCAGTTCTCCAGGCTCAAGCCCACGCCGCTGAAGCATGGTGCCCATGGCACCGTCAAGCAGCAGGACGTTTTCTCTAACGAATGATCGGATGTCGAACATCGGCGGCCTTTTTGATAGATGTTTTGGCATAAAAGCGGCAGACCAGCGGCAGAAAACCGGGCAGAATGCGCCAAGGATAACGGAGTTTACCTAAAGATTGCACATGAAAGCCAGATCGCTGTGCTGCTGCAGGGTCGCATCCAGCAGATCCTGTATGCTAACAGAGGACAAACTATTCCTGATGCTTTGATCAAGACGATCCCAGACATTCTCTCTCAGCGCCCCCTCCAGCGCGGGGGCTCTCTCAGCAACGGTGGAATCAGCCCGTTCTAACAAGATGTTTTCCACTGCCGCCAACGCATCTAAAACGGTGATTGCGCGCGGTGAGCGAGCCAGCTTGTAGCCGCCCTTGGGCCCCTTGGTTGAAAGCAGGAGGCCAGCCTTTTTTAACTGGGCTATGGCCTGCTCCAAAAATATCTTGGAGATGCCCAGCCTGTCCGCAACATCAACAACTGAAACCGTTTCTTCGGCTCCCGACTGCGCGGCTATCTCAACTATCGCGGCCAGTGCGTAGCGTCCTTTGGCGGTAATGCGCATGGTTTGCTCCTAATCAGGTAAGACGGTGTAACGCGTGGCCTTGATGGCAAGCGTACCTTACCTATCATAATAATCTGCCTTTACAAATTTGGTCAAGCGGTGTATGATGGCATTTATTATCCTAGTTAGTTGCTATGTCTACTTATTTTGGAGGCCCTACCATGACAAAAATTGCCAATAACCTTACCGAATTGATAGGTAAAACCCCTCTCCTCAACCTGCGCAAATACGCGGCAAAGCACAAGCTGAAGGCAGATGTGGTGGGTAAACTGGAATATTTCAATCCCGCCGGCAGCGTGAAGGATCGCATCGCGTTGGCAATGATCGATGACGCTGAGCGCAGCGGTAAGTTGCAACCGGACTCGGTGATCATTGAGCCAACCAGCGGCAATACCGGTATTGGCCTAGCGGCTGTGGCGGCAGCGCGCGGCTATCGCGTCATCTTGACCATGCCGGAAACCATGAGCCTGGAACGTCGCAAACTGCTGGCCGCCTATGGTGCTGAACTGGTGCTCACCGAGGGCGCCAAGGGCATGAAGGGCGCTATCGCCAAGGCCGAAGAACTGGCCGCTGAAACACCCCGATCCTTCATTCCGGGACAATTTGTTAATCCAGCAAATCCTTTCATCCACAAACAGACCACCGGACCGGAAATATGGGAGGACACCGGCGGCAAGATAGACATCTTTGTTTCTGGCATTGGCACCGGCGGCACCATCACCGGCGCAGGAGAATACCTAAAATCCAAAAACCCTGCGATACGTATCATAGCGGTGGAGCCTTTCGACTCGCCCGTGCTCTCTGAGGGCAGACCTGGCCCACACAAGATACAGGGTATCGGCGCCGGATTTGTTCCCGATGTTTTGGACACCTCTATCTATGATGAGATACTAACGGTTAAAAACGAGGACGCCTTTGCCGCCGGACGCGACATAGCAAAGGCGGAGGGACTGCTTGTGGGCATCTCTTCTGGCGCCGCTGTCTGGGCGGCGGCACAGATTGCCGCGCGGCCTGAAAATGACGGCAAGACCATCGTTGTTATCCTGCCGGATACCGGTGAGCGCTATCTCTCTACCGCCCTGTTTGAGGTCTGATTGCTGAGGTCTTGTTTGACTATCCAAAGGCTCCTATCTAAACGGGGGTGGGGCAAGGTAGGTACGGCTCATAGGCACATGGGCAAACAGGCGTGGGACAGGCGGACAAAAGGGGGCGAGAAGGGGGACTAGAGGGACACGGTGATGCGCAACGTGTTCCTCTACAGCTCCCCTGTGCGCCTCCTGGGGCGGGCTTTAAGCCCGCCCCAGGAGGTTTTGCATCTATTGTTTCCAGTTAGCGTCAAGTGTACTCCAGTCTGCTCCGCTACTAAAGCTGGCGCCAAAGGTATCTTTATCGCTCGCAGGCACGTTATTGCCGTTGATGATACTTGTTGCCGTGCGGGTTTGTGCGGTGGCGATATCAAGGAAAGTGCCGGTGAAGACCGTCGCTTTATTGAGCTCAGTATCGCTCAGTTTTGGGAAGGTAAACACAGAATTTACCTGAAAGATGAACACACCACTCATGGAACCCCGAGAAAACATCCGCTCACAAAAGTTGCTGTCTACGGTTGTTATGTTTTGGGGCAGGCTAAATACACTATTCATCGTAAAGGCAGTACCGTAGATATGAAACATGCCAAAGCAGAAGGTTTCTCCTGTAGACGTAATGCCCGAAGGGATAGTGAAAATTGAGTTCATGTTAAAGGCGTCACCATCGGCATTGGAAAACATCATTGCGCAGAAACCACCTCCTACAGCACCTGTTATCTTTTGGGGCAGGTTAAAGATGCTATTCATCGTAAAGGTGTCGCCCCACACGCCACGAAACATACCGCTGCAAAAATTTCCAGGTGCACCTGTTATCTTCTGGGGCAGGTTAAAGCTTGCACCCATGTTAAAAGCGGCTCCATTACATCCTAAAAACATATTGTTGCAAAAGTAAACTCCCACGGTATCTATGCTCTGGGGAATAGTAAAGGCATCTCCCATCGTAAAGAAGTTGCCGCCACAACCCCAAAACATCTCATTGGCGTAGTAGTTACCCGCGTTGTTTTCTGAGACATTCATACCCCTTTCAGGAAGGGGGCTTATAAGGGTGGCAACTTCAACGCTGGTGCCGGGTGTGTTCCGATACGCAAGGGCTCTAAGCCACTGATAGGTGTTTTCATCCCCTGTGACGTTTTCTTCTATCTTTATGGTATGCTCACCGGGTGTGCCAACAGAAACAACAATGCCGGCGGTGTTATTGTTGCTCTGATAGGCGACGGGAAACCCGCTATCGACCGACACAAGCCAGTTGTATTTGCCTTCTGCACTCCCGCTACTAAATAAGCCGACTGTTGGTATGGTATGGGTGGTGCCCGCGGTCTGAACCATAAAGGAGAAAGACTCCAGAGTGGTGCCATAGGTTAGAGAGTCTTGTGAGGATTCATTTTTCAGGCGAAAACCGAGAAGTTTGTTGCTTTCATCAAAGCGTATGTCTACGATAGACCACTCAGTTGGGTCAAGATTGAGTTTGGCATATTCCTCTACAATCCCCAGCCAGGTTTCAGCAGTATAAGGAAAGAGGCTTGGTTTGTAAGGGGCAGGGGGATGGGTGAGGTTTTTGGCTGCGTCTGTGGCATTTGCTGGAGGTTTAACAAGGGCGCTGTTCCCTATAAGCCCATCAGCATATCTTTCTGTTGCCCAGGTTTGTAGCGCTTTTGCGATGGTGTCAGTGTAGGCTTGTTCTTTTATAGCTCCTGCCTTTTGTATATACCCTGTAAGCGCGGGTATGGCTATGGCGAGTAGGATGCCCAAAATGACAATGACAACTATCAGTTCTACGAGAGTAAAACCTTTAGGGTTAGTTTGTCTATGTATTTGTGGTGGGTCTTGTGCAGCGCCTCGCACAGGGGGCATCCGGTGAGTTCCACGGGCCGAGGAGCCCTGTTGATGGATCGAAGGGAATTTGCACGCAACGTTATCGAGGCAACGAGGACGAGGACTGTTTGAGCTGGCGTTCCCTGTGCGAGGTGCCCACGCGGCGACAGTCCCAGCGAGGTCGTTCTTTCCAAGAGATGAATCCGCATACAAAAAACCGCCTGGCGCACGGGCCTGGGCGGCATCTTTGGCGCGTACATTTGCGCCCTCATAGGTGCTGGTGGACTGAAGGAGAGCTAAGCTATGAGCCCCCCCCCCCCGGCGAAATTTGTGACATGTTTTACTCCTTTCAGATAGCCTGTCTTACCTGTCTTTTGTGATAGCACGTAGTATAGCACGCCGCAGGGAAGGGTGCATGCGGGACATTTTGTTTTAGCTTGGAGTATGTCACCTTGTAAATGGGGTACAGAAGAACCCATATTGCAGCACAAAAGAACCGACAGGCTGTGTCGCTGGTCGCTGCCGCGTCACCGTACATGCTGTCTTTGCCTAGCGGCATAGGTGGGCGCTATAATGCGAGTATGAATACAAATCAGATCATAGCCATGTGGGCAAGCAACATCATACTTGACTATGCGGCGGACAAGGCGGTTCAGGTAGATGAACTGCCACAGCTTGTGGAGAAGCACAAACTCGCGGCTTTTTTGATTGATAACTACGAGTTGTTCCATCTGTACCCCGATGCAGCAGTGTTCGATGAAATCGATAAGGAAATTGCGAGAGCGGCCGATGGCTGAACTGCTTTATCACGGTTCTACGGTTCTGGTAGAGCATGCCAACTTATCATTGGCGAATCCTAAACGTGATTTTGGCGTGGGTTTTTATACCACCTCATCTTATGAGCAGGCAGTCCGTTTTAGTAAGATTGTGGCCAGAAGGTTAGGAAGTGCCCAGGGCGTGGTCAACAGGTATTCCTTTAGGGCGGTCAACGATCTCGTCGTCCTTCGGTTTGAGCGCGCAGATCAGGAGTGGTTAGACTTTGTACTTTCAAACCGTAGGCATACCGCCGGATCCAAAAACCCTCCAAATGGGGATCTGATTATCGGCCCAGTCGCAAATGACCAGGTGGGGCGCACTTTGAATCTCTTGGCAACCGGCGCATACGGTGACCCAAATTCAAACAGGGCAAAAAGTTTCGCCTTGTCCCTACTGATGCCGGAGAATCTGACCGATCAGTGGGTATTCAAGACTGAAAAGGCCGTACAATGTCTCGAATTTTTGGGAGCTGATGAATAGGAACTCTGACAATCCCGCTCTTATCAGATTGCTGACCGCGAATATCATCGGATACCTGGCGGCCGAATATTCGCATGAGCACGGTCTGCGGCTGGCAGAAGGAATGCAGCATGTGCTGGATTCTCCACTCTACCCAAAGCTCATGGATTCGGCAAATGTCCTTTTCGAGGAAAGCCTGCCTTTGCTCTATGAGCAGATTTGCTAAGAAAGCACCGATGTACTCCCGTCGCGTCACGTGGAGAGGCAAAGGAAGGTTGTTTGTCCCGGCCCTTTAGTTGTCAATCCTCAAGAGAGCCATAAAGGCTTCCTGGGGCACCTCAACATTGCCAATACTTTTCATGCGCTTTTTACCGGCTTTCTGCTTTTCCAACAGTTTGCGCTTGCGGGTGATGTCGCCACCATAACATTTGGCTAAAACATCCTTACGCCGGGCTTTGACCGTCGTGCGAGCCAGTATGCGGCCACCCACCGCCGCCTGTATTGGCACCTCAAACAGCTGGCGAGGAATAATCTCCTTTAGCTTGGTGGTGAGCGCGTTGCCGCGCTCATACGCTTTTTCTCTGGGCAAAATGAAACTTAGGGCATCCACCGGCTTGCCGGCCAACAGGATGTCCAAACGCACCAGATCGGCGGGTTCATAGCTGCTAAATTCGTAGTCGAGGGTAGCATATCCACGGGTGCGGCTCTTGAGTTGGTCAAAGAAGTCAAGGATCAGCTCGCTTAAGGGTATACGCCATTTCATTTCCACAGTTTTAGGCGAAAGATACTGCATGGTTTGAAAGACGCCACGACGAGAGATGCTTAACTCCATCACTGCGCCTACATAATCCGGAGGAATCAGGATGGTCACGGCCAGGAACGGTTCTTCAATGCGATCAATGCTGCTTGTGTCTGGCAGATCCTGAGGAGTATGCAAAGAAAGCATCGGCCCCTGTGTGGTATAGACGTGATATTCCACGCTGGGAGAGGTGGCCAGAAGCTCCAGATTGAACTCCCGCTCCAGGCGCTCCTTAACCACCTCCAGGTGTAGAAGTCCCAGCAGGCCCACCCTAAAGCCAAATCCCAGGGCGTGACTGGTTTCCGGCTCGTAGACCAGCGCCGGATCGTTTAACGTCAACTTGGCCAGGGCCTCGCGCAGTGCTTCATATTGGTCGCCATCCAGGGGATACAGGCCGGTAAAAACCATCGGCTTGATGTCTCGGTAGCCAGGCAAGGGTTCTCTGGCACCATTTTTGGCCAGCGTCACGGTGTCGCCAACCTTAACAACGCGAGGATCCTTCAAGCCGGTGATCAAATAGCCAACCTCTCCGGCCGTCAGACTGTCCACAGCCTCATTGGCTGGACGACGCACTCCCACCTCTTCAACCTGGGTTAGGGCGCCCGTTGCCATCAAACTGGTGCGTTGGCCGCGCACGAGCCGTCCCTCAATCACCCTCACCAGGGCTACCACACCACGGTAAGGATCAAAGTAGGAGTCAAAAATCAGAGCTCGTAGTGTCTGTTCAGCAGTACCAGCAGGCGGACGAACGCGCTGGATGATCGCCTCCAGGAGTTCAGGAACACCCGCGCCAGTCTTGGCGGAGGCTAAGATGGCATCATCGGCTGGCAAAGCCAATCCTTCTTCAATCTCGGCGCGCGCCCGTTCTATATCGGCGGCAGGCAGATCAATTTTGTTAATAAGAGGGATAATATCCAGACCGGCGTTAATGGCCAGGGTAGCATTGGCGAGAGTCTGAGCCTCAACACCCTGGCTGGCATCTACCACCAACACCGCGCCCTCACAAGCAGCCAGCGACCGGGATACCTCGTAGGTAAAATCAACGTGGCCGGGCGTGTCAATCAGATTAAGTTGGTAGGTTTGACCATCCAGCGCGGTGTAGAGCACACGCACTGCCTGGGCCTTGATGGTAATACCGCGTTCTCGCTCAATGTCCATGGAGTCCAGTACCTGTTCAACCATGTCGCGCTCGGACAGCGTATGGGTATATTCCAACACACGATCAGCAAGCGTTGACTTGCCATGGTCAATATGGGCGATAATGCAGAAATTACGAATGTGTAAACGATCCACCAGCTGGGCCAAATTTCCTCAGCCCGTACCGCTCATTGTTGGTTAGCGACAGTTGCCTGGACATCTTGCGCTGCAGAAGGAGCAGGCGAAGCAGTATCAACGTGAGGATCCGTAGTGTCTGTGGACTCAGCGCTTTGATCAAGCGCACCGTCGCTGTGGGCAGCAGTCTCCGCCTTATCCGTGGCACTGACAGCTTCCTCATGCGCAGGAAGAGTGGCCTCGCCCTGCCCTTTCGCATCCTCAGCGAGCATTGGGCGAGAGCGGCTGCCCCTTCCGGCATCCGCAACCGCCGCCTCGTCCCTGTCTACGAACCCCTGGCTGGCCTGGGCTTCCTGAGCTGTGGCTTTCTCAGCAGGCTCTCTGTCAAGGGTTGCTGTAGCACTTTTGTCAACGCCCTCGGCTTCTGCTCCGCGTGCGGCTTCCTGAGTCTCGTGCTTTGCCCTGCCTCCCTTGCCGCCCTCATCCTTCTTTGTCGCGGCCTCGCCCGTCTGGTGCCCTTTCTTTTTGCCCTTGCCCGTTTTGATCATTGACGGCTCAATCTCAGCCACCGTTATCTCCAGGCCCAGATCCTCTGCCGCCTGCTTCATAGACAACGACACCCGGCGTCTACCCGGATCAATATCAATCACCTTTACCTGCACAATATCGCCAACCTTCACAACCTGCGCCGGCGCCACAACATGCCGCTGCGCCATCTCAGAGATATGCACCAGCCCCTCAATGTTGGCACCCAACTCAACAAAGGCACCAAAGGTGACCAGCTTGGTAACTCGTCCCTCCAGAAGGGACGAAATGGGATAATTTTTGACAAGCGCTCGCCAGGGATCTTCGGTGGTCTGTTTCAAGCCAAGAGAAATGCGCTCACGACTGAGATCGACATCCAATACCTCAACATCAACCTCATCGCCTACTTTAACGACCTCTGAAGGATGGTTAACGTGGTTCCAGGACAATTCTGAGATGTGCACCAGGCCGTCGATGCCTCCCAGGTCAACAAAGGTACCAAAATCAACGATAGAGGATACCGTACCCTTCAGGCGCATCCCCTTGGTGAGTTTTTCGAGGATCTCGGAACGCTCGTTTTTGCGCCCCTCTTCCAAAACCACCCGCCGTGAGAGCACGACATTATTGCGGTTACGATCCATCTCGATAACGCGAGCCTCAATCTGTTCGCCGGTAAAGGACTCCAGATCCTTGACCCGACGCAGGTCAACCAGCGAGGCAGGCAAAAAGCCGCGCAGGCCGATGTCCACAATTAAACCGCCCTTAACCACCTCTATGACCTCGCCCACGACACTTTCCGCCGCGTTGAACTTCTGCTCTACATCAATCCAGGCCCGCTCATACTCAGCGCGCCTCTTTGAGAGGATCAGTCGCCCGTCCTTGTCCTCCTTGAGCAACACCAGTGCCTCTATTTTATCACCTAAGGTAACAATATCGGCTGAGCCGGCATCTTTGCGTATTGACAACTCGCGAAGCGGTATAACGCCTTCTGACTTAAAGCCGATGTCTACAAGCACCTCATCACGCTCTATATTGACAACCGTACCCTCAACCAGATCACCATCGTCAAAATCAGTGATGGTGCTTTCGATCATTTCGCTGAAGGCAGCATCGTCAATGTCATCCAACTCGATAACTGACGTGTTTACAATCTCGCTCAAGGGTAGCCCCTCTCAATGCCGGGGCCCCACGTCTCATGCTTCTTGTCTAGGTCTTGCGCTTTACAAACATGTCGGGGCCAATATGAACAGACGGTACGCCTTTTGCGCACACTTAAGAAGAGTATAGAGCTTGTGGCGTTTTAGTACAAGCAAATTTTCGAGAAATAGATATAGGTAAATAATTTAGCTATATTGAAGGAAAGAGCCTCGCTACATGACAAGAGGTTGTGAACAGACAGTGCGAAAACCAATTGTCAAATGCCGAACCGTCTGCCATCCCCTTGTGCCTTGGGGCCGATGAAAAGGTCAGTCGTGACGGTAGCGGCGCTTCCCTCCTTTCGCAGGAATCACGGGCGATGCAGGTGGGTGGGTGGTTTTGAGCCGCAGTTTTCCTACCTATGACAAATCCATGCGAAAAGCGGGGCGGACACCAAACCCGTTGAGCGCATTGTAGTTAGCGGCCAAGCCCGTAGTACCAAGAACCGCAATGACGCTGGAAGCGTCACCGCGCGGAGAGCGGAGCCAGTATTGAAAGAGAGTGTAAGGGTTTACCCCGGAGGTCTTTCGTGCGTTGGCATCAGCAAAGAGGACAACGCTTGAGCCGTAGAGGTTCTTGGTGAGATCCATGCTTGCGGCATCGGTGGCAGGGTAGTCCAGCGCGCGAAACACCTCTTCCTGGCTGAGAAAGAACAGCTTCTGGTTGGTGAGTTCATAGTAGCCGTTGTGTCCGCTGTCAGAGGCACCTCCTGTCTTATAGGGCGCTGTGCGTGCGTCACTAAAGCCTATTCTTGTATAGAGGGTGGTATCGAGTATCTTTGCCTTGATGTCTGTGAGGTTGTCATAGCTGTAGGCATAGGTGTTGCTATTGAGGGACGCTCTGAGCGTGCTGCCATCCCAGCGGATGTCGGTATCCCAGTTGGTGCTGGGATAGTTGATTGATTTGGCATCTATGATGTGTTCTGCGATGACCAGGACATCAGCGTCGCTTTCCTTGTGTAAGATACGCCAGTCATAGCCGTTGGCGGCAAAGGTGTCGCCACGCTTCAGGTTCTTGGAGGGCTGGCGGCTCGCCTGAACATCAAAGGTTATGGTGTAGGAATCTGCGGTGAGAGTGGCCATGCCGGTGGCGCCTGCCGGGATGGACACAGAGGCTGAGGCACCTGATGGTATCAGTGCAGCGCCGGTTGAGCCCGCGTTAAGCTGCCAGCCTCCTGCAGGAGGTTCACTGGCCGTGAAGTAGCGCACTGTCGGGTATCCCGCAGGGCTCGTGAGGCTGATAATATGGCTCAGGGAGGTCAGATTAGAGCCGCCTTCACTGTAGAAAAGGTCATAGGGCATCTCCCCGTAGTCTGCAAAGTCACTTATGTCCTTTGTGTTTATGATGCGCAGGCTCAAGAGTTTGTTTTTGCTATCAAAGGCAACATTCACCAGTCTCCAGTCACCCGTGCGCAGATCTAACTTTGAGTACGAGGCGACAATACCCTCCCAGCTCTCTTCATCTGTCGTACCACCGTAGGAGGCAGGGTCAACCGGGTCAGAGGCATTTTCCAAGGGGTCAGCGGCATCAGGAACTACTAGGGCTATCTGTCCTATGAGGTTTTGTGCCAGTCTCTCTGCGGCCCAGGTTTGGATGGCTTTAACAGAGGTGTTGAGGTCTGCTTCTTTTTTTACGCTTCCTGCTTTTCCTATGTATCCCGTAAGGGCAGGTATGGCTATAGCAAGGAGGATACCTAAGATAACTATCACTACGATAAGTTCTACTAAGGTAAAACCTTCAGGGTGAGCTATCCTGCGGGTGTATGGAGGGTCTTGTGTAGCCCCTCGCACAGGGAACGTCCGGTGAGTTCCGCAGACCGAGGAGCCAGGTTGTGGGGCCGCAGGATAGGTAGAGCTACCAAGGCGACGAGGTCGCAGAGTGTTTGAGTCGGCATCCCCTGTGTGAGGAGCCCACGCTAAGACGGTGCGGCTTAAACCGGCACCAGGGGCAGTTCTCCCTGTGCGTGGGGCCCACGCGGCCAGTGCTTCTTGTGTTCCCATTTGTGCTATCTCAGATAACAAAAAACCGCCTGGCGCACGGGCCTGGGCGGCGTCTTTGGCGCGTACACTCGCGCCCTCATAGGTGTTAGTGGATGGGAGAAGAGCGAAGCTATGAGCCCCCCCCCCCCGGCGAAATTTGTGACATGATTTGCTCCTTTCAGATTAACTGTTTTGATGTCTGTTTTGGTAATGCGTGTCTTAGTGGTGCCTGTCTTGGTGCCTATCTTGCCTGTCTTTTGCGGCAGCACGCAGTGTAGCACAGGCGTGGGCAAAAGGACACAAGCGCCTAGGGACGTGTCCCACGCGACACAAGGCAAAGAGATGCGCACAGGGAAGCGGCACACCGACGGGGAGAAGCATGCGAGGGGGGGGCGGTCGCCTGTGTTGCAAGGTTGTCAGCCCTGCCAGAGGAGCGCACGCCCTGTTTTTGATGATGCCAACAACAAGGGCCGGATACAGAGCGCCGCCTTGGGGAAGTTATTTTTAAGTACCATTCAAACGGGCCGGTTTTGCCCCTCGCGTGACAGTTCCCCAAGGCGACTGCGCGGCTACTTAAATACCAAGCACTCCTACAATGAAGGGAACCCAAAGGGCAATGAGTAGTATCAGCGCGGCGGCCGGCACAATGCCGGTCTTGAACATGTCGCCAAACCTATAATAGCCTTCCTGATAGGTCAGCATAACAACCGGGTTGACGGGCAATAGCATATTGCCAGCAACAACTATCGCCAAAGAGATGGTTGGCACGGCGGGCGAGACACCAAAGCCGGCGCAGAGGGTGATAAAGATAGGAATGAAGATGCCAAGGATCGCCACGCCTATCGGGCAGATGGTGTGCAGGATATAGACCAGGGTCATCAAAACAATAACGGAGCCGACGAAGCCCAGTGAGGTCACGCCGCTGTCCATAAAGACATCGGCCATCCACTGCGCGCCGCCGGTTTCCTGCACCACATTGCCCAGCGTCATAATAGCTCCACACATAATGACGATGCCCCAGGGCACGGCGTTTTGGAATTCCTTCCAGGTGAGCAGGTCGATCCCCGGCAAAAACATCACCGTTAGACCAAGGAGCGCCACGGCGCTGACATTTAACACGGGTATCCAGTTGCTCAGTATCCACAACACGATGAGCAAAACGATCATCAGCAGGGCCTTTATGTCGTAGACAGAAACCTTCTTTGCCGCTGAGGCTTCGGCGCGGATCTCCTCAAAACTGCTTTCCTTGATTGGCTCTGGTTTGAGTATTCTGGTGATGAAAAACCAGCTGATGGGCGTCAGGATAATCGCCACGGGCAGGCCGATGATCATCCAATCAAAAAAGCTGATGGTCTGTCCGGTTATCTGCTGCATAAGGTTCATCGCGACAACGTTGAACGAGCTGCCAGCAGGCGTCGCTATGCCGCCAGTGACGGAGGCCACCGGGATGCCAATCATCAGGCATTTACCTAGATTGGAGTGTCCTGGCCTGGCATTGGACGCCTTGAGAATGGTCATGGCAAAGCCAAGAAAGAGCACAGTGGTGGGCGAGTCTGACATCACGGTGGACACCAGGGCGGTGGCCGCCATAAAGCCCAAAACCAGCCTGCGCGTGTTTGTTCCTGTCCAGGTAAGCAGCCGAGCTATTATGCGCACGCCCCATTGGGTCTTTTGCATGACTGCGGGCAATGCGAATATGGAGATGATAAAGAAGAGCGCGGGGCTGCTAAAGCCGCTAAATGCCGCTCCAAAACTTGTAACCACCCCCAAAAGCGGCAACAAAACAAGAATCAGCAACGCGATAGCACCAAGGGGCAGGGTGTTTGTCATCCAAAGCATGACCAGAGCAAGCAGCAGGCCCAGGGTCATAATGCCCGCATGACTCAAGGTCTCCGTTGCAGGTAAAAGCACGGAGGTGACGATGCAGAGCAGTGCCAACACAATTCCAACAAGTCGTTTTTGCGGGGAAACTTCTAACGATTCCATTTTTCCTCCTCATGACGGCATAAAACCGCCGGCGTAATCGGGACTCAAACCAAAGGGCACGGGCGGTCCCAAAGCAAGACCGCAGGCATACCCAACTTAGACGTAAGGCCACGAGCGGCCTTACGTAAGGAAACAGATAGGAGGGGGGCTCGGCGGGGGGTCGCAGAGGGGGTGTGCCAAAACGTCATCAAATCTTGAAGGCACGGTGGCCCACTTAAAGGGTGCGAGGGTCATAGTCATAATAACGGTTGTGGTACTGCGATCAAGCCGCAGGTTCAGTTCTTCCATGACCTGCCAGGAAATCAGATGCTGGTAAGGGCGATGTCGCCCAGTGAGCGGTCGATATCCCGCAGGTCGGCTGTTAGCGTATGCTCCTGAAAGCCTTTGGCAGAGATGGTGAGCTGATACATGTCGGGCGCTATCTGGTCAAACTTGAAGTCACCAAGGTCATCGGTCATGAGCGTGAGCTCTGTGCCATCTGAGGCACGAGCCTTCACCTCGGCACCTATCAGCAGCTCGTCAGCCTTCAGATCGACCACAGAGCCAGCCATAAAGCGCCGGGGCAGATTGCGGTAATAGACCCTGGCACCACAGCCGTCCATCGCCGGCAATGTCTCCGCGTCGCGCAAAAGATCGCCAAATTCACTTTCTTCCGCATAGCGAATAACCTCATGCGCGCAGGCATCAACGCAGCGCGGAACCTCCCAACCGTTGTCAAGCAGATGGGCGCAGCCTGTGCATTTCTGGGCGATGTTCAGCTGCTCGTTAAAGTAGATGACGCCAAGCGGGCAGGCATCCAGACAGTCCCTGCAGCCTGTGCATTTCTGCGGTGAGAGAACAATCAGGCCGTCGTCGCGCCGCTCAAACGCATTTGAGGAACACGCCGCCGCACAGGCAGGATCAGCGCAATGAGAACAAAATATCGGTGTATGGGCCACGCGCACCCAGGGTACCTGTCCGCGCTCCTTTTCATCCAACCGCATCCAGAACTGCCCGGTATCGGGCTGGGCTGCGGCATAGGGCTGCCAGTCTTGTCCGCAATGCTCGTCTTTGCAGACAATCTGGCAGTTGTAACAACCGTTGCAGTGCGATAGGTCAACAAGAAATACCTTAGTCATGGTTATACCTCCTCAACAATGCGTCCGGCGGCCGAGAGCCCGGTTTCGGGACAGTAGGGACGCGCGAAAGCTTCAGGATATTTTTGAGCGAGCTCGTCTAAATCGACCTTTTTAATGCCCACGAGAAAACCATTGGTAACCTCACCGGGAGCGTTTTTTGAGGTCGGAGCGGTGGGACAGATAAGGTTGTTGGCACCGCCGCGATCCAGTCCGCCAACGCCATACTCAAGAATGTCAGTACGCGCGCCATGATCCTGATACAACACGCCGGGCATGATACGCTCCGTTACCAACACCCCACCAAGAACCCGGCCACGTTCGTTGAACAGCTCGGCAATATCTCCGTCAACCAGACCGAGCTGTGCGGCATCCTGCGGATGCACCCAGATTGGTTCATAGAGATAGCCGTCAGCCCCGCGCACCTTGCAGGTGCGTATCTCACGCGTCCAGGGAATGTCATCGTGCTGAGCGTGTACCCGCCAGCGCGGATGGTTGCTCATCAGCAGATAGGGGTACTTCTTTGCGCGCTCAGAGCTGATGCGCTCCTGGTGACCGTCCCCTTCCTCAATCCACTTGGGCACCGGCCCGCGAATTTTGTCTCCAGGGTAGTTTGCCGCCAGGCCGGTGGCATAAAACTCAAGTTTGCCCGTAGGGGTGTTAAGGGGAAAATCTTCAGGGTGCTCGTAGAATAGCTGCAGGCCAACAGGCTTCTCCTCCCAGTCCTTCTCGGTGGGAAAACAGATGAACTTTTGCTCCTGAAACAGCTCAAAGGGGTATTCATCAAGCGGGGCACCGCAGCGTTCATAGCCGTATTTGACGTCTTCTTCGGGCGTGCGGCCGCCGGTGTAGCGCTCGAAGAGTCCCGTGTAGGGGCCGCCGAGCACTTCCAACTTCTTTGCCACCTCGCCTACCGCCTGATAGTCATCAAGCGACTCGACCACTGGCTCAATGGCCTGCTCCTCAATGGCGACCATGGTAAACTGACCGTTATAGATGTCTGTGCAGACATCCATCGTCTCAAAAACAGTGGAGATGGGCAAAATGATGTCGGCCAGGAGTGTGTCGTTTTCCATCCAGGGGTGCTGCACCAGGTAAAACTCAATGCTGGAGTCCCGCACTGCGTCCTGATAGGCGTTGCCGCCGTTCCAACAGGTTTCCCAGCAGGGTGTATCGCTCCAGATCATGTGAACGCGTGGGCCATCGCCCGGGTAAACGAAGGTTAGAAACTGGTCTTCTTTGGGCATCGAGCAAACCACATGACCGCTCCAGGAGACCGGCGGGTTGGTGATGGCTTCAGGCGTTAACGTCTTGGGAAAGAAGTAACGCGGCGCGCTCATCTTCCAGCCGTGAAAGATGTCAGCAAACATCGGATAGATCGATGAACGCGGCACAGGGTTGATGTCGCGCAGCACCCATTCGATAAACTTGAACTGGTTGACACCCGGCTTGCCCAGGCCCTGCATACCCAGTAGACAGACCTCAAGGCGGGCGGGTTCGTGGGAAAAACAGGAGCGGATATAGCCGCCGCCGTTGCAGTGAGCGATGGTGATGGCGTGTTTGCCCCAGTAGCGCGCGAACGCCTTGATGCGGTAGGAGGGAACGCCGCACTTCTCTGCAGCCCATTCAGGAGTTTTGGGGATGCCGTCCTCATGACCCAATACGTAGTATTCAAACCAGTCAAAACCCTCGACATGCGTAGCCACGTATTCCTTGTCGTAGAGATCCTCAGTCATCCAGACGTAAGCGATGGCCAGCTGAAACGCGGCATCGGTATTGGGCAGGATGGGTATCCAGCGATCAGCGTGAACCGCATTGGTGTAGTTGACATCCGGCGCGATGTGTATCTGCTTGAGGCCGATGTCAGTAAACCAGAAGCAGAGCCGGCTGGGTTGCAGGCCGCCCCAGCCCCACGGAGTGGTCTCCGGGTCAGCTCCCCAAAAGAGCACTGCGTCGGAGTTTTGGGCGGCATCAAGTATCACGTTGTCCTGGGGATTTTGCTGACCGTGAAACTCACAGCCCCAGACATGCTTGGCACCCCAGTACCAGCCTTCCCAACTGTCGGGTTGGCGCGCCTGAACCGTATAGTTGCCCGGCTCAGGACCGATGCAGTCGAGCATCATCGACTGGCAGCCATGGCCGCCGCTGATAACCTTGGTCTCGCCGTGGCCCTCACCCTGCACCAATATCGCTCGGCCGCCGTATGTTTGGATGACGCGGTCGACCTCACTGGCGATGATGCTTGTTGCCTCGTCCCAACTGATGCGGACGTAATTGCTGATACCACGATTTTGCGGATTGCGCTTGCCGTCTGGATCCCAATCCACGCGCTTCAGCGGATACGGCACGCGGTTGGGTGAGGATGCCCGCTTCTTGTAGGCCAGCGACAACGGCGGCAACAGGCTCTTCAACTTGGGATCAAAGCGATGCCCGCGAACGTCAAAGCTCCAGGCGTTGAGGCTCTCCTCGGTATAAAACTCGCTGTAATGCAGCGGCCTGATGCGGACTATCTTACCGTCCATGACATCGACATTGGCCAGATTGGTGCCATTGCCAAAGCCGTTACTGCTGAGATTTTGAATTACGGTTTTATCCTTGATTTTCACCGCGTTCCTCCAATCATTTGTTTTCTGCGGTTGCGCTGGCTTCTGCAACCGCCTTGCCACCCGCGATAGCCCTGTCGCCTGAGCGCGTCTTGTCACCCACCGCCATCTGATGGTCGGGTTTGGGGAAACGCACTACCAAGCTGGCGATAAGGCTAAGGGAGATAAAGCTGGCAGCGATAATGAAGCCAAGGATGAGCGTGCCGTTGGCATCATAGACCGCGCCGGCCATGGCACCTGCCCAGGAGGTGATAAGACCACTAAACAGCATCGTTGTCCCCAGATTCTTTGGGAAAGACGCGGGGCCAAAATAATTGGCAACGGCGGTTGGCAGGTTGGTCGAGATGCTGCCAAAGCAGACGCCAATGCAGATGTAGTAGAAGAAAATGACCCAGGTTGCATTCACAAAGGCCGCCGTGAGCAAGGCGATGATTATCAGCGTTAGGGCGGCAGTTATCAGGCGTATGGGCTCGATGCGATCAGAAAGCATGCCGATAAAAAACACGCCGACCATCAGGGCCAAGCCAAGAAGGGCCGTTGCGCTAACGATCAGTGCGGGGTCAAAACCTTGGGTAGTAAAGTGAAGCACACCGGCTGATGTGGTAAAGCCGTAGGAGAAAAATCCGCCGGAACCGGCAAAGGCGATAAGCCAGAAACAGGGGTTTTTGATCGCCTGCCTATACGTGACCGATGTGGTGTTCTTAAACACCTTGGATTTCCTGGTGCCCGCAGGTTGCGCACCCGCCCCTGAGGTGGCGGCCGAAGCGCTATCTGCTGCGTTCCTTGCAGCCTCCTGCGGGGTGATTCCATCGGGATACTGCCCAAGATCCGCAGGCTTATTCTTTACAAACAGCAGTGCGAGAATGATAGAGAGCACGCCCAGGGCGGCCATCAGGTACCAACCGTTACGGTAATCGCCCAACGCCAGTGCCGTTCCAACGGCGATTGGGGCAATAAAGGCACCCAGACGACCGATGGCCATCGCAAGAGTCATGGCTTTGCCACGGTGCCGGTTAAACCAGATGCCCACCGTCGACTGAATGGTTATCTGCCCAACAAGAATGGTGGCGATGGATAAAAAGCAGCCAAAGAAGATAAAGTACCCTATCGTACCTCTGACAAAGAGCGCCAGAGCCAACGCACTGATAACGCCCAGGGTGCCCCCAATGACAACGGTCAGGCGGGCACCGAGCCTGGCGTTAAGCCAGCCGGCCAGAGGGCTTGCCAGACCCTGGAAGATAACAAAGACCGTAAAACCGGTACCCATGACCGTGCCAGTCATCTCCATTGCCGGATCCTTGAGCATCGCCGGATTGATGAGCTGGGCAGAACTGAGCACAGATCCTGATGAGCAGAGATAGAGAATGCCGCAGACTACCGCCATTACCCATCCATAGAAGTGCTTCTTTCCTGTCATTACATTTCCTTTCCCTAAAGGGTTACATACGTGCACGTACTTCCAAAAATCCCGTGCACGTTTTTTTCAGGCTACAGCGGCACACTGCCGCGTTGGTTCGCGCTAGTGTTACGACTCCCCTGGCCTATCCGGCAGCTGTTGTTTGCCTGGCCGGCATTTCTCGATACACGCGATGTTCTCAAGAGGGCGTCGCGCTCAGCGCGTCTCGCAAAAGCGACGGGGTTCATCACCGTTTCTCTTGCCAATTACCGCTGCCCTACACCCTGCAACAGCTGCGAGGGTTTTGCCGTCATCTGCTTTTGCAGCTCGTCAAGTTCGCCAAAGACAAGGCATTTGGCTTGGCAGTGCGCGACGCAATAGGGTTGACCGGTAGCGGTCTCAAGGCCAGCGCAGCAGGTGCATTGTTCAGTGAAGAAAGGGACATTGGTAAAAATCCACTTATCATCTTCATACGGCCAGGGCCCAAGAATTGATAGCTTGACGCCAAATTGTCCCGGCGGAAAATCGTTGACCATCTGACAGGCCACCTCGCACGAATGGCAGCCGGTGCACCATTCGTAGTCGATAAGAAACGCCTTGCTCATTTTTAACCTTCCTTCTGCTGACGCACTAAGCCGTCACCTTGTAGATTTTGCAGAGCATCACCTTGTAATTTGCGCCAACGCCGATCTTTGACATGTCTTCCCAGGCGATAAGACTGTTGATGTTGAGCTCCCTGGTGTCATAGAGGCGCTCCGGCCCCGCCTCGGGATGTGACCAGCCGTGCGAGGTCGAGACAACACGCGGGTCAAGGCCCAGGTTAAGGGAGACGATACGCTTGGCGCGGCCCCGGTGTCCCTCTAGCCAGACCCACTCGCCCTCGGTTAGCCCGTACTTTTTAGCGGTGTCTGGATGCATCTCAACCACCGGTTCGGGACGTAGCGCGCGCAGGTGCTCCTGACGGCGATTCTCAGAATGAAAGTACATCCAGTCCCTGGCACCCGTGATGATGATCAGCGGGTATTCCTCATACAGTTCCGGCGTTGAGTAAGGGCTGGGGGTGGGTTCGTAGAATTCAGGCAACGGATCCAGGCCAAGGCGAGAATACATGGTCGAATACAGCTCAACTCTGCCCGTTAGGGTATTAAACCCAACCTGGCCGTCCCTGCGCAGCTTGCCGGTTTTGTACTTGTGGTACTCGTAGGGCAAAAACACCGGCGCGGCCTCCTGCATCTCGGCAAAGCTCAGGCCTGAGTCGGTGAGGATGTAGGAATACATATCCTCGACGGTTTCCCATGGCCAGGCCTCGGGATTAAAGCGTCTGCCCATCTCAAGCAGGATCTCCATGTCGGCCTTGCACTCCCCCGGATCAGCGGCCTGGTTTATCGTCTCGCCTCTCTGACAGCCATCACCAACGCGAATGCCGTTGCGCTCTGGATAAGTGGCGGCCGGCAAAAGCACATCGGCCAAAGCCATCATGGTGGCCGTCATAAAGAGATCGACTCCAACGATAAACTCCAGCTTCTCAAACGCCTCTTTCGCGCGCTGCGGGTCGGGGCCGGTTCCGGTAATGATGTCGGTGGTTTGAATCCAGGCAGCCTTCATTGGATAGGGCTCGCCCTTTTCGATAGCCTCAAGAACGGTTAGCGCTGCGGCACTGACTACGCCGGTGCGGTAAAACGAGTATTTATCGATGCCCAGGCGCTTTTCTTCCTGTTCTTGTGGCAGGAACTCCTGGCCCCAACCGCCAAGATAGTTGAGAAGTTCAGGCGGTTTTATCATGCCGCCGGGGTTGTCGAGATTGCCGGTTATCATTATCAGGGCAGAGAGCGCCTGACATGCCGGCAGCGCCTCAGTGGTCTGATCCACTGCCACACCCCACTGCAGGGCAAAGCCGTCACTTGCGGCTATCATCCGGGCGGCCTGAACGATCTTTTCTGGCGGTATCCAGGTGATCTCCGAGGTCTTCTCCAACGTATAGGGAGACACGCGCTCTGAGAACTCATCAAAGCCGTAGCACCATAAGTCGACAAATTCCTTGTCGTAGATTTCTTCTTGGATCATATAGTT
The DNA here is from genome assembly GCA_031288185.1 of Coriobacteriales bacterium. Taxonomy (GTDB): domain Bacteria; phylum Actinomycetota; class Coriobacteriia; order Coriobacteriales; family UBA8131; genus JAITDU01. The sequence continues at coordinate 72,590 of JAITRZ010000048.1, forward strand.
GGCCAGCCCCATGGCCAGCGCCGCATCAGTGCCCGGACGGATTTGCAGCCAGAGCGCAGACTTTGCCGCCAGCCAGGTACACTTTGGGTCAACAACCAGCAGATGCGAGCCACGCTTCATGCAGTCGATTATCCAATGACCATAGAGTCCATCGGAGTTTGAAATCAGGGGGTTATTGCCCCAGATGGCGATGGTTCCCGGCGGCTTCCACTGCGGGTTCTCATAGCGATCCGCAAACTGCTGCGAGTAGTCGCCAACCCAAAACGAGCCGCTCGTCGAAGCACAGCCAAACACTCGGGGCGCGTAACAGGCGATGCCATTTATCCCCGATGTCAGGTTGGGACTTCCGTATGACCAAGCAAAGCGCGATATGTAGGTAGCGATGTCGCGCCCGGTGCCGCGCCAGAAAACCACCGACTCAGCACCAAAGTTATCCTTGTAATAACGGAGCTTTTCTTCGATAAAATCATAGGCCTCACTCCAGGTTATCCTCTCAAACGCCTCTGTTCCCCTCTTCTTTGGGTCGCGCTTCATCGGATAACGCAGTCTGTCCGGATGATTGACCGCCTCTGTCAGCGCAAGGCAACGCACGCAGAGACGACCCTGGTTATAGGGATTTTCCGGATCACCCTCCACACGCACCAGTTTGTCCTCGGCATTGGTGTAGAGCAACACGCCACACCCATCGTGGCAACCCGGTCCCGACCATGAAGCGCCCCTCGTTACCTTTAGATCGCCTGACAGATAACGAAAGGGTTTTTCATGGGTAACCATCGTGTATCCCTCGTTTGGCATAACTGACCTCCCATCCTTACTGCTGTTGTCCATCATTTTTCTTAAGCAATCAGGCAAATGTCTTGACAGGCGCAGATGTCTTAAGCCCAGTAGCCGACAGCAACCGACGGCAACCCGACATACGCCCTTCGCTCAAGCTTTTTGCCTTTGCTCAGGTTCTATAATAGGAAGCGTTCAAAAAAACGCTTCAAACTCTAAGTTAGAATCCGCCGTACTGCCCTCAACTTTCCTCCTACTTAGAGTTGTATCCTGGCAAAATGGAGCAACTATGCCTCGAATCTCTGCCCTGTTGACCGCTGAAAAACGCTGTCTACTCGACCCCGCCACCGCTAAGCGCGTCGCCACCGCCGACCCGGCAGACACACGCGACACCGGCGACGACAGCGACGCGTCCGATGCCGCTGGCACCGCCGCAGACAGGGACACATCGCACGCAACGGGCAACCTGGATGGTAGAGAGATTGGCAAACAGCCTCATGTAGGCAGGGGCGCATCACACGCAACGGGCAACGGCGCGCTTCACGCGTCGATCTCAAGGGCGCTTGCAGGCAAGGGCGTGTCCCACGCTATAGGCAACGGTGCTCCTGTTGGCGCAGGCAACACAAACGAGGCTGACACCCTCACCATCGCCTATCGCCTGGAGGCAACGGAGTCCAACGACACGGCGGACACTTCGCGCGTTGAGCACCTGCAATACCAGGGAATCCTCGCGACCATTGGGTTTGCGCTGTACTTTGCCTGGGAACTGTTGGGGATCTTTGGCATGCTCCTCCCCCTTGCCACCTACCTGCCCCTGCAGGAAGCCGTAATCGCCCGCATGATTTTTCTTATCTGCATCGCCATCTCGCTAACCGCCGCGTATCTGCTGGCTGACCGGCTGCTCAAACGCTGTGATCTGCTGTTTTCTGTGGGCACACTGCTTTCTTGCGTTCCTATCATCATCGCTCTTGTCAGCTTCACCTCAGAAGTTAGGATACCCATCGGCATTGTAGCCTTCGGGTGGATCTGCCTGGGCATCTCCTTTAGCTCGCTGATGCTGTATTGGGGTAGTTTCTTTAGCCTTGTCCCCACGCGCTACACGCGCGTCGCCATCGTCTCCGCCTCCACCGGCGGAACCTTCCTCTTTATCATCGTCGCCTGTATAGCGTCTGAATCGATCTTTTTGCTCAGCTACGCTCTGCTCGCCGCACTGTCTTTGGCGCTCGCCTACTATCTGTCCCTTAAAATCAGGCCGCAGATGGAGCTTTCCAGCCAGCATTTCTGGCCCATACCCCCCACCACCTGGAAGCGCGGGCTTTCCATTGGCTCGCACAGCCTGGCGCATGGTTTTGTGGTCACTGCGCTGTTTCATATGGGATTTGAGGCGGTCATCATCGGGTGCGCCAGCGGTTTGATTGGCGACGCGCTGTGCTTTGTTTGGCTGCGCAACAAGAAAATTGACGTTGATGTCAGTCTCTTTCAGCGCATCACCTTGCCTCTCATCCTCTTGGGACTGCTGCTCTTTCCCGTTGTCAGCGACACGGGGCGCCTGCTCCGTTGTTGTCTCATCAACATCTGCCTCGCACACTTTATCACGATGACCTGGGCAAATTCCGCCGTTGCCAACTCTGAGTTCAAGTTTCACCCGCTCAAAGCCTTCGCCTCCAACCGCATCCCCAACATGCTCGGATTTCTGGTTGGCACGATATACGCGGTGGCCATTTTTTTCTACTTTAGTCTGGATACTGGGCAGCTCTATCTGGCGATAGCGGGCATCGTGGTGTTGATAGTCTCCGTCTCCATGATCTATGGCATGGACGACTCCACCATCAAACGGCGACTCGCCAACCTTTTGACCTACGAGAACAAGGTGGGGATGGGAGTTGGTGATGCACGGGCGGGCGTTGATGGTGGCGGCGCTTCTGGCAGCGCGGAGACCGACGGTGCCCTCTCAGAAAGAAGAGTGGCCTGGTATCGAATGAAATGTGAGGCGATAGTTGAGCGCTATGACCTCTCGCCGCGCGAGGCGGAGGTGTTCATGCTGCTGGCGAAAGGTCGCACGGCGGACTATATCGGCTCCAAACTGGTTATCTCCAACTCAACAGCCAAGACGCACATCTATCACATCTACCAGAAATTGGGCATTAACACTCAGCAGCGCCTGATGGATATTGTTGAGGATGATGCGGGCGCCGGCGGATGAGAGATGGCGGCGGCCAAAGTGACGAGTGACGGCGCATGAGCCTTATGCTCAGGCGGTTGTACCCGCTTCCCGGTTGCGCGCGCGGGCCATGTAGGTGTTCCAGACCAGCAGAGAATCCGGGTGGATAAAGCGATGGCGCCGAATCAGATGTTCCAGGGTAGTTTGAAAGCACTTGAGAAACAAATCCTCCAGGGGCACCTTACCGGCAATAGAGCGCAGCGGCTGGAGGCTGGATTGAGAACGTAGGGGCTCAATCATGTCAGCACTATAGATAATCATGTCCAGATCACTCATGTCCGGGGCAGCAGAGGTATGGCGGGCAATGGCCTGGATGATACAGGCGGGCAACTCAGGATACTCACGGGCTACGGCGCAGGCACCGGTTTGAGCATGAAGCAGGGCCGCCGTTGCTAGGTGCTGCTCAGGAAGCGTAATGCCAAAATCTGCAGCCCGCGCCAACAACTCGTCATCGGTGTAGTTTTTGTCCCAATCATGCAGGAGGCCGGCGATGCGGGCCTGCTCAAAATCAACGCCATAGACGTTAGCCATCAAGGCGGCGATGTCAGAAACACTGATGGAATGCAGCAGGCGAAACCCCGTCAGGCGCTGCTCTAGCTTTTTGCGCGCGTCCCGATATACCGCCTCATAATCCACGTTGGATGGGGCATTGCCGCTCACCTGATGGATAACCGCCTGCTGGCTGCAGGTCTTGCTCCCTACGCTCGCCTGCTGGCTGCGGGCCTTGCTCTCTGTGGCCGCTTCGCGGTTGCAGGTCTTATTCCCTGCGGCCGTCTGACGGTTGCGGGTCTTAGGCTCTGCACTCGCTTGAGGGACGTTGGATGGATGGTCTGTGGCAGGTGTGGAGTTACGAGAGCTTGGCATACAGACCCCGGCTTTGAATATAGGTCAAAACCGCCGCCGGCAGTTGACCTTCGACGGAGCGTCCGGTAGCCAAAGCCGTCCTAACAGAGCTGGATGAAAGGGGGTTTTCTGGCAGATGAAGCACGGCCATCATAAAGGCAGAGTTGGCCGGCTGAAAGCCCGCCCCCCCTCTGTGCGCGCCCAAGCGTGGCGCAACCAGCACGGTGGCCAGTTGCGCAATGCGTGTGGCTCCCTGCCAGGTTGGGAGATCGGCTGCAGCATCCTCGCCGCACAGTAAAATAAGCGCGGTATCAGGGCCGGTACGCATGGCAAGCTCTTCCAGGGTGTCTACGGTATAGCTGGGGCCGGGACGCCCTGTCTCTAAGGTCGAGACGGCAAATTCCTTTCTGCCGGCGATAGCCAAATGGAGCATTTCCAGTCTAGCGTCTGCCGATGCCAGGGTTCCATGGGGCTTGCGTACAGGTTCACCGCTGGGCACAAAGAGCACTTCATCCAGAGCCTTTTGATCCAATGCCGCCTGCGCTATCGTCAGGTGGGCGTTGTGTACCGGGTCAAAGGCCCCACCAAATATGCCCAGACGCCGCACATTCACCTAATCTGCCCTTCGCCTTCCAGAATAAATTTGCTTGAGGTTAAGGCCGTAAGTCCCATCGGACCCCGAGCGTGCAGTTTTTGGGTAGAGATACCAATTTCAGCCCCCAGGCCAAACTCTCCGCCGTCTGTAAAACGCGTCGAAGCGTTGGCATAGACGGCCGCTGAGTCTACGTCTCGCAAAAAACGGTTGACGGCCGCATAGTCCTGACTCAGGATGCTCTCGGAGTGATGGGTTGAATAGCGGTTGATGTGGGCAATGGCCTCATCCAACCCTTCCACACACTTTACGGCTATCTCTAAAGCCAGATATTCCTGAGCCCAATCCGCCTCTGTGGCTTTCTCTAACAAGGCCGTGGGAGCGGGAAGGGCCGCCGCCAGGGCGTAAGTTGTTGGGTCAGCATGCACCTTGACCCCAGCCGCAAAGAGGGCCTCAAGCATCTGTGGCAAGCGCTCGGTGGCGATAGACGCATCAATGAGCAGGGTCTCAATGGCATTGCAGACACCGGGACGCTGAGTCTTAGCATTGAGCATGATAGGAATGATTATCTCCGGATCAGCTGTATTGTGCACATACAAATGACAGTTTCCTTCCCCGGTCTCAATCACTGGCACCTTGGCCTCTTGCACCGTGGTTCTAATGAGAGAAGCTGAACCGCGCGGAATGAGCACATCGATGAGGCCGTGCAGCTGCATCAACTCAGTGGTGACGGCGCGATCCGTACTCTCAATGCATTGCAGCCAGCCTGTGGGCAAGCCATGGTCGATGCCAGCCTGGGCCAAAACTGCGGTCATAGACAGGTTTGAATGCAAAGCCAACGAGCCGCCGCGCAACAGGCAGGCATTGGCGGTTTTTAGACAGAGACCAGCGGCATCAGCAGTAACATTGGGACGCGCCTCATAAATCATCGCCACAACGCCAAGGGGCACCCGCACGCGACGCAGACGAATGCCGTTGGCGAGAGTGTGGCCCTCCAGCACCGTACTGAGAGGATCGGGGCTGGCGGCCAGCTGACGCAGGGCCGTAGCGATGTCAGCAATGCGTTCTGACGTTAGCAGCAGTCTGTCTATCAACGGCTCAGCCACCCCCGTCTGCTGGGCCGCCTCGACATCTCGGCCGTTTTCGAGCAAGAGGTAATCCTGATGCTCAAGCAATGCCGTAGCCAGGGCCTCCAGGGCTATCTGGCGTTCCGTTGCAGAAGTGGTGGCCAGGGTTTGGGCCGCCTGCTGTGCCACCAGTGCTTTTTGATACGCCTCGCCTCCCTGATGATTACCGGTCTGCCTGGCGGCCGTGCCGGCTGTGCCTTTTTCCTGTTGATCCTGGTTCATTATCGCTTGTCCTCCTAGCGTATTCATATCCTCTCCCATCCTGCTTTCACTCCTCCCACGCTAAAAAACAACCATTTCATCGCGATGGATAACTATGGCCGTATCCTGATCATTAAGTAGTTTAGCATCGGTTAGACGGGTGCTGGTTAAACCGGCGGCACTGCGCAGGACAGCGCTGGAATAACTGCTCAGGCCACGGCCGATCAAAAGCCCTTCCGGGTTACGGATGTCAAGGGCGCTGCCGGGCGCGAACTCACCCTGCACCTCCCTAACACCCACCGCCAACAACGAGCCACCGCGTTCTCTCAACGCGCGCGCCGCCCCAGCGTCCACCTTGACCGCGCCCTGAATAGGGCCTGCCAACGCCAACCAGAGCTTGCGCGCCCCGGCCTGGCGCCGGTCGCCATCGGTTAAAAAGCGCGTACCGCGCACCTCGCCGCGTGCGGCGCTGAGCAGAGCATTGGTAACGCGGCCAGAACAGATGACCGTGGGAATGGAAGCGGCCTTCAGCATCCGCGCGGCCTCAATCTTTGTAAACATGCCGCCACTGCCCTTTTCGGTGCCCGCTTCTCCGGCCGCGTCAACGATCTCAGCGCTAAATATTGCTACTTGTTCAAGCAATTCTGCATCGGCTTCAAGGCGCGGGTCAGCGCTATAAAGTCCCTCAATATCACTAAGCAACACCACCAGATCAGCTTTTACCATCATAGCCACCTGGGCCGCCAGACTGTCGTTGTCGCCAAAACGGATCTCATCAATGGCGACGGTGTCATTTTCATTGATAAGCGGGATCACTCCCAGGTTTAACAGTCGATACAGGGTGTCGCGGGCATGCAGGTATGATTGGCGGTTTTGGATGTCAGCCCTAGTTAGAAGGATCTGCGCTAGACGCAATTCCTGAAGTTCAAAGGATTGGGCATAGTGACGAGCCAGCTCAATCTGACCAACAGCCGCCGCCGCCTGCAAAGTGGGCACATCATCCGGCCGTTTGGGCGGCATCGCCAGGGCCTCAAGCCCGGCGATGATGGCACCGGAGGATACGATGAGCAACTCTACCTGCTCATCAACCAGTTGTCTTGCCTGCGCGGCAAGGTCATTGAGATAGCTTGCGTCCAACTGACCCGCAGCGTTGGTCAACGTGGATGAACCAATTTTGACCACCAACCGCCTAACCTGCGCCTGGGCCGCACCGGCCCTCTCGGCGCTCATGTGGGCCTCTTAGCCTGGGCCGCACCGGCCCTCTCGGCGCTCATGTGCACCGTGCTCGCTTTCTCATGTGAACTGCACCAGCTTTCTTGGCACTCATGCGTGTTTATCCCTGTCCTTGTGTTTATCCCTGTCCTTATGTCTGTCTGCGGATTTCTTGGCTGACCTGCGCCCGCCCGGTGGCTCAGGCGTTAGCTGAGGCGAAAAATCAAAGGCGCGGTTAACGATGCGCACCTCATCACCTCGCTGAGCTCCGGCCGCCAGAAGCGCCCTCTCAACGCCCAGCTTTTGCAGACGGCGCTCCAGATGATCGGTGGCTTCTGGATTGTCCCACTCCGTCTGTATAACCATCCGCTCAACCGCCCCGCCGCTGACACTAAATACGCCGCCGCCCAGAGCTTGCACCTCAAAATGCGCGTCGCTGCGTCGTCGTTCCAGCTCCCAAACCCGTTCAACCTCCTGAGCGGCAGAGCCACTGCGCGCCGCCTCTTCTGCCGCAGCAGCTCGCAGTTTAATAACCGCTGTAGCGGTTGCAGCAGTCAGTTGCGGTATGCCACGCCTGGTTAGCGCTGATACCGCAAACAACGGAGGGGGCTCCGGCGCGCAATCGCAGCCAGCAGCAATACCTGCCTCAGCAGTTTTTTCTGCAAGGTAGGAACGAATCCTGTCCAGCTGCGCCGCGCTGCCAGGAATATCCATTTTATTTAGCACAATAATCTGAGCACGCGCGGCCAGCTCAGGCGCATAATTGACAAGTTCATGGTTGACAATCTCAAGATCCTGAATTGGGTCGCGTCCTTCCAGGCCGCCACTGGCATCCAGCACATGCAGCAACAGGGCACTGCGTTCGATGTGGCGCAGGAAACGATCCCCCAGGCCACGTCCCTGAGAAGCTCCCTCTATCAAGCCGGGAATGTCGGCCAACACAAAACTGAGGTCGCCAGAACGCGCCACACCCAAATTGGGAACCAGGGTGGTGAAGGGATAGTCAGCTATCTTGGGGCGCGCGGCGCTCATCGCCGCAATGAGTGAGGATTTGCCCACTGAGGGCATACCCACCAGCGCCGCGTCAGCCATCAGTTTCATCTCTAGTTCCAGCCAACGCTCCTCAGCCGGCTCGCCCAACTCGGCAAAGGCCGGCGCGCGCCGTGTGGAGGTTACAAAGTGGATATTGCCCAGGCCGCCCAGGCCGCCAGAGGCCACTACCACCAACTGCCCATCTGCGGTTAGATCAGCGATGCCTCGTATGGCTGTTGAGGTTGTGGGGTCATATTCACGTACCATCGTTCCCACCGGCACTCTAAGCACCAGGTCAGAGCCCTGAGCGCCGTGTTTGCGCGATCCCTGGCCGTGAGTGCCGCGTTGCGCCTTGAAGTGGTGTTTGAAGCGAAAATCGACAAGCGACGACAGCTGACGATCAGCCTTCAGTACAACATTGCCTCCCCTTCCTCCGTCCCCACCATCGGGACCGCCCTTGGGTACATAGGCTTCACGCCGAAACGACATGCAGCCCGCTCCGCCGTCGCCGGCTTTGACATGGATATGCACACGGTCTATAAACATTGTTACAATCACTTTCAGGCTGAGCCGTCCGTTGCCTGCGGCGCGTGGCTCAGGTTGTACGGGTCTTGGCGGCAGGCTGCGTTGCAGGTTATCGGTCGCCTGCGTTTGTCGGTCGCCTGCATCAGGCTGAGCCGTCGGTCGCCTGCGTCTACGGTTTGGGTTAGGCAGGTCACGCCCTCAAGAGATGTCCTTAAGAGACGTTTTTGCCAGAGAATACAAAGCCCTCTGCGAGGCGAGAGCAGAGGGCTTAAGACATACATTTTGGGCGACGGTCCTCAGACCGCGCGCACATGCACCTTCCGCTTGGTGCCACGGGTAAATTCAAGCACACCATCGCTTAGCGCAAACAGAGTATCGTCACTGCCTCTGCCAACATTATCGCCGGGATGAATATGGGTGCCGCGCTGCCTGACGATGATATTGCCCGTTTTAACGCGCTGGCCAGCAAACATCTTGACGCCCAGTCGCTTGCCCCTGGAATCACGCCCATTGCGGCTAGAACCCAGACCTTTCTTATGTGCCATATGCTACCTTACCTTTCTCAGTATCTGTTGTGCCGCGCTCACTTAAGCGTCCTTGCGCGCGTCGTTTTCTTTTGCCTGAGCAGTCTTTGACTTTCTGGAAGCGGCGGTCGCTGAACCCTGTTCTTTGTCTGCGTCTAACTCAGAGCCATCCAAGGCGGTATCCTTGCCTGCGGCTTGGTCGGAAACAGACTTCCCGGCACGCTTGCGCGCAGGGAGCTCAGGGGAAGGGGCAGCGTCTGCGGCATTCTCCGCTGGTGAGAGCGCTGGCTCACCATCACTGGCGGCGCCTTTGGACTGTCTGACGGCGGCAGAGCTTTTTCTTGCGCCGGCCCTGGTCTTGTGCGTGGCCTCGGTATCCGCAGCTTTAGGCCCAGACTTGGTGCCTTTGCTTTTGGCCGCAGGTTGCACGTTCGCATCCTTGCTGGTACCGTCGGCTTCACCGGTACGAGCTGCGTCTGCCTGATCACTACCAGCCTTTGCGCGGGACTTTCTGGCTCCTTTGCCTTGTGCGGTGGCGCGCGCGGAGCCTTTTGGTGTGTCTTTGGAGGTCGAGCCGCCTGAGCCTTGCGCCGGGGATGTATCGGCAGTCACAGCGCTAGAAGCCTCATCCACCGTTTTGGCAGCAGAAGAAGCGGTAGCCTGCAGATCGCCTGTGGCCTTTTTGCGAGGAAGGGGCGCCTTACCATCCAAACTGATGGATTCCACAACCAGCCGGGTTAGCTGTTGGCGATGGCCCTTGAGTCGCTTGTAGCCTTTACGCTTCCTAAACTTGAAGATTAGCTGCTTGTCGCCTTTGAACTGCTCGGTGATGGTGGCAAAAACCTTGGCCTCGCCCAGCTCGTCCGGGCTGCTAAGAATCCTGCTGCCGTCAGCGATGAAAACAACCTCCAATTCAGCTGATGCTCCAGCCTTGCCCGGCAGCTTCTCAACCTCAAGAGTAGTGCCCTGCTCAACGCGATATTGTTTGGCTCCCGTTACGACTATTGCGTACATCTATTGCCTTTCATTTGCATGGCGCATCCGACGCTGCGCTATTGGCTATCAGACCCTGCCCGTGGCAAGGTGACTACTGTCTGGCTCCCCGGGTAGGATTCGAACCTACAACCCATCGGTTAACAGCCGATTGCTCTGCCATTGAGCTACCGAGGAATAAAGTCGCTTGAGCGCTAAGTATAACAAACTGCCCAACGCTTGACTGGCGATAGAAAAGAGGCAACTTGCCTGATAAACATGCCGCCTGGCTGTGTGGTGGGCCCTGCAGGATTCGAACCTGCAACCAAGGGATTATGAGTCCCCTGCTCCGCCATTGAGCTAAGGGCCCACCGGCTAAAAAGCTCCCAGATTGTAGCATACCCTCAACACCAGAAGCTGTTTGGGCCAGGAAGAAAGAGCAGGGGGAAAGCAAAAGGCCAGCTCACCGTGCCGAGCGTATCAGCTCTGAGCGTGTCAGCTGGCCTTTGAGCCAAAGAAAAATATAACAACGGCGTAGCTACTTGAAGGTAAGCAGGAAGCGCGCGTCTACAATGCGAGGCAAGCGTCTAACTGGAACCCAGGGTTACGCCAATACCCAGAGTCTCGTTGCCTCTGAGAACAGCCAGTCCAATCGTGTCGCCAACTTCATGGGTACGAATCTGAATGATCAATTCATCTGAGGTAGTCACCTTGATGCCGTCAATGGCCGTTATCACATCACCGGTCTTAATGCCGGCGGTGAAGGCAGGTGAACCGTCTACGACGCTGGCAACATAGGCTCCGCTGGTGGCACTGACGCCCAGGGTAGCGGCATTGCGAGAGGTCACCGTGCCTACCGTAACCCCTAAGGAGGGGTGCTCGACTTCCTCGCCCTGCATTATCTGCTGGGCCACCTTGATGACATAGTTACTTGGCAGGGCAAAGCCTACCCCAGCGCTGGAGCCAGAGGTGCTTTGGATAACGGTATTGATGCCTATCAATTTACCTTCATTATCAACCAGCGCACCGCCAGAATTGCCGGGATTGATGGCAGCGTCAGTTTGGATCATGTTGGCATAAACGCTGATGCCATCTGAAGATTGCATGGCAGTGGAGCGGTAGAGGGCTGAAACAATGCCGGTGGAAACAGATTTCTCCAACCCAAAGGGACTTCCCACAGCCATCACCCAGTCACCAACCACTACCTTGTCAGAATCGGCTACCTCTATGGGGGTAAGTCCGGTGGCATTGACCTTGAGCACCGCCAGATCGCTGGATTCATCGGTACCAACCAGCGTGGCTTCCATCTGCTGGTCTCCCAGGCTCACTATGAACTGCTGGCCATCAGCGACCACATGAGCATTGGTAACAATATAGCCATCGGCGCTGATGATAACCCCAGAACCCAGACTGGTCTTGTCCAGAGAACTGGCCTCATCACCACCGGGATAGTTATTGCCAAAAAAGGAATCAAAGGGGCTGGGAGAAGGCGCGGTGTAGACGTCTATATTGACCACTGAGGGCGTCACCTTGATGGCGACCACCTCAGCCAATTCACTGTCTTCATTGGGCGGCTGGATAGTCAGGCTGAAGGGATTTGTGCTATTAGAAAAAACAAAACCGTTGGTGGCATAATACAGGATACCAACGGCGAGCCCCGCCCCAACAAGTACGCCAAGCAGGCCCATCACAAACGCCAGGCCATGACCACCTTTCTGCGGGGGCTCCTGACTATGATGATGGGGGGAGGCATAGGGATTGGAAGGAATCGAGGTGGGTGGAGCGCTGGCGGTATACGGTGGCGTGTTGGCTGTTTCCGAGGCCGGTGAGTTTGCGCTGGGGGATGGCTGGCCAAAAGCTCCGGCAGCCGTGTAGGACGAAGAGGGATTTTGGCTGGTATAGCCCTGTTGCGCGGGGGCTCCTTCAGGGTTAGGATAAGCCGACGGTTGGGGCTGGGAAGGCGGTGGGTACACGGGGCTGGGGCTGGCATAGACCGATGCCTGGGACTCTGGGGTGGTGAAGGCTGACGGCTGAGGAGAGGCCGATGGCGTAGGATAGGCCGCAGCAGACGACTGATACGGAGCTGATGGCTGATACGGAGCCGATGGCTGCTCGCTCTCATACGGCTGGGGCGCCTGAGCGCTCGCGGAGGAGGCAGTAGCCGCCTGCTGCTCACCGGCGTAGGGCTGGGCGGAGGCCTGAACATACTGATCAGACGGAGCGTTGAGAGAGGCTGACGGCTGCGGAGAGGACGGTTCAGCCCCGAAGGGCTGGGCGTGTGGATCAGGCTGCTGAGTGGAGGATTCGCCTTGAGGTGGAAAATCTTGAGTTGCGTCCGACATATACCGGTACTCCTAATTGTTGGTTATCTGCGAAATTGCAGGTAGCTCAAGCGTCCCCGGCACTCCGTGGCAGCTGTTGAACTGAGACTGTCTCTAACCAAGCCGGCAAAACTCACCGTGTAGCGCGCCCGCGAAACAAACGCACCGCACCGGCGCACACAGGTGCCGACCGGTCGAGAAGGAATCTGCGACAGATATACTGATTGGTCAGAGAAATCTTTCAGTTAGGTAAGCGATAATAGCGTCAGATTCATACAGGGGCTCACCGTCGATGAAAAGACAGGGGACCTGGTTTTTGCCACCGTGCTCTAAAAGATACTCCCGGTTTTCTGGCTCAGTAGTAGAATGCAGATCAAGCACAATACCATTGTTCTCCAAAAAACCCAGAACTTTAAGTGAAAAAGGGCAGGTAGGCAGGTAATAGAGCTTCAGGTCGGGCATAATGGCTCCCTTCGATGGGTCAATAGTAATGCCTATGATAGCAGTTCACGCTGAAAAATAGGTTACGAATGCCTGACATCTATACGGGCCTGCTCCCCTACCCGTCGGGTTGGGGTCTGTACCGTAACCCCCTACCCCTTTATCCCCTCGGCAAAAAGCGCCAACGTCATGGTGGGTTTTGTCCCCTACTGTCGCAATCAGGGTTTTTGCTACTATTAACCAGACAGTTACGATAGTAAGGAGACAATACCATGAGTGTTGATACACTAACGGCCATCAGAGACGTATTTGCGGACAAGTTGGGGGTGGATCCGGCCGTTGTGGTTTTGGAGGCCGAGCTGGCCGGTGACCTGGGTGCAGATTCGCTGGATGCCATTGAGGTAATTATGGCTTTGGAAGAACTCTATGGGATAGAGTTTGACGGTGAGCAGGTTGAGAATCTAAAGACGGTGGCCGATGTGGTAGAGCTGGTGGATACGCTCACCGCCTGAGATCTGTGCTGTGGGGTTGAAAGCACCGGAGAGGGGTACACATGGTCTCTGTCAGATTCGCTCGCGACGGGTGGCGGGCGGCGTTGGATAGTGCTGCGACCACTGCGGGAGCGCCCGATGTCAAACGCACGCGCGACGGGTGGCATCCAACGCGCGTGGTGCATTTGGCTGCGGGGGAGATAGTGGCAAAAACGTTTGTGATGTCACGGCATCTGACGCGCGTGGTGCATTTGGCTGCGGTAGCTTGCGTCACGCCTTTTCAGCCCGCTTCTTCCCTAGCTACATACTGGGTTGGCCACCTGCGCCAGACTGCTGCTCAGGCTGGCCGTTGGCTTTTTGCTCTGCTGCTTCTGTTAGTGGTGTGTGGCCCTTTGCTCTCTGGCTGCGGTGGCGGATTGGCTATTCCAAATGATGAAGCATCAACCGATGGCAGACTCAAGGTGATCGCTTCCATCTTTGCTCCCTATGATTTTTGTCAACAGGTGACTAAAGATAAGGCTGACGTTTCGATGTTGGTGCCTCCTGGCATAGAGACGCATTCCTATGAACCAACTCCTGCGGACATCGTGGCCCTTGGTCAAGCTGACGTGTTTGTATACACCGGTGGTGAGTCCGATGCCTGGCTGGAGGATACGCTGGCTTCACTGGACAATGACAACCTGAAGCTGGTGCGCCTGATGGATAGTGTCCCTCTGTTGGAAGAGGTGCAACTGGAGGGGATGCAGGAAGAAGTAGATGAGGCAGCGCCCACCAACAGCGAGGCTACCGACAAAAGGGAACCGGCCAAAGAGGACCCTGAGGCCGATGAGCATGTCTGGACGAGCGTAGCTAACGCTGAGATAATCGTAAAACAGCTCTCTGGCATCCTTGGTTCCTTAGACCCGGCCAACGCCGAGGACTACCAGCACAACGCCCTGACATATCTGGATGAACTCAAGCAGCTGGATGCCCGTTTTCGCGCGGTAGTTGACGGCGCGGCGCGCAAGACAGTTGTTTTTGCTGATCGTTTTCCCTTTCGCTACCTTGCCCATGAATATGGCCTGGAGTGCTATGCGGCCTTTTCCGGCTGCTCCACCGCCGTGGACACCAATCCCCAGACCATTGCCTTTTTGATTGATCAGGTTAACGAGCGCAGGCTCCCATCCGTGTTCTATATCGAACTGTCCAGCCACAGGATAGCCGATACCGTTGCTGAGGCTACCGGCTGCGGCAAGCTGCTGCTTCATTCATGTCACAACATCAGCCAAAGCGACTTTGAAGCCGGCCTGGACTATCTAACGTTGATGTACAGAAATGCCAATAATCTCGAAGCGGCGCTCAGTTGAGGCGACACGAAGGTGCTGACATATGAACAGTCTGATTGAATCAGACAACGCTGCCTTTGCCTATGCTGGTCGCACCGTGGTGAAGGGACTAAATTTCTGCCTGGAAACCGGTGACTACCTGTGTATCGTGGGCGAGAACGGTAGTGGCAAAACTACTCTGGTCGATGGCATTTTAGGGTTGAAGCAACCCTGTGCCGGCGCCATTCGCTACCGGCCCGATTTACGACGTTCAAGCATCGGCTTTCTTCCCCAGAGCCGCGACCTTGATCGCGACTTTCCCGCCAACGTCAGCGAAATAGTGCTAAGCGGTCGCCTGGGACACAAAGGGTTGGCACCGTTTTATACCAGGGCTGATAGACGCGCTGCCGCAGAGGCCCTGATGATGTGCGGCATAAAAGACCAGAAGAAATGCTTCTTTGGCGCCCTGTCCGGCGGACAAAAACAGCGGGTGTTGCTGGCCCGGGCCCTGGCCACCGCCCCAGACGGGCTAAAATTGCTTATCCTGGATGAACCGATGAACAGTTTGGATCCGGCCGCCAAAAGCGACCTCTATGCCCTAATTGCTGAGTTAAACAGCTGCCGGCAGATTACCGTTATCATGGTGACCCATGATGTCAACACAGCCCTGCATTATGCCAACAAGGTCCTGATGCTGGGCTCTGAACAGGTATTCTTTGGCACAAGTGCTGAGTTTTTGCAAACTGCCGGCGCCCGTGAACTGCTGCGTGATGCCTGCGCTGATAACTGCGCGGTCTGCGGCCTGGATCACCGGCCACAGGCTTAGCGCTCTATCGAAGGAAAGATACTCCGGAGGGTTTTTGTTGCGCGATACACGATATAAGCTGTGCCCACAAAGCGAGGGCAAGACGGCGCGCCACCAGCAAAGACCCTCCTTATCCCCTGGCAAACATCCTAGCGCAAGGAGAAACAGCGAGCGATGCCGGAATTGCTAAATACGATTTTTTCCTACGAGTTTCTCACCAGGGCCTTGGGGGTGGGATTGCTGATTTCACTGTGTTCAGCATTGCTGGGGGTGAGTCTGGTGCTTAAACGCTTCGCGATGATTGGCGACGGGCTGGGACATGTTGGCTTTGGATCCCTGGCGGTTGCCACAGCCCTCAACTGGGCTCCGCTGGCCCTATCCATGCCGGTTACGGTGGTGGCCGCTTTTTTCCTCCTGCGTATTTCAGCCAACCGCCAGATCAGGGGTGACGCTGCCATCGCCCTGCTTTCGGCCAGCTCTTTGGCTATTGGCGTGTTTGTAATTTCTGCCACTACCGGTATGAACACTGACGTTGACAGTTACCTGTTTGGCTCCATTTTAACCCTCACCAGCGCCGACGTAGTGCTTGCTGTGGGGCTTTGTGTCCTGGTGTTAGGGCTGTTTGTAGTGTTTTATAACCGCATTTTTGCCATGACCTTTGACGAGCGTTTCGCCCAGGCCACCGGCGTGCCAACGGGCCTGTACAACAGTCTGCTGGCAGCACTGGTTGCCTTGACCATTGTTGTGGGAATGCGCATGATGGGGGCGCTGCTGATCTCATCGTTGATCATTTTTCCGGCGTTGAGCGCCATGCGGCACGGTCGCAGCTTCAAGACGGTAACCTGGCAGGCGGCGCTGATTTCAACGGCCTGTTTTCTGGTGGGCCTTTTGGCCTCAGTACACTTTGCCACTCCCACCGGCGCCAGTGTTGTGTTGATAAATCTGTTAGTTTTTCTGGCGCTTTCTATCAGCGCGCGAAGGCGCTTTTGAAGCTGCGCCTTGAGACTGCGCCCGACCCTAACCCATCGGATTGTTGCAAAAGCGGCTGGCGCCCGGTATACCAGGCGCCAGCCGCGCAGGTGACGGGCCGTGATGATGTCCTCAGGCGGCCAGTGAGCCTGAAGTTTGATGAGGCCCTAAGAAGGAACCTGACGCTGTCCGCTAACAGGGGCCGTGATGGTGTCCTGAGACGCCCGTAAGCCTAGAGCTTGACAAAGGCGCCAGAAGCGAACATCAAATCCAGGTAGGCTGGGCCCGTAGCGTTACGGTTCCAATCTCGTTGCAGCTCACAGAGTATTTGCGGTATGGTAACCAATTTGGCACCAGCCTGTTCCATGCGCCTTAACCCAGTCTTGTGCGCTAGATAGCTTGTTCCACCCACAGCATCAACCACGGGATAGACGTCGTAGCCATCCTTGATGGCATCCAGGGTTGGCAAGGTCAGACAAACTTCAGTCCACAGCGCGCAGATTATCAGTTTCTTGCGCCCGGTTTCCTTGACTGCTGCCAGATATTGAGCATCTTCCCAGGCATTTATCGCGGTGCGGTCGTAAGAAGGCACACCCTGAAGCTGCTCCTTGATTGGCTCAATGGTGTCCTTATTGCGTCCGTTTTCGACATTTACCGTAGACAAAACAACAGGAAGTCCAAAGGCGTTGGCAATTTTGGCCACCAGAACGATATTTTCAACAAGCCGGTTGGTGCGCATAGAATTGATGGAGTGTATCTGGGTTGGCTGATAGTCAATGATGGTTAAAAGGGAATTTTGAGGTGTCAGCAGATGATCGGTTTTTGGATCGCGAATGGGTTGGATACTAGTCATGTTAAGTACCTTTCTCAATAAGGCTGCCAGGTTCGGCAGTGGGAAGCGGCGATAAGGTACGTCCTTAAAATTTCCCCCCTCCCCTCGCCTGCTATGATACAACTCCCACCACGCTCACACAAACGCCGGGGCATTCATCGACCGTTCACTGGCCGCTGAGCGTGTTAAGCCATGGAAACAGATGGGTGGTTGCCCAATTTAAGAAGCTGCCGTTGCAACAAAACGTTCGGCCACGGTACGCTGTTTGAGAATCAGGTCTGCGGGAACCAACTGCTGTATCCTGATGGCCTTGTGCGCACAGGCCGCCGCGCAACGACCACACTGCACGCAGCGCCAGGGACGGATGTCCAGGCCCGTGACACGGGCACCAACCCGTACCTGGGTGATAGCCTGCATGGGACAAAGGGTACTGCACACCTTGCATTTGACGCATTTTTGGGGGTTAACGTGGGGATAACCCCAGAGTCTGCTGGGCAGCTGTGCCGCAGATCCTTTGTTGGTATCACGGCCGCCTTCAGTATCGCAGCCCGTAGTATCGGCTGCGAGATCGACACAGGCTGCGGGATCGGCCGCAGCATCAAGTAGAGTCAACAGACAGCGCCGAGCCATTTCCTGACGAAAGGGCGGAGGCTGTGACTCAGGCGTCTGTTCAACCCTGGCAAGTGAAGCGCCCTGGCCCAGCGAGGCTTCCAGGAACTCTGAGGTAGCCTGGGTCGCCACACGACTGAAGATGCCCAGGGCCTGAGTCTTGAGAGCGCTAAAGGCTTCCCGCCGATCCACCTCACCCTCAGCAGAAACAACCGGGCTAGATGACAGCGCACGAAGAGGTCGGCTACTGGCCAAGACAGGAAGAACCTCATTGAGGGTCTTGGCACTAACACGATGCGCCCGCACCGCTGCATTAACACCCAGCGCGTCAATGATTGCGGTGGTGTATTCGCAGATCAACTCTGACATGCCAAAATCGCATCCAATGGCGCAGGTAGAGCAGTTTTCTGTGACCAGGTCAACCTGTCCGTCTCCCAAAACAAGCAGGTACAACAGCTGCGCCTCATCCAACCTGTCCAGACATTCCAGCACCGTTACCATCCCTTCGGGCTCAGCACCCGCTGTTTTCAGGCACTCGGCGGCAGGCTCACAAAGCAGCAGGGTGGAACCCCCCGCCAAACGGGCGTACAGGCGCTCATCGTCCAGCCAGTGCGAGCGCACCGCCTGCACAGGACAAACCGTGAGACAGGCGCCACAATGGCTGCACGCATCATGGTCAAGAGATATCTGGGTGCTTTTGTGAAACGTGATAGCCTGCTGGGGGCAGATGTCCGCGCACAGGCGACAATAGTTCCTGGTTCGATTGACGCCAATACACGCCGCGCGATCAATCTCAATATCGGTGCCACTATAGGCAGAAGGAACAACAGTTTCTATCAGCGAGATAATATCCATAATGCGTGTTTCCTTGATGGCACTCTCATAGAGCCAAAACCTCGCCTACAGGCCAACAAAGGCTCCGTTGGCAAACATCAGGTCAAGAAAGTCGTTGACGGTGGCCTGGCGATTCCAGTCGCGCTGCAATTCGCATATGAGCTGGGGAATGGTTATAAGGCGCGCACCGGCCTGTTGCAGGCGATCCAGCGCTGTTTCATGCGCGCGTTGGCTGGTGCCACCCACGGCATCCACCACTACAAACACCTCCAGACCCTCATGCAGGGCATCCAGGGCCGGAAAGGTCAGGCAGGCTTCAGTCCACAGCGCGCACATGATCAGCTTTTTACGGTTAGTGTTGCGCACAGCGGCAAGAAACTGGGCATCTTCCCAGGCGTTGATGGAAGTGCGATCATAGGATGGAAGGTCGGCCAGCTCCTGCTTGAGCGGCGGGATGGTTTCCTGGTTGCGGGTGGTGGCGACATTGACCGTTGAAAGCACGATGGGAAGGTTATAGGCTTTGGCCGCCTGAGCCACAATAACGATGTTGCGAATCAGCTCGCTGGTGTTGATGGAATTGACGGAATGTATCTGTGTTGGCTGATAGTCAATTATCACTACGGCGGCGTTTTCCGGCGTTAGAAGCCAGTCGGTCTTGGGGGAGCGGATGGGGGTGATACTGGTCATGGGGTCTCCTCAGGATGGCGGGTAGCAGTGACAGGTGGTGGCGGGTGGTGGTGGCGACAGGTAGTGACGGGCAACGGGCGAGAATGCTTAGAACTGATTATAAATGAACTCCGGCGGGCCGCTGTAGGGTGAAAATATGAAAAACCAAATCAGTATGACCGCGCCGCACAACATCGCCAGCCCGTACAGCACAACAAGCAGAAAGGGGCGCTTGTCCAAAAACCTTGCAATGGCAACGCGCAAGTCGATTGTTTTAGGAGCAGGTGGCATCATGGTAGGTCACCTTCAGTCGCGCGCAAAATCATACATCGCCTCTTCCAGGCGTGTCCAGCCTATCCAGCCCAGGTGCATGACATCGCGCAGGAAATAGGTCTCATATTCACTGGCTGAAAAGTCGACAGAGTTAACGTGGTGACTTTCGCAGAGCGCGCGGATCTGAGCGTAATACTGTTGGCGCATTGGTGCAGAAACGCCAGTGTAGTCATACCACGGGCCATTTACCGGCACTATCGCTATCAGGGGCTCCAGGCCGCTTTGTTTGCAGACCTCCAAGAAGAGCTCCAGATCGCCGTATTCGCGTGAATGGAGAAATGAGGTGTCTGCGGCCGCGCCGGCGTACGTATCCAGGCTAGAGGCGATATAGTCGTTATAATAACTATTTAATATACCAAAATTATTGTTGGTGCTGGCCGCCTGTCCATCACGCGCAGCCTGGGCCAGCCACTCAGACCAATCCGGTGCTGTATTGAGTGTAAGGTAGGTGTCTGCCGGTTCTTGTCCTTGTTCACGCACTACGGCCAGCCCCTGCCTGAGCTTGATATCCTCCAGTCCGCCGTAGAAAAAACCATCCAGGGCTTCGATGAGCCCTGAAGGATTGAGGGCCGCCAGATGGGCCGAGTCCACCCCCAACTGAACAAGGCGAGCGCCTACCGCAGCCTGCAATTCAGAGGAAAGGGCGCTGTTAGCTAAAAACTGCTGGTAAACCTCCCATGAAAAACGTGATCGAAAGGCGGCGGGCTCAATGTCTACGGTCTGAAACCACTGCGGTGAGAGAATCAGCACCACTTTACGCTGTTCAGGTCGCAGTTTATCAGCCAATGCGCCAGCGTACAGCGCAAATTGAAGTGACTGTGTATGAGCGCTGCCCACCATCATCGGTACAGAGCCAATGTTCTGCTCCCGAAAAAAGCGCAGGGGATGTGCGGCCATGTCGCCACCGGCGCTGAGTTCTGAAGATCCAAACAGTAAAAGCGACTGCGGACGCATGGCCGCAGCCAGGAAGGTGGCACTCTGCATCTTTTCTTCTGTCAACACCAGGTCATAGGAAAGTGCTGGGGGAGCCGCCGCGCTTTCCGGCAGGGTGTGCGTCCAGCTCGCAAGCCCACAGCCTGCCAGCAGCAGGGCAAGGAGCAGGGCAATCAAACGGTGGGCCGCCGCTTTCATACCGTAAAACGCTCTATCTGTGTGACGATAGAATTGATGGTACGTATATCGTCACGTTCTACGGCTGTTGGCGGAATCTCCACGCTAAACTCGTCTTCCAACGCTACCAGCAGCTCTACCGCTGCCAGAGAATCCAAAAGCCCGCTGGCAAACAGATCGCTGTTGGGCTCTGTAGCTATCTGCGGCTCACCGGTCATATCCACAATAAGCGCTGTCACCCTGTCTACAATATCTGAACGTTGCATCCGCATCCCTTTCTGGCGCCTCTTTGTGCGCTCGTTTCATGCACCTGGTGCCTGCACCTGTTGTGCGCATCTGCTACATGCGCCTGGTGCCTGCGCTGGTCGCCTGCCACCCGCGCTCGCCTCAGACTCCTGTTTCATAAGCCAGTTTTGTGCGCGCTTGTTCTCCCCAGAATGAAAGAACCCATTTTCTACAAAAAGACCCAGCACCTAAGACCCCAGCACCTGGCCTGAAAAGAGCGCAAAACCAAAGAATACCAGGTTGATAGTAATGGCCCAGGACAGTAGTTTATACCAACGCCTGTCGCGATAGCGCCTATAAAATTGAGATTTCTTTTGGTAAATTTCAGTGCCGGCCAAAAACAGGCCGTGAAACAGGCCATAAGCGATGTAGTCCAGGGTCAGACCATGCCAAACACCCATCAACCCCATATTGAGCAGATAGCCCAGGCAGGCTGGTGTCAGACGCGAGGTAAACCACTTACGTCGCAACGCTATGCGTGTAAAGCGCATGAACACAAAATCCCGCAGCCAAAACGACAGGCTGATATGCCAACGATTCCAAAAATCCTTAATGTCCACGGCTAAAAAAGGCGCGCGAAAATTGCGAGGTAGCCGGATGCCAAAACAAAAGCCTACCCCCATCGCCATCAATGAATATCCAGCAAAGTCAAAAAAGAGGTAGATCCCGTAACCATAGGTATCCTTCAAAAGCAAAATAAGGTCAAAGATGCCGGTCATCGTACGCGTTGGCTGCCATGAATAGGCTTCAAAAATGATCGCGGCCAACACCACCTTATACAGTAGGCCGGCTAAAAACAGCAGGAGACCCTTACCAAACATATCCAGATAGGTAGCGCGCGGCAGCGCCGTGGTTACCTCAGTAATAAAACGGCGCGAACGATCAATGGGCCCAGAGGTAAAGGGTGCGAAAAAGAGGAGAAAGTAGAGGTAGTCTGTCAGACGCATCGTTGTGATAAGGCCGTCTTTGCTTTCCAAAAAGACCTGAACAGTCTTAAAGGTCATGTAGGAGATACCAATGAATCCCAGAAAGTCAGCAGAGAAGGCCGTTGGCAAAAAGATGGTGAAGGGCAAACCTTCGGGCGGGAGGGTGACGGCTGGAAAGTCTATCTCAGATGCCGCTAGGCTGCTACCCCAAAGGGCGCTTGTTAGTTTGTAGACGGCCAGCGGCAGAAGCAGGAGGAAGGGGCCAACGCGTCCCAGAAGCGGCGGGCGGGCGCGCAGATACACAAAGGTGATGGTGGTTGAGAAAAGCAGAAAGAATAGCAGAGCCACCAAACCGGGAACGTTGTGGGAAAAAAGCAGAAACAAAAATGCGAGGGAGACGGCAAATCCATAGGGTTTAATGCGCCTGCCGGTTGCACCCAGCACAAACGCCGGCACCACGGCCAGCGCTAAAAGCGCAAAAAATGCGGGCTGTGCGTAAAACTCCAAACCCGTCTGCCGGCTCTATGCCTCGATGATCCGGCTTAAAGCGGTGCGGTCAACCTTGCCGTTTCCCGTTAGCGGAAAGCTATCAAAAAATCGAAACAAACGGGGAAGCATATAGGCGGGCAGCGTCTGGCTCAATTGCGCTCTCAATGCTTGTGCGCGCTGGAGATTGGTGAGTGAAGGAGCAGAGGTGTCTGACCTCGCACTGATGACACAGGCGATCAGGTGCGTTATCTTGCCATCCTGGCCTGAAGCCGCAAGCACAACGGCCCGTTCTACCTCTTTAAGCTGCATGAGATGTTGTTCGATGTCCCCCAACTCTATACGATAGCCGTTGAGTTTAACTTGAAAGTCTAAACGACCCTTGTAGTGCACCATGCCCGTGGCGTCTAAAAATCCGCTGTCGCCGGTGCGGTAGGTGCGCTGCCGCTCTTTACCGTTGGCCGTCATGATTGTTTCGCAGGCAAATTTCTCGGCTGTCAATCCCGGTTGACGAAAATAACCCAGCGCTACGCTGTCTCCCACAATAACTATTTCCCCTGGCTGGCCTGTTGGCTGGTCACGGCCTGCTTCATCCCTGATATGAATCTCTGTTCCCGGTTTGGGGCGACCCACCGGCAGGGGCGCGTTGGCGGTTGATTGTGCTTTTGTAATAAGCACATCAGTAACCGCGACCGTGGCCTCAGTGGGGCCGTAGGTATTAATAACTCTGGCTTTTACAAAGCGCTGATACAGCTCTGCGGCGGTGGCGGCAAGCAGGATTTCGCCGCAGAACAAAAACGTCCGCACTTGTGGAACAACGGTAGCGTCAAAAGAACGATCTTTCAAGCACATTTCAGCAAACGAAGGAGTAGAGACCCAAACCGACACCTGGCTTTGAGCCAGCGCCGTGCACAGTTCTGAGAACGAGGCCAGAGTTTGGTTGGTGAGGGAGTACAGGGTGCCACCGGTAGCCAGGGCCATTGACACTTCAAAAACCGAAAGGTCAAAGGAAAAAGGCGCCTGATTTAGATAGGTTAAAGGCTCGACGGGCGATGCAGTTGGTAAAGGCTCGGCGGCTGATACGGTTGCGGGGTGTCGCCGGTTGTTTTTTGGCACGATTGTGGAGAGTTGCCGGTTGTCTTTTGATTCCGGCAGAGAGGTAAGCGGTCGTGTACCCGCCAAAGAACAGGCCCAGGGCAAAAAACTATCATGACAATTGGCGCTTATCTGCACACCTTTTGGTTCGCCGGTGGAGCCGGAGGTAAAAAGGATGTAGAAGAGATCGTCGCCAGAGACCCACCGGTGAGGGTCAGAGAGTCTGAGCAGTGAATCGCCGCTGGCGGGCTGCCGCGAAACCGTAGCATCTTTGGGTGATGGACAGATGTCAGGAGCGGTGAAATCACACTTAGCAGCCTGCGCTGCGCCGGCGTGGCCCGCAGTCGCCGTTTCCCCCGTGATGCTGGCATCGTCGTCATCTGCCCCCAGGGCCGGTAGTTGCTCAGCGGCCAACACCTGGCCCTTCAGAGCGGCGGGATCAATGCGCGTTCCAATAAGCACTATAAGCGTATTGTCCAGTTGCTCCAGAATGCGATTGATACGCTCCAGGGGCAGGGAGTCATCAAGGGGTACGTAGGGATGACCACTTTTTGAACAGCCGATAAAAGCCGCCAACATCAGCGGTTCCTTATGGCCAATAACGGCAATCGGTTGCGCGCGACCCAGCGCACCTGCGCGCTGACGGTCGCCAATAGAGGCACTGATGCGCTCTGAGGCATTCCAGAGTTGGCGATAGCTGAGTCTTTGCCCAGAGCTGTTTTGGTGCGCAACCCGCTGTGGATATAAGATAGCGGCCCGGGCAAAGGCCTCAAGAAAAATCATGCCTGCCTCCCACCACAGCGCCCGCAATTTGCCAGACACCGGGTACGTAAAGCGTCTCTATCCGGATATAAGCGGGTCTTTAAGGTCATCGCGCCACTCCGGCAACCGTTATGAGACCTAAGTATAGCACATAGAAACTGCGCGGTTGGCAGTTCCCACCATTGGGGTTCTAAGTGGCTCAGGGTACGGGCAATTTCACTGCCTTTGCGACTGGAAGATTCAAGGTCGCAGAAGGGTTCCACTGCCCTTGCGACGGGAAGATTTCCACCGTTGGGGCTCTAAGGTCACGATGGATGCCAGACACCGTGGCCTTCTTGGCAAAAGGAGCTCTACGGCCGTAGCGGTCAGGGATGTTTGCGCAAGAATCCGCTGTCGTCTCTGGAGTACGCTGCTCTCACTCCCCGGTCTTATCCTGAGCGCTGGACATTGTTACTGCTCCAGGTTGGTATAGACCTCATAGCCTGCGGAAGGGTCATATTCAGTAATGAATGTTTGGTTTATCATGCACGCAGGGGTCGTGTCATAGTGCTGTATCGTGGCAGGATCAATTTTCTTTATGTTATAGGTTACCGACACGAAGGGCTTTCCAGAATTAGTTTCTTCGCCTTCGGGGAAAAAGTTATAACAGAATCCGGTGGCATCAACCATTGTGGCTCCGGTTGATTTTGGGCCGATAAACCAGAATGACCAATGCGCGCTGGTCTTTGTATCATATGAAGGTGCGTCATCAAAGGGCGTCTTGCCCATAAGGATTGAGGCTTTCCGATAATAAGCCGTAAAATCACCGGAATAAACTATGTTTGATAAAGTATAGAGACGAAATATCTTGTTGACCGCAGGAGAAGGCCACGGAGACGTGAAGCCGTCCTCAAAGTATTGTTGGGCTGAACCTTCGTCAAAGAAGCCCTGCACATAATCTTCGTCTAGTGCGCTACGCAAAGCCACAGCCGCATCCCTGGCCTGCGTGATATAGTGCTGGTTTTGCGCCTTTGAGATATACCCCGTAAGCGCGGGGATGGCAATAGCGAGCAGAATGCCCAAAATGATGATAACAACTATCAGTTCGACAAGGGTAAAGCCTTTATTGTTAGTTTTTTTGTTTTTTTTGAGGTAGGGTTTGGAAGAGGTGGATGTACGAAATGGCCAAAGATTTGGGAAGCGTGTGCGTGTGCGGTGGTGATAAGGTGGAGAGATAGAGATTAAGCTATGAGCCCCCCCCCCCCGGCGTAATTTGTGACATGTTTTACTCCTTTCAGATTGCCTGTCTTGGTGGTGCCTGTTTTGGTGGTGCCTTGCTTATTGCTGCCGTGATAGCACAAAGTTCAGTCGGTGCAAAGTGAAAACGGTAACTTGATACCCTGACATAACCGTATGCAACCATAGCCGATTGTCGTCGTGGGGGGGGGGGGAGGACAAAGGAGATCGGTTCACCTGTCTGGTTGCCAGACAGGTGAACCGTTGTGTCTTATTGTCTTGCTCTATGACAAATCCATACGAAAAGCGGGGCGGACGCCGAACGCGCCGCCCACCCAGCCGTAAGATAGCGAGCCCGTAGAGGCGAGAACCCAAGCGGCGTTGCCAATGCCGTTGCGCGGAGAGCGGAGCCAGTAATAAGAGTATGCCCCAGAGGTCTTTCTCGCGTTGTTATCAGCAAAGAGGACAACACTTGGGCCATAGAGGTTCTTGGTAAGATCCAGGCTAGCAGCATCGGTGGTGCCGTTGGGGCTGTCGGCAATGGTGCGAAATACCTCCTCTTCACTTAGGAGGAACAGCTTTTGGTTGGTGAGTTCATAGTAGCCGTTGTGGCCGTTGCTCTTATAGGGAGCGGTACGATCATCAAAGACACCAATTCTCGTATAGAGGGTGGTATCAAGTATCTTTGCCTTGATGTCCGTGAGGTTGTCATAGCTGTAGGCATAGGTGCTGCCGTTGAGGGCCGCGCGCAGATAGCTGCCATCCCAGCGGATGTCGGTATCCCAGTTGGTGTGGACGTAGTTGAGTACCCCCGTACCAATGATATGTTCTGAGATGACGAGTACATCAGAGTTGCTGGCCTTGTGCAGGATGCGCCAGTCAAAGCCTGATGCGGCAAAGGTATCACCACGCTTAAGGGTTGAAGAGGGGAGTCTGTTTGCCTGGACACTAAAGGTGATGGTGTAGGCATCTGAGGTAAGGGTAGCGGTTCCGGTGGCACCTACAGGTATGGATACAGAAGCATTTGTACCTGAGGGGGATAGCGTAGCGCCGGTTGAGCCTGGCGCAAGCTGCCAGCCGCTTGCAGGAGTTTCACTGGTGCTAAAGTAGCGTACGGTGGGATAGCCTAGAGGGCTCGTAAGGTTAATGGTGTAGCTTTTGGTGGGCAGGTTAAAGCCGCCTTCACTGTAGAAAAGGGTATAGTCTGGCTTAGGCGCAGGGGGCTGCCCGTAGTCTGCAAAGTCTAAGAGGTCTTGTGTGTTTATGATGCGCAGGCTCAAGAGTTTGTTTCTCTCATCAAAGGTAACATTCACCAGTCTCCAGTCACCGGTGCGTAGATCTAACTTTGAGTAGGTAGCGACAATACCCTCCCAGGTAGCTTCATCTGTCGTACCACCATAAGAAGTTGGAGCAACTGGGTCAGAGGCATTTTCTAAGGGGTCAGTGGTATCAGGAATAACTAAGGCAGAGTGTCCTATGAGATTGTTTGCAAATCTCTCTACCGCCCAGGTTTGGATGGCTTTAACTGAGATGTTAAGGT
>JAITRZ010000044.1 GCA_031288185.1 Coriobacteriales bacterium
GTCAATCTCATCTTGGCCAAAGTGACACTTATGCCGCTGCGTGAGCGCAGTAACAACTCTGGCCTTGTCAGGCAGTTCGTTAGAAAACGCCCGCTCCGCCGTGCTGCAAGGCATTTTGCAAGATTTGCCCTTCATGCTATCATGGTGGTGGATTGCCTTGGCGAAATTGTTTAGCTCAATAATCCCGAGTGCTACCATTACAGAAGCAGATAACGATAGTACGGTGGGCTCGTCGCATAAGCCATGGCGGGCTCGTCGCACAGGCACCACAAGGCTGTGTCAATCGGCGCTATCAGGCGATGGGTCGCTCTTTGTTGCTGTTTGCGAGTTGGTATCATTGCTGCCGCGCAGCCAGGACAGCAGGTTTATCAGGTGGTAAACCAGAAGTGCAGACAGTGTTCCCAGGGCAATGCCGGTAAGGCTGGAATCACCAAATTGCAGAGTAAAGTCGGCGATGCCAATAACCAGGGGGATGGCTGCGGTGGTGATGTTGATGGATTGGGAAAAGTCCACACGGTTTTCTACCCAGATGCGCACCCCCAACATTCCAATCATGCCATAGAGCAGGATGGTGGCGCCTCCTAAGACCCCTCCGGGCACTGAGGCCACCGCCGCGCCAAATTTGGGACACAAACTCAGCAGCAGTGCCCCAGCGCCAGCGATCCAGTAGGCAGCCGTAGAATAGACACGGGTTGCTGCCATCACGCCGATATTCTCCGCATAGGTCGTGGTTCCGGAGCCGCCGCCCAGGCCGGCTAGGGTGGTACCCAGACCATCGGAAAACAGTGCCCAACCGATAGAGCCGTCCAGATCGCGGCCCGTCATCACCGCTACTGATTTTATATGACCAATATTCTCAGCAATTAATACCAGCACGATTGGCAAGAACATGGGCAATATTGACCATGCTGGTTCAGGGGTCACAAATTCCGGCAGTCCAAACCAAGCAGCTTCATTTATGGCGCTGAAGTCTACCTCGCTGCGTGCTACCGCGCAAAAATAGCCAATCAAGACGCCCAAAAGGATTGACAGTCGGCCAATCAATCCTTTAAACAGTGCTGAAATCAGTACAATGGCCGTCAACGTAACAAGAGCCGTGGTAGGTGATATGAGAAAATTGTTGTAGGCTGCTGGCGCCAGGTTAAAGCCGATGAGCGCCACGATGGTGCCGGTAACCACCGGCGGCATAAGAGCATTGACCCAGCGAACGCCAACACGCGTAACCAAAAGGCCAATCAAGGCCAGAAAAACGCCGGTGATCAGAATGCCAAAAACGGCCACTCCCAGGCCAGCAGATTCAGCGGCGATGATTGGTGCGATAAAGGCAAAACTGGAGCCCAAGTAGCTGGGTACACGGTTTCTGGTAATTAGCAAAAAGAGCATTGTGGCGATAGCTGAAAAGAATAGCGTTGTCGCTGGTGAGAAGCCGGTTAGCAACGGCACAAGAAAAGTTGCTCCAAACATCGCCACAATATGCTGCAAACCAATACCGGTAGTGCGCGGCCAACTTAACCGTTCCTCCGGATTGACCACATCTGTGCTGTTGAGCGCCTTGCCATCCTTATGCAGTTTCCAGCTAAACAAGCCCTTATGTGTCATCTCGTCTCCTTGCTCCAGGGGCTGATGTTTGCTTGCGCCTAGTTTAGCCTAATGCGCTGGTGTCCGGGTGAGGTTTGGGGAAGTATCGGCCGATGCAAGCGATAAAAAATGGGCAGCGATGCAGCTGTTACAGGCATTGTGAGAGAGACTGAGGGATGACGGATAAAAATGCTAAAAGAAAGAGAAAAATTACCGAAGAGGACGGAATGAAATCGCCAAGTTGGGCAAAGGGAGGGGGCGGAGGAAACAGAAGAAGGAGCAGGCGGGAGAGAGGATGAGGCGCGAACGATGGGGGGAAGGGGAGTCAGCAAGGAAGTATCCCGTCGGGCCATAAGCAGGTGGCGAGAGAAGGAGGTGTCCGTCAGGACATAAGCGGGGAGATGGGAGGAGGGAGGGTAGGTGTGCCTCAAGGCAAAGAGCCGTAGAGGCGGTCGCCAGCGTCACCCAGACCCGGCACAATATAGCCATGTTCATCCAGGCGTTCGTCCAAGGCGGCCGTAAAGATGCTCAGGTTCACATCATCGCGTGTGGACAGCGCCGATTCCAGTGCCGCCACTCCCTCGGGTGCCGCCAGGATGCAGATGCTGGTAATATCGCGGGCTCCGCGCTCATGCAGGTAGGCTACCGTGTCGATTAAGGTGCCCCCTGTGGCAAGCATCGGATCGATAACGTAGCACTGCCGCCCTCGCAGGTCATCCGGCAGTCGGTTGGCATAGGTGACGGGCTCCAGGGTTTGCTCGTTGCGGTAAATGCCCAAAAAACCTACTTCGGCACTGGGCATGGATTGCATCATAGCGTCTAACATGCCTAGGCCGGCGCGCAGAATCGGCACTATCATCGGCCGTGGATTTTGTGACAGGCGCCAACCAACCGTCTCAGCCACTGGCGTGGTGATGGACACCCTTTCGGTTTTGACGTTGCGGGTTGCCTCATAGGCCAAAAGTGTTACCAACTCGCTGGTAACCACCCTGAAGATCGCCGTGGGTGTGTCTGTCGCGCGCAGGAGTCGTAGCTTGTGCGCGACCAGTGGATGGTCTATGACCTCAAATCGCATCCGCATTCCTTCTTTGTTGGTACCCTTTCCCGCACAGCGCCTAAAATCAAGACACCAACAGGTGGCCTGCCGGTGTCTATGCAGGCGGAGCGCAGCCGCACTCTTTTCCTTTTTTGTGGGGCGTTCATCTTTGGTAGCAGCGTCAGGGCTTTTGATAGCCGCATCTGCAACCGATGTTGGCGGTTGCCAGCGCTGGGCGACTTTCAACCAATGTGGTCATCTTGCCGGCTTGCACGCGCCGCTCCAGCCGCTCCAATTCTTCAGGGGTATTAACATTAACAAAAGCCCCGCCCCGCGGGTCAGCTCTGAGCACCTCGTTAGTGTCAAAGGGTACTATCCGGGCCTGGTCAAACCAGGACGTTGCCCGAGTTTTGCCGGTACACAGCGCCCCATGAACCAACGGCAGACAGCTTTCGCGCCGATAGACAGCATGGAAGGGTTCAAAGCCATGGTGGGTTAGGGGTACCGCCACATCAGCCCCAGTTTCTATCAGGGCATCGCGTTCTGCCAAGAGCAGTGGCGCTGAGGGAAATATCATGTCACAGGCTACGATTGCCACAAACGGATAACGAGCATAATAAAGTGCGGTGTACATGCCGTTTAAGGCACCGCGAGTGTTAAACAAGTCGCTGTATAGTTCCAGGCGATCCAACGTTACCCGCGAGCAGAGAAAGTCGAGGCTTTTACGGTCATTAGAGGTGACGACTAACTGACTAGCGATAGACCCAAGGCGTTTCAGCCCTCTGCACACCAGGGGTACCCCGCAAAAAGAAACCAGCGCCTTAGGCTTGCCCATGCGCCGAGACTCTCCACCAGCCTGTATGACCACCGTAAGCTTATCCATTGTCCCAATTATACCATGCTCCTGACGATAGCGCAGACACAAACCCTGGTTTCTGTGTGTTAGTTGATTGATAAGAGCGGCTCCCTGCAGATGGCGGCTTGGTTTTTCAAAGGCGGTTTTTAGCTTGGGTGCCGGCTGTTGTTATGCACGCTACAGAGTTGTAAGGGCGCGGGACACGAGCTATCGAGAGCACAACACTGCCATCCCTCACCATGCTATCCCTCAGCTTACTGAACGCTCTTTTCCCAAGAATGATCTCTTGACTGTCCTCCTGGGGGACAGGGTATTGTCTACTTGTATTATATCGAGGTATTGACACGCGGTATAGACACCACAGCGTTATCGACCGCAACAAAAAGGCATCTTGGCAATGGTCACCCTGCATAACACTCGTTTGGCCTTGCGGTGCAGCAGCAAGAAATCGGAGGTATAGTGATGGGTACGGTGCAACAACCATTGAATGAAAACCCAGAACCAGAGCCTAAAGAGATCCAATCAAAGACATCCAATAGGTGGACAGCGGCTGTGTTGTGGGCATATTCTGGCGTTGTTCTGGCGTTTTTGTTGGCTGCAATCTTGGCAGTGACCCTGCCCGCTCCTCTTAGTGTATGGATCCTGAATGTCAATTTTCTTGCGGGAACCATCCCTGCCACAACGCTGGTGTTTGGTGTGTACTTGGGTCGATCCAACGCTCCGCTTCCAAGCGTTTTGCTTTTCCCCTTTGTTGTTTTACTTTTGGCGGCACTTCTTGTCTGTGTGCCGGTCGAACATTTTCTTAAGAAAAACCTGCTGCTTGTTGTAGCCTGTTCGTTTTTGTCCGCTGTAGTAGGGATATCAGTCGGCATCACCTCTCAACATATTTGCAAGCGCAGGCTTACAAAACACCACCCCCCATTGATAGCCCTGATGTGCAAGGAGCAGAAAAAATACCGGCAACCTTAAGTGGCGCAACCGTTTTCCTGATATTGTCTGCTACTTTGATATTTTTGTGATACCGCTCCTTTGCTGGGCGATTGGCCCTGCTGGTTTTCAACTTTACATTTATGCTTGGGCAGCTGTGGCGGCCTTTGTTTTCGCACTGCTCCTTGCCCTCTTTGGAAGCTCAATAGCTGCAAAGCTACTTTTGCCCTTTGCAGCAGCCTTCCCTTATTACCTTGTTAGCAACTGGCCTTTGATACTGTCCGGGCGTTTTGAGCTTTCTCTATCTGGCAGCCAATGGGTCATGACTCTTGTATTTACGTTTTTGCCAGCGCTGGTGGGTCTGCTTATCGGCCTGGTGGGTAAAAAGCTTAAAAGCAGCATACTCTCTGGCAAATTACGCGTAAACCGATGACCCGTGTGCTACTGCAATGGGTGCTATCGGCCAACCTTAAACAATGTGCTATCCCTTCAAGTATCCTTCTTAGAATATACTAGAATGCCTTTGTTTATATTATTTTAAGGAGAATGATGCCTCTAAACCCCCCTGCAGCTATCCATCAAGGCGCGTCCTGTCGCTGCCCTGGCCTTGGTTTGGGTGGTGGCGTTGTGTCTTGAAAACATTTCGGCCATAGACGAAGAATTTGTGGGGACGGACTTGGATGACATCTCTCAGGCGGCCGATGAGGACATGGAGTTGTTTGCCGATATAATGAGGGCACAAATCATATGGCACAAGGTAGCAACCGGGCACAGGGACTTCACGCAGGAAGAGCGGGACTTCATCGCCAGTGTGTAGCAGTCATGATAGGGAGATGTTACACCTCTTCCATATCTTCGGGAGGATGGTGCTTGGCGTTACGAGGATGAGAGGCCGAGTGACGAGAGATCGGATATCGGGGCGACTCTCGATACCCTTTCCTCTGGGACTGCTCCGGGGGATGCGGACTCCTGGTGTGATGGATCCTGTGTGGGTATTTATCCTAGGGGTGGCGATTTCGTCAAGGGCAAAATCCTCGTTACTGACGACGGGGCATTTGGGCTTCTTCCCACTGGACATGCCGATATGACGTGTCGAACAAACGACAATAAAGCGATAACCGCCATGGGCGGATTGTTTTCAAGTTTCCCATCAAGCCCGGAGGGAACCGGGATGGTGCTTGAGGATAATGATTGAGGCCATCGCCATGCCACCTGTTTTGTGACTGACCTCATCCTTACTGTTGAGGTGCAGGAGGCGCTGGTGCAGGTAATTCAGGCCAGTAAATCCCCTCCGCTGACCGTCCCTTCCACGCCTTTACAGGAGATTACTACACATGGCAACATCAGCACGAGACTGCCGTCCAATGTCTCAAGCGCACCATAGGAGCACGCCGCAAACCCCCCAAACTGACCTTTCATCATGGAGCATGAGCAGATCAGGCCCCACACACTCATTGCGTTACCTTTCCCTCTGATCAACTGAAAAAGCAGATATGTGGCAGAACTGCATTGTGTACAGATAGGGCAATTGAAACGTTTTCTTGAGAACTTTTTCAAACTTTCTCTTGACTGTTCCCCTGGGGGACATGATAGACTACCGCCCTATTATCTTTTTGGAGAATATATTGTCTCTTTTTAAGGTAAGCAAAAGGTGTTTGAAAAGTGCCTTGATGCCAAAACCGTTCTGGTAGGGTCTCGCGAAGGATAATCCGCCGTTAACGGGGCGGGGATAATCCGCAGTTAGCAGGAGGCGGAAAGGCGCCTGGGAAAGTGAGAGTGTAGCCTGATATGCCACAAAAAAAGCAACCAACGTCGTACCAAAAAGGACAGTGCGCCAGTAACACTGCCCGCTTCAGACTTGCGTATTCTTGGGGATGAGCAGGACAATGAATTTGCTGAGTCGGTCAATAAAGGCCACCGAATAGACCCACGCGCGCAAAAGATATTTATCTGTGTCATCACTCTACTTGTTGTTTACGTAGTGAGCCTTATCACACCTACGGACATGCTCAATCAGGTTCTGCATATGACACGGGAGACAGGCTACGTGTTTTCCTGGTTTGTGGAGGATCTACAAAAGAACGCCTCCGGTCTTATCGCCGCGCTTACTGGCCAGGCGACCTCCCAGGTGAGTTATGCCTCCACGATGATTCGTCATGTTGTCATCGCTCTGGCCGGGGCTGGCCTTGCGCTCTGCGGCGCGGTGTATCAGGGATCCTTTCGTAACGCCCTGGCCGCTCCGTCTACGCTTGGAGTAATGAGCGGGGTGCAGTTGGGGCTGATGGTTTTTATTGTACTCTTTTTAGACGATTAGGGGGCTGGTGTTGTGCCGCCGTGCTGGGTATTACGCTGATTTCTGCCATCCTACTCTCTGTTGCCGGCATGCTCTACCAGAACGTCTTTCGTAATCCTATAGCCGGTCCTGGCATGCTTGGCGTCTCCAGCGGTGTTTCTTTAGGGATGATGTTACTTGTGGTTTTGCAGGGAGCTTCTGTCTATGGACTGATAGTCGAGCACTACCTTGCTTGTTATGGCTTTGGAGCGGCATTACTGCTCTTTGTCATTTTGGCCGGTAGACGTTTGTCAGGTAAAGGCAAATCCTTCGACATCGTGACCATATTGCTTATTGGTTCGATTTTTTCGCAACTTATCGGTTTTATTGTCAGTTACGTGACGCTGTTTGTCATGGAGCCGGATCACTATGAAATCTTCTTTACCCTCTCGCAGATGCTGGTGGTGGATGTCTCGGTGTTTTCGTGGATTGCTTTGGGGGTTGCCTTTATCGCCTCTATCATTCCGGTGTGGCTGTTGCGTTTTCAGTTTAACGCTCTGGCCTTTGATGTGGCCGAGGTCAAACTCTTGGGCATCAACTACACGGCACTGCGCACGGTGGCGCTTGTCTGTGGGGCAATTATGATCTTGGCGGCGCAGGTGCATGTGGGTATGGTTGGCATGATCTCGTTGATTGTGCCCTTTTTTGCCCGTTCCTGGTTTGGTTGTGAATTTCGCAAGCAGCTTATCGGTAACGTCTGCATCAGTACCATTCTTCTGATTATCTGTCGTGATATTGCCGACCTCATCCCCTTTGTGGGCGACGGACTGGCGTTGGGCTCAGTAGTAAGTGTGGTGGCGCTGCCGTTATTTCTCATAATTGTGATAAAACAGCTGCGAGGGTGGGAATGATGGTGGCCTTTAGGTATGGGCAACCTGGAGCTATGCTGTGCGCGACCCTGCCAACAGCAGGGTGCCCTCGCGTGATTGGAACAACGGATAACCTGCTGGCGATGTGTATGACCCTGCCAGTGGCAGGGAGCCGTTGCCTCCCAGCGGAAGGAACAATACTATGAAGATAGCTTTGCGGGATGTGGCCATTGGCTATGATAGAAACAGGCCGCTGCAGCAGTATGTGAGTTTTGCGGTGGAGAGTGGCGAGGTCTGTTGTGTGCTGGGCCCCAACGGCTGCGGAAAGACCACACTGATTCGCACCATCCTTGGCCTGACTCCTCTGCTTGGCGGCACGATAACCATCGACGGTGACAACGTGACCAAGTGGAGCGCCTCGCGCCTCTCCGATACGATGGCCTATGTTGTCCAAAAGCACGACCAGCCCTTTCCCTTTCAGGTAAAAGATGTGGTGATGATGGGACGTATCAACAAGGTGGCAACCCTGGGCGGCCAACCTGGTCGCGAGGACTATCACATCGTGAAAAACGCTATGCAGGACATGGACATCTATCATCTGCGTGATGCGCCCTCTGGGGATATATCGGATGGTGAATTGCCGACGGTGATGTTCGCTCGCGCGCTGGCCCAGGAACCACAGATGATGATTTTGGATGAGCCAACCGCTAGCCTGGATTATGGCAACGCCGTACGCGTTATTGAGAAGGTGCGCCAATTGGCCGAGCGCGGTCTGGCCGTTATGATGATAACGCATAATCCTGACCACGCTTTTATGACCAGTGCAAAGGTCGCTCTGTTCATGCGTCATTAGATAATGCAGTTTGGCAACGCTTTTGAGATCATCACCCGTGAAAATATCCAGGAGGCCTATGGCACCAAAGTCAAAATTGTTGAGTTCACCCATGACAACCAGGAGATTATGCGGATGTGCATCCCGGAGTTTGGCGGCATGCGAAAACCGAAAGGAGAGAAATGATTGACGAGACAGTGGTAGGGCAGGGCGCGCAGACACTGGCGCGCATCTGCGGCAATATCGAAACCGTGATCATAGGTAAGCGCGAGTCAGTTGAGCTGGTGGTACTGTCGCTCATCGCCTCTGGACATGTACTTATTGAGGATATGCCGGGTACGGGCAAGACCTCATTAGTGTCGGCACTGGCCAGGTCACTAGACTGTGGGTTCAGGCGCATTCAGTTTACGCCGGACATCATGCCCTCAGATGTGACGGGCTTTTCAATATTCAACCAGAAAACGCGCGACTTTGAGTTTAGACCGGGCGGGGTGATGAGCAATCTGGTGTTGGCCGATGAGATCAACCGCGCCTCAGCCAAGACGCAATCAGCGCTGTTGGAAGCAATGGAAGAGCGTCAGGTAACGGTGGATTCTGAGACGCACAGGCTGGATGAACCCTTTATGGTGCTTGCTACAGAAAATCCTATTGAGCAGTATGGCACCTACCCACTGCCTGAGGCGCAGCTTGACCGCTTTCTTATCAAGCTGTCAATGGGCTATCCTCAGATGGACGAGGAAGTACGTATAGTGCTGGAGACTAAAGCTGCCAAGGCCCGTATTGCGCCGGTAGCATCCAAGGGCGACATCCTAACGCTACGCGAGTTGGCCGAGAAGATACTTGTTTCTGCACCGGTTGCTCGCTATGCTGTTCAGGTAGTCTCCTCTACGCGCACGATGAAGGAATGTTCAGTAGGTGCCTCGCCACGCGGTTCCATCGCTCTTATCAAGCTGGGGCAGGCTCATGCGCTGTTGCGCGGGCGCTCCTACGTTACGCCTGACGATGTGAAGTACCTTGCGCCCTTTGTGCTTAGCCACCGTGTCATTCTTACCCACGAAGCCCGTATTGCCGGGCGCGATGCCCGCTCCGTCATAGAAACAGTGCTGGATTCTGTGGCCGTACCCACGCTGACAGAGGCTGAAGCCAGAGGGTTGAGCAATGGCACCAGGTGATAGGGCGGGGCCGGCCGTAACAACCCAGGGAGTCGAGAGAGGGTTCAGGACACAGACCACCGACTCAGACGCTCGGCGGCCCACAGGCTCAGCAACTCGGCGGGTCACCGACCTGGCCGCCCAGCAGGCCACAGGTTCAGCCACCCGGCGGCCCACAGGCCCAGCAACTCGGCAGGCTGTAGTCCCAAAGCGAAGGCAAACAGGGCGCAGGGTTCCAGGTCGGTCGGTGGCTCAGGGCGCAAGCGCGACAGGTGCGGGGCCGCTGCTTAAATTTTTGGCCTGCTTGCTGGTTCTTCTGCTCTGTACCATGCTTTCCTGGCTTGTTGGCAGCAGCGACTATCACTCAACGGTTGTTGGCTGGCTACCGCTGCTTATCGCCATCTGCGCCATTATCACCGCTCGCTTGTACCTCACTGTACTTAGGCGGGGCCTGAGATTGCTGGAAAAGACTGACCTGGGGGTCTCCCAGCGCGGCGAGGAGGTTACCTTTACGGTGCGCTTTCACAATATCACGCCTCTGTTCTTCTTTCGCATCAAGACCCACTTCTTTGTTTCAGACCTCTTTGGCAACCAAGAAAACGAGCTAATTTCGACATTAGCGCTCTCGCCCTTTGAGGCTTATGACATGGATTTTGCTGTTAAATTTAACCATATTGGCACCTACAGCGCCGGCCTTGACCGTGTGGTGATAACTGACTTCCTGCACCTGTTTGAGACGTCCATCCAAAACCCCGCAGTACATACGGTGGACATCACGCCGCGCATCCAACCCATTGGACGTATCGAGTTTTCCAACGAGGCCGTGCTGGAAACCTCCCGAGCCAATAAATCCGCGCTGGCTGACTCGCTGGACTACGCCTGCGTGCGTAACTACGTGCCGGGCGACCCGCTCAAGACCATCCATTGGAAGCTTTCCGCTCGCTCTGAGAATTATCTCACCCGTCTGTTTGAGGTCTACACCAATCCAGGCGTGTCCGTTGTGCTGGACACTTTTGGGCCATCCTCCCATACAAATGTGTTAATGGATATGTTCGATTGTGTCATCGAGACGGCCTTCTCGGTAGCGCGCTTTGCGCAGGAGCAGGGCTTGGACACCGAGGTTCATTACCTGAGTCGCTCTGGCGTGCGGGTGCGCAAGGTGGCGTTTGGTCGCCATGAGATGGCTGACATCGTTGATGAAATACCGCGCATATCCAATGAGGCGACACGCCAGCTGGATGCTCTGGACATCGTTAATGAACAAATGCGTTCACAGTATGGGCAGAACAATCTGGTGGTTGTCACGGCCAACCTCTCAGCCCAGATGATCTCAACACTCATTGAGGCCAAGGCGTGCCAGCGCGATCCTTTGCTTTTTGCGGTGGTGCCCAGCTACCTTATCGGGCGTGAGAGGGAGGACTATGTGGCCGGGCTGGGCCGTCTTGATAAT
The DNA here is from genome assembly GCA_031288185.1 of Coriobacteriales bacterium. GTDB lineage: Bacteria > Actinomycetota > Coriobacteriia > Coriobacteriales > UBA8131 > JAITDU01. The sequence goes on from JAITRZ010000044.1 coordinate 10,972, forward strand.
GCGGGCATCGCCTATCTGATACTCTCAAGGTCTGAGGAACTTGTAGGGGTGAAGATTTGATGACAGAAAAAACTCCGCAAAATCTGCGACCAAATGCTGGAGACGACAAAAAGGCCGACTCTGCCGCAAAGGCCAGGTTTGTCACAAAGGCCGAGCCCGCCACAAGGACCGAGTCTTCCCAAGAGGCCCGCGGTGCCCCAACTGCTGGCACCCATGCGCGAAGGGTATGGCAGCCCGATGCACGAGAGGGGTTGAGCTTGAGAAGGAGACGGACGCTGTTCCTCAGATCCTCGGCATCAGACTTTCTGTTGGTACTTATGGTGAGTGTGGCTCTGGTCTTTACCCTGTCCTACGGCTTTCTGTCTGCCGAACACTATCGCAGTAATCTGCTGCTCATAACAGCGGTTACGGTACCTCTGATTGCCTTCCTGTTTCTTGGTTCATGGTCTAAACGCGCATTGTTGCCCTCATCCCTCCTTGTTGTCGCTTTGGGCGTTATCGTCATTGCCGTGGCCTTCTTCAGCTCTCCCGTGCCGCTGGTTGTGGAGGGGGCTCTTGCCGATAATGAGGAAAACTACACCATCTTCGGCTTCATTCTCATCATCATTCCCATCGCTGTGTACCTGCTTTCGCGACGAACCGCAGTGCTGGTTATTCTGTTTGTTTTTGCCGCTTTGTCCTGCGGGATGATCCAGTTTCTCTATCGCGACTGGATTGTTGAGCAGCCGGGACTGCCCGTGACACTCGCCGTGTTTCTTGGTATCGCGATGCTGTTTGTCTACCAGTGTTACAAGCAGAGCATCTACCAGGCTCAGCGCGTCAAAAGCACTGCCTTTGGCGGCGTGCTGGGTTTTTCTGCCCTGATAGGTGTGGCCTGTCTGCTTGTTGGAATGGTTGTTTACTATGGCGTTATTGCTGGCCTTGGCCTCACCACGCTTGAAATAAAACCCTTTACCAGCCCCTATGCTCGCGAAATTATCTACTCTACCGGCACCTATGACCATCAAGAAACGCCCGATAAGGACAAGGCCACTGACCAGACCAATGAGGAGCTGGGCGAAAGCCAACAGGATGCCGATGGCAGCGAGCAGTCTGGTGACAACGGCACCAGCAGTTCAGATGAAAACCAGCTACCAAGTGGTCTTGCTCAACTGCTCCAGGCATTTGATGCCCAAAACTGGCTGCCAGAGTTCAGCCCCATCAGCTATGAGCAACTTAAGATGGGCGCTATCGTTGCCGCTATCCTGATTACGGTGCTTGCGCTGGCCTTTATCCTGGCTTGGCGCTACCGCCGCCAACTAAGGCTCAAACGTTTGGAAAAGCATCCCTACAACTACCGCGTTTGGTATCTCTACCATTGGCTGCTGACACGCTTCAAGCGCCTGAAGATAGCAAAGCCAAACTACCTTACGCCGATGGAATTTGCCTTTGGGGCGCGTCGCGCGATGGCACCCTTTTCCACTGCCGCTTCTGTAGACTTTATCTATATTACTGATGTCTTTCAACGTGCTATCTACGGCGAGCAAAATGTAGGAGCGCAGGAGTATGACAATCTTGTGAAATACTATAAGGCGTTCTTCAAAAACGCTCGTGCCCACACCGGTGCGTTAAAGTGGCTCTGGAAGTTTTGGAGGATATGACATGAACAGAAAAGGCACAAGAGGGTATTTGACCCAGGGAGAGTATTTGACATCAAAAGATACAAACAGGGATGCCTCCTGCCGCGAGGGTATCTGGGTGACCGATACTGCCGCCACGATAACTGCCGCCACGATAAATCTGCCGTTTGTATTATAACTGCTGCCACGACAAATCTGCCGTTTGCATTGGCGAATATAATAAGGCGTGTATCAGCCATAACCTGTATGCTGGCGCTCTATTGTGTGTTGACGGCCTGTGGAGGCAGTGGTGTGGATAGCAACGGAACGGATAAGGTAGTCGATCAGTTAGAAGTAGGTGTGAGCGAGACTATCGATAATGCGGCCTATCATCCGCTTAACGCGGCAAACTCACTGGCCAAACTTCTTGAGGACATGCCTCTTATCTACTCGTCATTTCCCCGCCTGGACGGTTCTGAGCGTCTTTATCCTGTGTACGGTGCGTTTGTCGAGGGTATCCTGGGCCTCAGTGAAGGTAAGTCTACACAGAGCCGATAGGTCAGGAATAAAGGCGGGCGCAAGAGACGCGCTTACACCGTCCTGTTTATAGGACGCAGAGCTGGTAAGCACTCCTATGCCAGAAACGGCGAGAACAACCAGTGCCAGCAACAGGCAGATACTTACGGCCCATGTGACCGTTCGCCATGTCTTGAGTTTGGCCCTGGTTTTGTCCGGAGCCTTACCATCGTCCGCTTCTACCTCTGCCCTGGCATCGCCTTCGTTTTTACTTTCAGGTTGCTCGTTTGCGCCTGTTACCTGCTTGCGGCCTGGTGAGGGGTTTCTTCTCGTCACTTTTCCCACCACAACACAAAACTCTCGGTTGGTTTATGAAAAACCACGCTGCCCTTGGGATTGTTGGTAAGGAGCGGCTCCATGTTATGCTTGAATCGCTCTAACTTCTCGTCAGGGAAGGGCCTGAGCCTGCGCAGCTCTGCATAAGCCGCTTCACGCGAGGGAAATCTTTTGAGGAAGCCATCGGGCATGACCCGCACGTTGGCGTCGTAGCCAAGGTCATAGGCAATATTGAAAAAGACATCGTAGCCAAATCTGCGGTCAGGTTTGCGCATCGGCCACGGTGGACGGACAGATGCGGGAATACTGGAATTTCCCTGCCCAGGCCCTGGCTCAGGCACGCCAGGTCTGGGAATTTTAGCCACTCCACTAAACATCTCGTTGAGGATATGAGGGATGGAAGGCGCGTTGGCAAACGCCATACAAACAACCATGCGTCAAGCGAGCGCATCCAGACGCTCAAAGTCAGAAAGCGCCGCGGTACGGCAGGCAATAACCACATCAAAGGTGCCAAGCGCTTTTATCGACTCACAGTTAAACCAATCAACAAGCCCGCAATCAACATTGGTCAGCGCAGCTTCTTTAACATTATGGCGACAGTGATCCAGCATTTTTGGCCGAGTCAATGGCGGTGACCCTAGCTACTAACGGAGCGACGACGCGGGTGATACGTCCAGGCCCGAAGCCAATATTCAAGACGTGGTCAGTAGGCAGGAGATTCAAAAGTGCTATCTTATTATGCGTATAGTCCATCTCCATCGCTGTCATCTGATTATACATATCTGACTCGCGATCCCACACATTCTTCTCGGACACGATGTCTTTGTCCGGGCTATCTGGTTTGCTGATGCTACCAGGTACAGGAAACGGAAACGCAAATTTTTGCAACTCATGCCAGTTGATAACAGGAGGTAGAACCTCGGCAGAGGGAAAATAGCCTTTCATTGGTGCTCCGTCTAAGTATATACTTCATTGAGGAGCATTACTGCAACGCAAGAGTTAATGGTAAGCAAGAAAAGAGCTGATTTTCGCTGCTTGTGTGAAACCAGAGTGACGGTCTTGTGCAGGCGGTTGGTGGGGGAGCCTGTTTGTTTCTGTGCTTCTCATCAACGGACGCTGATCGCTTTTTCCTCTATGATTAGGAAGATACGCACAGACAGAAAACGTGTGCGGAGGAAACGCGCGCAGAAGAAACGCGGGTGGACAGAAAACGTGTGCAGACAAAATGCGCTTTTGACCATGCGTAGACAAAGCGAGCGCTTGTAACCAGGAGCGCTTTTGACAGAACCGGCAGACGGGATAGCGCCTGCTCTGCCCAGAGAGGCCAAACGGTGAGTAAGGTCACACAAAGCCAAAAGGTACTGGCGAAGAATCGTCGGGCATTTTACGATTACGAATTTTTAGAAACCTATGAGGCTGGCATCGTCTTAAAGGGAACCGAGGTGCGCTCGCTGCGTGAGGGCGGCGGCCAGCTCACCGATACGTTTGCCTTAGCGCGCAAGGGGGAGGTTTGGCTGTTTGGGCTGTATATCCGTCCCTTTAGTCATGGTAATCGTGCCAACCAAATCCCTGATCGTCCCCGCAAACTGCTCTTGCATAGGCGGCAGATTGACCAGCTTGCTGCCAAGGTTACCCAGGCCGGGCTGACCTTGGTACCCATTAAACTATATTTTGCTAAAAACAACCTGGTTAAAGTAGAATTGGGGCTGGCCCGTGGCAAGAAGCGCCATGACAAGCGCGCTGCCCTGGCGAAAAAAGATTCCCAGCGCGAAGTTGAACGAGCTCTAAAAGCGCGCGGCTAGTTCTGAGCCTTATCCCTTGAGTGTCATGTGGACGGTAGCATGTCCGGGGGATAGGCGCGACATTGCTTTATATTGCGTATCAAAGTGCATTTTAGTGGCAGCGCGCTTCTAGTAGATCGCTTCTGAAAGATGGTACTGTGGGGAGCCTGTTCTGCGATGGGGGAGATGGTCTGGGCGGTTGTGCGTTGAGCCTGTTGGGTTCTAGCCGCCTGCTTTCTGCAGCGCTTCTTCTGTAGTCAGTACGTGCTGCTTATGGTATAGTCTCACCCTGCTGAAGTCGGGTTGTGGCGCAGTTTGGTAGCGCACTTGACTGGGGGTCAAGGGGTCGCAGGTTCAAATCCTGTCAACCCGACCAGTAAAACCGCAGGTCAAGGGCCATTTTTGAGGTTCCTGCTCTTTGTCTTTTGGGGGTCATTTTTTGGGTAAAATGTACCGTTTTTGACCGTTTTCTCCCAAGTTTTTGGGAGTTTTTTGGGAAATGCTAGCATGCTAGATTCCACCAATTACCTGCGCGAAGTCTCCTGCTGCCTGCTTCCTTGCCTCTTCCAAGGGCCGAATATAGGCGTTAACCGTGGTCGATATACGCGCATGACCAAGCGATTTTGACACCAGCGCTACGTCAATGCCGGATGATAAGGATAGCGTGGCGTGCGTATGACGCAATCCGTTAAGAGGTATATAGCGCACACCTGCCCTTTCGCATAGCCGCTTGTAGTGTCTGGTGGCCGCTTGCGGCATTATGCGGTCAAATTTTTTGCCGGGCCACAACACACCATGCACCTCTTGTCCCAACTCGCGCAGTCGCTCTAACCCCCAGCCTCTCATGTAGACTTCTCGTACGCTGCCGGCGGTCTTTGTGCTTTTAAGGACAGGGATAGTACCATTCATAGCCCACGCCTTATAGACTTTGATGGTACCAACGTCAAGACTTATATCCGTCCAGTTAAGCGCTAGTGCTTCCTCTTTTCTTAATCCGCAAAAAGCCATAATGATAGCCACAGGCTCGGCATCGTCATCCTTTAGCATATCGAGGACAGCTTGCAATTCCTCAGCGCTATACGCAAGCCACTGCCGTTTCAGGTCATTACTCATTTTTATCTGGGCCTTAGCAAGCGGGTTGTACGGTAAGATGTCCCAGCGCACAGCTGCGTTAAGGGCCGCAGATAGTGTTTTGCGAGCGTGCCTGCGTGGGTTGCCTGGCGGCAGTGCGTGGATGGTACTTTCTACATTGTGGGCGCTTATCTTAGATAGCCTAACATCAACTATGGGATTGATATAGCGCAACCCATACTCATACCATTCCTTTGTTGACGCTTGTACGGTGAGTGATGGTATCCAGTGATTGCGCAAAAACTCACCAAGCGTGAGTGATGCTGGAGCAGCCCCACCTATGCCACGTACCTGAGTTTCAAATGCAGCGGCATCTTGCTTGTCTCCATGTATTATCCGGTCTATATAGCGCCCCTTGCCGGTCGTGAGGTCAGATCCCGCCTTAACTACAACCCGCCACCTGTTGCGGCCGATATTTTGGATGCTCATAAGTTCGTGCCTCCCTACCATAGTCAATCTTGTAGTCAGCGCCCACGCTTCCATCCCCTTGCATATCAGTAATAGTCAGGCCATATATTATCGTTCTGCCCGCTAACCACGTCCCAACGGCTTCTGTTGTCCAGAAAACTCTCTCCCAATGAGACGATACGTGGTTTTTGTCGAGACAACCTCAGCTTTACCCGATTGCTCCCATCCATTCTCGGCGTTAAAGATGAAGGATTGAGAGGTTTCTATAGAGTGTGGCCTATCACTGCCTCCGCTCAATATACCGCATGTTTAATCAAAAATCATAGTTGAGGGGGAAAGTTGTTACCCTCTGTAGGGCGATATTGACATGATGTACTTACCGAGCACGTGCAAGCTCGGAGCATCAAGGCTTGTCTCGTCAATGACGATGTCCTTATAAGCTGGATTCGTTGAATCCGGTGATAGCACAACGCTGTTGCTGGTCTTATACCACCTTTTCAGAGCAGCATCACAGCCATTGACGGTAACAGCGGCAATATCTCCGTTGTGTACCGCTGCGGTGGGGTCTATCAATGCGTAGTGTCCGTTGGGGACCTCGTTATTCATTGAATCGCCTGAAACAACAAGAAAGTAAGCATAGGGGTGTTTTTTGCAGATGCCACCGACACCTTCTACCATCTCGATAACTTCCAGCATTTCAATTGGTTCTCCAGCCGCAATGCGCCCATAGCAGGGTATAAGTGTGGTTTCGGAAGAGAGAGGACGTTCGGTTCGACCAAGCAGATCATCAACGGTGCAACCGAGAATATCGGCAATTGGTACTAGTCTTTGTGCGTTTCTGATCTCACTAACTTCCTGTTCCCATCGTCGAAGTGTTCCGAGAGGTATTCCTGTTTTCTCGCTCAACTCCTCTTGAGTAAGCCCAGCAAGAGTTCTAAACTGCCGGATTCTGGTTCGTGCTTGCATGTGAGTACCCTTTCTACTTAATTCCAAATACTACTTTCCAAAATACCACTTGACAACCGTTCAAAGTTGAGTAGTATACTGATCTATATTAATCAAGTTTGAGTAATGGAGGCAAGGGATGAGGCTGAAGGAGTTTCGGGAGAGTAGACGGCTTTCGCGTCGCGAAGTCGCTTTTGCGCTCGATGTAACCGAGCAAACCATTTTCAACGTAGAAAAGGCGCAACAGATGTCAATCGACCTATTACAAAAACTCGCTGACTTCTACGGCGTCTCCACCGACTACATCCTCGGCCGCGAAAACACCGGCGGCCCCCCCCTCATGACCCCCCCTTTAGACCCTTTTTCCCACGGTAAGGCAACCGCGACTTGGCATGACCTCCAGGGCTTTTGGGGCGACTACTACCAGGTCTGCCGCTCAGGTCGCGTGAGGAACAAAC
>JAITRZ010000053.1 GCA_031288185.1 Coriobacteriales bacterium
GTAAAGTAGACGGTGAGCGCGAGTTGCTGGAAGCCTTTGCCAAACGCCTCAGTAGCCAGCTTATCTACTTTGTGCCCCGTGACAACATCGTCCAACATGCAGAAATCAATAAGAAGGTGGTCATCGAATACCAATCTGACTGCCAACAGGCCAACGCCTACCGCGGTTTGGCAGAAGCGGTGGACAGTAATGACCTGTTTGTGATTCCCACACCAATGCAACAGGAAGAGTTGGAAGAATTAATGATGGAACACGGGCTGATGGGCCTGTAGCCGCCTGTGTAAACCCGTGTCCGTAGGGTCATCCCAGCACAACCCTGTGCCCGTAGGGTTCCGCGCCCGTTGCGGAAAGGCAACACGGGCTGATGGGCCTGTAGCCGCCTGTATGGGGATCGTGTTTGTACGGCTTCGCGCCTGTACATTCCAAAGGAGAAACTGTTTAAGAAAGAGGTCATTATGGTTCTTATCCGTGCCATTGTTCGCCCAGAAAAGGTTTCAAACGTCACACAGGAACTGCTGTCAGCAGATTTTCGCGCCGTCACAAAGATGAGCGTCTTTGGGCGCGGTCGTCAAAAAGGCATTAAGATAGGCGATTTGGTGTATGACGAGATACCCAAGGAAATGCTGATGATAGTGTGCAAGCGAGAAGATGCTGAGGATGCCATTCGCGTCATCATGGATAGCGCGCGCACCGGCGAAAACGGCAACTACGGCGATGGGCGCATCTTTGTGTCGCCCGTTGAAGCCGCCTACACAGTCTCTACCGGCAAGAAGGGCCTATGAACAATGAAGGAGATAATGGCCATTGTTCGCCCTCAAAAAGTCAACGCCACCAAACTAGCTTTGGCCGAGGCCGGATTTCCCTCTTTCACCTGCCAGGTGGTATTGGGTAGGGGTTGCCAACTGATAAATGAAAGTATGGTCGCGGCTCTCCTGGAAGAAGGAGAGGTGCCGCAAAACCGCCTGGGCGAGGCGCTTTCAGAACCACTTCGTCTGATTTCCAAACGCCTGTTTACCCTGATGGTTGAAGAAAGGGACGTGGACAGGGTTGTAACGCTCCTCATTGAAACCAATCAGACCAAGACCCCCGGCGATGGGAAGATCTTTGTTTTGCCAATAACCGAATCCTATCGCGTGCGCAACGGCGAACGTGCGGCCGATGCCTACTAGATAAGACAGGTAACACAATGAAAAACTCTCACAACCGTACCAAACCCGGGCACACAGAAGAACAACTACTGTGCGACTCTGCACAAGCAGCGACAGCCGGCTCCTCAACCATCCATACCGCTCCTTCTGTGCCGGAGATGGGTGAGCGCACGGGCGCGGTCATTGACGAGGTGCTAGAAAGTTATGAGGCTAAGGTGTTCAGGAACCGCAAGAAGCACCTGCTGATGGTTGACCACGCGCTGGAAGCACCACAGGAAATAGCCGCTAACTCACGCACCATTCCCGGCATCCTCTCGCACCGCGGTTGCTGCTATGCCGGTTGCAAGGGCGTTGTGCTGGGGCCTATCAAAGACGCTCTTATCATCGTGCATGGGCCCATCGGCTGTTCATTTTACACCTGGGGCACTCGCAGACATAAGGCCAGCAGCGAGCCAGACAAGCTCAATCTGGTGCCCTATACCTTTTCAACCGACATGCATGAGACTGATATCGTGTTTGGCGGCGAGAAGAAGCTGTTTGCGGCCATTGAAGAAGGGCTTGCACTCTTTAAGCCTGAAGCCGTACTGATTTGCTCAACCTGTCCGGTGGGCCTGATAGGCGACGACATCCACGCAGTAGCGGCCCGGGCTGAGAAACAGTTTGGCGTTACCTGTGTGGCCTTTTCCTGTGAGGGCTACAAGGGAGTCTCCCAGTCTGCCGGACACCATATTGCCTCTAATGAACTGATCCGTCGTATCATCGGCACCAATGATAGCCCAATGCAGGGTACCTACCGCGTTAACCTGCTGGGTGAATATAATATTGGCGGCGACGGCTGGGAAACTGAACGGATACTGAAGCGTTGCGGCATCACGATTGTTTCAGTGATGTCGGGTGACGGTTCGATAGCTGACATCACGCGCGCCCACACCGCTGACCTCAATTTGGTGCAATGCCATCGTTCCATTAACTACATTGCAGAGATGATGCAGACACAATATGGGATTGACTGGCTAAAAGTTAACTTTGTGGGCATCAGCGCCATCCAGAAAAGTCTGCGCCAAATTGCTGCTTATTTTGATAATTTAGAGTTGAGCGAACGCATTGAGGCGGTGATCGCTGATGAGCTGGCTGAGATAGACACAGAATTGCGCTCCTATCGTGATCAGCTCTCCGGAAAGACCGCCGCCCTGTATGTAGGGGGCTCACGCTCGCACCACTATCAATCTCTGCTAAAGGACTTGGGCATGCAAACCGTTATCGCCGGCTATGAATTTGCCCATCGTGATGACTACGAGGGACGTGAGGTCAAAGAAAGTATCAAGGTTGATGCAGATAACAAGAACATCGAGGAATTAAGTGTGGAGCCGATAGAGGGAAAGTACCGGTTGCGGATTTCTCCTGAAAAACTGGCGCAGCTCAAGGCCAGCATCGCCTCTCTGGAACAATACGAAGGCATGATAAAGGAAATGGACAACGGCACCCTGGTTATTGACGACCTCAACCATTTTGAGGCAGAGAAGTTTGTCGAGGCGCTGAAGCCTGACGTATTCTTCTCAGGCATCAAGGATAAGTATGTGTTGCAAAAAGGCGGGGTCTTTTCACGCCAGCTGCACAGCTATGACTATAAGGGTCCTTACGCCGGCTTTAAGGGAGCTATCAATTTTGCCCAGGATCTGCTCATGGGATTACAGGTGCCGGCCTGGCAGTTTATTTCTCCGCCTTGGCGGCACGAACCTTTATTGAGGGGCCATGTGGATGCCGTCGAAGAAGAAGCGAGCGTTCCTGTATCAACACAGACGCAAGGAGCCGATAGACCAGGAGGTGAGCGATGATGCTGGATGCGACCCCAAGAGATACGGTGGCCGAGCGCCGGGCTCTTGTCGCCAATCCCTGTAAAACCTGCCAGCCCGTGGGCGCAATCTATGCCGCTCTGGGCGTACATGGGGCGATGCCTCACAGTCATGGGTCGCAGGGCTGCGTATCGTTTCATCGCATGTTTTTAACCCGCCACTTCAAGGAGCCGGCCATGGCCTCAACCTCAGCCTTTACAGAGGGTGCCAGTGTCTTTGGCGGCGGTGCCAACCTTAAAACTGCGGTGCGCAATATCTTTGACCTGTATGATCCGGCGGTCATCGCCATACACACTACCTGCCTGTCTGAGACTATCGGTGATGATCTGCACGCCTTTACCTCTGACATTGAGATTCCCCCCGGCAAGCGAGTTGTCTACTGCTCTACCCCCAGCTATCAGGGTTCGCACATCACCGGCTTTTCTGCCATGACGGCCGGCTTCATCGAGCACCTGGCTGAAAAAAGCGGCGAGCCCACAGGACGGCTGCTGGTAATTCCCGGTTTTGTTAATCCCGCCGATATGCGCCAGGTAAAGCGCTATCTGGATGACTTTGGGATTGATTACACCATGCTACCGGACACCAGCGGTGTTTTTGACGCGCCGATGACCGGAAAATTTGAGTTGTACCCGGCAGGCGGCGCTCGCGTGGCTGAGATTGCGCGTCTGGGTGATGCCGCGTACTCTTTGGCCTTGGGCTATTGGGCCTCAGAGCCGGCGGGTAATGTGCTTAAACGCTCCTGCGACGTTGACTACCAGGCCCTGGGCCTGCCCATCGGCGTTTCTGCCACCGATGAGTTTATTTTGGCTTTAACCCGCTACAGCAAAATCCCGGTGCCGCCCAGCATTGAGGAGGAACGCGGCCAGCTGATTGACTGCATGCTTGATACCCATCAGTATCTGGATAAGCAACGGGTAGCCATTGCCGGCGATCCGGATCATGTGCTGGGTCTCACCGAATTTTGCCTGGAATGTGGCATGGTGCCGGCCTTTATAGGTACGGGTACTCCGGGCGGTCATTTTGAAGAAAGGGTTCGCGCGATTTTAACAAAACATGGACGCAAGCCGGACAGTTGCTGGGTAAAGGCTGAGACCGATTATTTTGAGATTCATCAGCGTATTATCCAAGAACCGGTGGATATGTTGCTTGGCCCATCACTTTTTAAGCAGATTGCCCGGGCTGAGGACATCCCGCTGGTGCGGGTGGGTTTTCCAATTTTGGATCGCTACCTGCATTCTTATTTTCCCCTGGTTGGTTATCAGGGTGCCCTTCACCTGTTAAAGGCGATGTGTGACGCTCTCATGGATAGATTAGATCGCGACAGCGCCGACGCTGATCTAGAATTTGTTATGTAAAATGCGCTATCTGAGAGAAAAAGACACGACGAGCCGTCCGGAAATGGGTTGTGAGATATGAGAAAGGCAAGCCAGACATACCAGCAAGATATACTAGTTGAGAGACGGAGTTCGATTTTTACCCAGGGAGAAGAGAGGGATGAAGGTGATTGTGCGAGGGGCGATTGGCCTCTGAGCAGGGGCGCAAACAAGGGAAGCAGGAGCGCAAGCAAAGGCTTGACCTCTGCCTCTGTGTCCGCCAGAAAATCCTGCCGCGCTCACGCGATGCCTGCCCATCAGGAGCCGTTATCTATCAACCATATCGAGTGTGAAAAGGACAGTGTCTCAGGAGCCGTATCGCAGCGGGCCTGTGCTTTTTGTGGCGCGCGGGTGGTACTTAATCCCATCACCGACGCCTTTCATATCATCCACGGGCCCATTGGCTGCGCCAGTTACACCTGGGACATACGCGGCTCCCTGTCAAGCGACAGTGAGTTGTTTCGCAACAGTTTTTCTACCGACATGAGCGAAACCGACATCATCTTTGGCGGCGAGGGCAAGCTGGCCCGGGCCATCGATCAGGTTGTGCAGGCCCACCGGCCACCCCTGATCTTCGTGTACGCCACCTGTATTATCGGAATAATCGGGGACGACGTGGTGCAGGTTTGCCAGGAGGCAGAAAACCGCCACGGCATCAGGGTGATAGCGGTGCAGGCTCCCGGTTTCAGCGGCCATAAGGCCATGGGCTATCGACTCGCCGGAGAAGCCATCATGCAGGTTTTTGGTTCACAACCTCGTTTGCGCAGCTCCGGTGGCCGCCAGGACAACCAGCGCGACCAGAGCGACCCTCAGGATGGCGAGCGCGACCAGGCGTCAGGCATCAACATCCTGGGCGACTTTAATCTGGCGGGCGAAATGTGGATTGTCAAAAATTATCTTAAGCAGGTGGGCATTGACGTCCAGTGTGGCATAACCGGTGACAGCACCTACGCGGAGCTGCTGCGCGCGCCCAAGGCGCGTCTCAATGTGGTGCAGTGCGCCGGTTCGATGACCTCTCTGGCTAAGAAGATGCGCGATAATCTAGACATACCGTTTATCCGGGTGAGCTTTTATGGAATCAAAGACACCTGCGATTCACTCATAAATATCGCTCAGGCCCTGGGAGATGAGCTGGCAACAGAGCGCGCCCGCCGTTTTTGCGCTGAACAAAGCGCAGCGCTGCAACCGCTCATGCGGCGCTACCGCCAACAGTTGGCCGGTAAGCGCGCGGCCATCTACGTGGGTGGCGGATTCAAGGCCATCTCACTTATCCGCCAGTTTGAAGAACTGGGCATGACCACCGTGTTGGTAGGTACCCAAACCGGCCGTCCGGAAGATTATGTGCAGATTCGCCGGATGGTGAAGGCGGGCTGCGTGGTGCTTGATGATGCCAACCCGGCTGAGCTGGAGCGTTTTATGCTGGATAAAGGCGCAGACATACTGGTGGGTGGGGTCAAGGAACGGCCGCTGGCCTACAAGTTGGGCGTAGCCTTTTGCGATCACAACCATGAACGCAAACAACCGTTGGCTGGTTTTGTGGGCGTCGCTAATTTTGCTTCTGAAATTAACTATTCTATCAATTCGCCGGTATGGCGCTATATATAAGAAAGCACAGACAAGCTGATGTACGCGCGCACTAATCAGGATGCTTCCAGGAAAACCCCTGGCCACAATGCTGGCTCCAAAACCCCTGGCCACAATGCTGGCTCCAGCCAGGTTTTGGCCAACCCCTCCCAAACCCCTGCGCCTAAAACTAGCAAAGTATCTGTCAAAAAGCCGCTTAAAGCTGCGGGAGCTTTGGTTGATCTCAATGTGAACCCCTGTAAAATGTGTATGCCAATGGGCACCTGCATGGCTGCCTACGGTGTTCGTGGCACCCTGAGCATCCTGCATGGATCACAGGGCTGTGCTACCTATATCCGCCGTCACATGGCCACCCACTTCAATGAGCCGGTGGACATTGCTTCCTCTTCTTTAACAGAACAGGGCACGGTCTATGGAGGAGAGGAAAATCTACGTAAGGGCATCGACAATCTTATCAGGCTCTATAGCCCAGAATTGGTTTGTGTGTCCACAACCTGCCTGGCCGAGACCATCGGCGAGGACACAAAGGGTATCCTGGAGCGCTGGCGTCAGGACAACCCCGCCTCTGAGGTTGAAGTTATAGCGGTGAGCGCGCCTGGCTACGGCGGCTCAGAGTATGAGGGCTTTTTTCGCTTTTCACGAGCCTTGCTTGAGCAGATAGAGATGCGTCCCCACAACGCCGCCCCCGGCCAGCTAAACCTGATATGCGGCCCTTTGAGTCCGGCCGACCTGCGCACGCTTAAACAGTTGCTTGCGGCTTTTGCGCTTGATGCCGTGATTTTGCCCGACATCTCAGACAATCTGGATCGCCCTCACCTGCCCACCTATGAGCGCCTTCCCCAAAGCGGCACCCCGCTTAACCGAATACGCGGCATGGCCGGCTCTCTTCTCACGATAGAATTGGCTCTTAACGTTAATGATAATCTCTCACCAGCGGCTTTGTTACGGGAGCGCTATGGCGTACCCTATAGGCGCCTGGCTCCGCCCGTGAGTCTACGAGACATGGACACCCTGGTGGCTATCTTGGCGGAATTTTCTGGCCGCAGACCGCCTGAACAACTGCAACAGCAGCGTGGTCGTTACCTGGATGCCATGGTTGATTCTCACAAATACAACGCCGAGGGCAAAGCGGCCATCTTTGGTGAGGCAGACTTTTGCTATTCCACAGCCCGGATGTGCCTGGAACAGGGCATAGTCCCCGTGCTTGTGGCGGCCGGTTCCAAAGCCCCCGGCCTTCGCGCGGCACTGGAGGCAGAAATTGCCGAGCTGGCCGAGCGTTTTATGCTTGATTCTTTCACAATTATTGACGAGGCTGACTTTGGCACCATTGAGCGGCTGTGCGCTGAACTGGGTGTTAACCTGTTGTTTGGCTCCTCAGACGGCCGACGCATTGAAGAAAGCCAGGGCATCCCCCTGGTGCGTTGCGCCTTCCCCATCCATGACCGCATTGGCGGCCAACGGGTAACAACCATTGGCTATGAGGGCTCGCTCAACCTGGTGGATCGGGCCACCAATGCCCTGCTTGAGCGCAAGCAGTCGCGCTTTCGACGCGCTATCTTTGACGAGTTTTTTACCTCACCAAAGAGGTTCTACTCAGAGTGAAAAATGGGAACGGTTCATCTGCCTGGTTACCAGGCAGATGAACCGTTTTGCCTTGCGTCCTTGCACCCCGCCATGGGCACGCCTTTGGCGAAGAGTGTGCTCGCCTCTTCGCGAGCACAACGGGTGGTACAAGCGAGTGGTTTCCGATAATTGTCTTGCTCTATGACAAATTCATACGAAAAGCGGGGCGGACACCGTACGTGAGGTACACGCTGACGAAAGAGACCGTGCCCGTCGAGGCGACGACCAGAGCGGCCCTGAGAGTGACGCCGCGCGGAGAGCGGAGCCAGTAGTAGGAGTATGTCCCGGAGGTTCTTCGTGCGTTGGCATCAGCAAAAAGGACAACACTTGAGCCATAGAGGTTTTGGGTAAGATCCATGCTTGCGGCATTGGTGGTGTATGTGGTGCCACCGTCGCTGTACACAATCGTGCGAAACACCTCTTCTTCACTTAGGAGGAA
>JAITRZ010000020.1 GCA_031288185.1 Coriobacteriales bacterium
ACGGTAAGTAGCACTCCCACAACGGTAAACCTTAATACTTCTTCTCTGTCACCTGCTGCATCCTTAGCGCAAAGTGGCTTGACCTATAGTGTATCTATCCCTCAAGGTGCAACCGGAACTGCTACCCTTACCCTGGATGACTGCACCGTAGCCTTTGATGTCCAAGCAAACAGGCTACCCTCTCCAACCCTTAAGCGTGGTGACACTTTCTACGCCTCCACCTTTGATTGGCGTATCCTACACAAGGCAAGTAACACTGATGCTCTCGTCATCGCAGAACACATCATTGATGGCCAAGCAATCAACGCAACCTACACCAACTGGGACACTAACATCCGCTGGGATGGTAGCGCACTTAGGGCATCCCTTAACGGTAGCACCTATGCCTACAGCTATGACAACCTCACAGACATCAAGGCAAAGATACTCGATACCGCCCTCTACACAAGGATAGGCTTGAGCGACACACGCACCGCTCCCTATAAGACAGGAGGTGCCTCTGACAGCGGCCACAACGGCTACTATGAGCTAACAGGACAGAAGCTCTTCCTCTTAAGTGAAGAGGAAGTATTTCGCACGATAACCTACGGCACAACCACCACCGATGCCGCCAGCCTGGATCTTACCCAAAACCTCTATGGCTCAAGCGTTGTCCTCTTTGCTGATGCCAACGCACGAAGAACCTCCGGGACAAACTCCTACTACCGGCTCCGCTCTCCGCACGGCCTCGCTTTCTGGGTCGCTAGGGTCTACGCCTCTACGGGCGCGCTCGATCACTTCGGCGTGGTCGACTCGTTCGGTGTCCGCCCCGCTTTTCGTATGGATTTGTCGTAAGTGGCTGCGCTCCCCGTGAGAGGCATGCCTCTCACGGGGAGCGACAATGCACACAACAGTTCCTGTCCACCTACACTCAGTCATAGAAAAATTTCCGGAAATCTAAACTTTGCAACAGAGTTTAGAAGTTATCGCATGGAGCAGGAATGAAGTGCACAACCTAACATTACGGGGGGAGCACACCGCCTCATGTGAGAATGCCACAAAAGCCGCAACGGTTTAGCTTGTCTTTTTGTATTGTGCAGACGTATAATGTGCCTCCTGCCATTGTAGGGGAGGGGTAGGGGGAGCGAGAGGTTCACCCTCTTACCTTTCAAAGCTGGAAGCGAGCTTTGAGGACACAAGAAAAAGGAGCGCCAGGATGGCTCAAGGCCCCCAAGCGCACAGCGGCTCACACGCTGCGCAGAAATTTTTTCAGATCACCGTTCCGGCAGAATATCGGGCGCGTTTTGAGGATGAACGTCTTGAGACAAACACCGGGCGTATGTTTGCTTTTTCATTATTCACCGTCGTCCTTCAGATCGTGTTGCAGGTGGTTAACATCGCCTTTCCGCAGCAACACGGCGATGGTATGCCTGTTCCCCTTGACTTCTACATCGTTATGTCCCTGGCTACCCTGCTTGTTGGCATCGTGTTTAGTGGCGCTCTTGGATACGCTCGTAAGGGGCGCGTCACCAACAGACGCCTGCGTAGCGCGCTTGTGCAGATGCCGCTTTATATGTTTTCAGTTATGCAGCTTGCATTTTGCACGGCCAACCTGCTATCTAATCAGGGCATCAATAGCTATTTCCTCTTTGTTGTGATGTTTTCGATGATTCCTATCCTGCCGCGCAAGCAGAGTGTTATCACCATTCTTGCGGGGTTTTCCTACGTCTTTGTCCTTGCCGTTGTGTGCAACGGCATCACCGGAACCACCCTGGATCCTGCCACAGGCCAGAGCATCGTCTGGACCGTCAGGTCATTGGAGATGGCCTTTTATACTGATGTGCGTGCGGCGTTCTTTGTTGTAACGGGCATCTCCATTTTTGTTGCCATTCTTCTTTACAACCTCTATGTTACCAACTTCTTAAAAAGCGTTGAGCTGGAGCGACAGAACGCAAATCTGGAGGATCTCATCCGTGAAAGAACGCTTGAGCTTGAAGAAAAGACACGCGCGGCTGAAATCGCTTCTCAGGCCAAAAGCCGCTTTCTTGCCAACATGAGCCATGAACTTCGCACACCAATGAACGCCATCATAGGCATGGCGCATGCGGTCAAAGCCGCCAAGACTGACGAAAAAAAAGAGCTGGCCGCTGAACGAATTGCCGCCGCGTCAAGCCATCTGCTGGGGATACTAAACGATGTCCTTGATATGTCCCGTATCGAGTCCGGCCAGCTTTCTATTGAGCGCGAGCGCCTCTCGCTTAAACGGAGCCTTATTGAAGTTGCGGACGTGTTTAAGCTGCGCAGTGCTGAGAAAGCACAGACCTTTGTGACCAATGTGGAAGACACCCAAGACCACGCTGTCCTGGCTGATAAACTCCGGCTTAAGCAGGTGCTCTTTAATCTGCTGGACAATGCCGTCAAATATACTCCTGAAGACGGCAGGGTCGAACTGTCTGTAGAATTGCTGGACGAAAGCGATACCCACCTAACGCTGGCTTTTGCCGTTATTGATAACGGGATAGGGTTTGCACCTGAAGACGTAAGCCGCCTCTTTGTCGCTTTTGAGCAGGGAAGTAGCGACAATATGAAGCACCTTGGTGCGGGGCTTGGCCTTGCGATCAGTAAAAACCTGGTGAGCCTCATGGGTGGCGAGCTAAACATTACCAGCAGTTTGGGTGTTGGTTCTACCTTCTCATTTGTCCTCCAGTTTGAAAAAAGTGTTTCTTTTGATGAACAAAGGGAGTTGGTTATTCCCAATCTCAGTGGTAAGCGGGTGCTGTCTGCTGAGGATATAGAAATGAACCGGGTGATCATAGAAGAACTACTTTTAGAAACAAATGCCTGTGTAGAACACGCGAATGACGGTAGCGAGGCGGTCGAGATGTTTAGGCATTCCCCTGAAGGCTACTATGACCTTATCCTGCTTGACTTGCTTATGCCGCGCAAGAGTGGTTTTGAAGCCGCCTGCGAGATACGCGAGATGGGTCGAGCAGACGCGCGCCACATCCCAATGTATGCAGTGTCTGCCAATGCCTATCCTGCCGATGTGACACAGTCTCTGGAAGCGGGCATGAACGGACATCTGGCAAAGCCCGTAGACTTTGCCACTCTCATGCGTGTTCTTCATAAAGAGCTGGGCTAAAGACCGCAAGCAATTTAGCACAAGAACCTTGCTTCCTCATATTCCCCGCCCCCCTCACACATTCTTACCGTAAGGTACGCCTGATGCAAGCTGTTGTGCTGGTTAGGGGGCTATTGTCGCCTGGTAGTGCTGGCGTCATTGGGTTTAGGGGGGGGGGCTATTGTCGCCTGGTAGTTTTGGCAAATCCCTGAGAGGCCCTGTACGCCTGTGGCCGTAGCATTACCTCAATCCCTGAGAGGTTCTGTGGCCGTAACGTCATTTGAAAGGAACAGACGGTGTCTGCGATTTTAGAAATAGTCAATCTTGTTAAATATTATGGTACAAAGAGCAATATAACCAAGGCATTGGACGGCATCAGTTTTTCAGTGCAGCAGGGCGAGTATATCGGGGTCATGGGAGCCTCAGGTAGCGGAAAGACCACGTTGCTCAACTGTATTTCCACAATCGACATGGCCAGTTCCGGACAGATAGTGATCAATGGCCGGGATATAACTGCGGCTGATCGTCGTTCACTGGCACGTTTCAGACGCGAAAGCCTGGGATTTGTGTTTCAGGATTTTAATCTTCTGGATACCCTAACTTCCTATGAAAACATTGCCCTGGCGCTGAGTATCTTAAAAGTGCCGGCACCTGAAATAGATGTGCGTGTGCGTGAGATTGCTCATACGTTGGGCATCAGTGATGTTTTAGAGAAGTATCCTTACCAAATGTCCGGCGGACAGGAACAGCGCGTGGCCTGTGCTCGCGCCCTTGTGACCAAACCCAGCTTGGTGCTGGCAGACGAGCCCACCGGGGCTTTGGACTCCCGATCAGCCACAGCGCTTCTGGAGAGTTTTTCCCAGCTGGTGCACCAGCGCCAGGCGACCATTTTGATGGTTACCCATGACGCTTTTGCCGCCAGCCATTGTGACCGTATCTTGGTTATCCGCGATGGGCGGCTGTTTTATCAGATAGTACGCGGCATAGACAGTCGCAAACAGTTTTTTGACAGGATTATTGAGGTGATTACGCGGTTGGGTGGGGATGATGAAGAGGTTATATAAAATGATGCAGGGGCCGGTTCCCCTTTTTGGAAGGCACTACTGATGAAAATCTCAAAACTGGCACTGGGCAATGTCCGTAAAAGCCTGCGTGATTATACCGTCTACTTTCTTACCATAGCCTTTGGTGTCTGCATCTTTTATGTTTTTAACTCTATCGAAAGCCAGCAGGTGATGATGGATGTTACGCCCAGCCAACAGGTGGCATTGCGCCTGCTGGGCAGTTTCATGGACGTTTTCTCAATTTTGATTTCGGTGGTTTTGTGCCTGCTTATCATCTACGCCAATGGCTTTTTAATTCGGCGGCGCAAAAAGGAATTTGGTGTGTACCTGCTTCTGGGAATGGAAAAGGGCCTCATCTCGCGCATCCTGGTACTGGAGACTGTACTGGTTGGTTTGGTTGGCTTGGTTGCGGGGTTGATACTGGGCGTAGGTATGTCTCAAATAATGACCATTGTGACCGCCCAGCTGCTTAACAGCGCCATAAGTGGTTATCAGTTTATATTCTCAGCCTCGGCTGTGCTAAAAACCGCCCTCTATTTTGGCCTGTCCTTTGTGTTGATTCTGATTTTTAACGTTATCACCATCAACCGCCAGCGTTTAATTAACCTTTTGACCGATGCCCGCAAAAACGAGCGTTTCAAAGTGTTAAAGCCAGGCAGGTCACTGTTTTTGTTTGGGCTGGCGACTGTCGCGCTCATCTGTGCTTACATCCTGATGTTGCAGGGACACCTCTTTAACAATCACCTTGTCTTTGCTGTAATTGTTGCGCTGGTTGTTGTCGGAACCTTTTTATTCTTCTTTGCGCTGGCCGGCCTTTTCTTGCGCCTGTTTCAGCAGCGACGCGCATTCTATTTGCGCAATCTCAATAGTTTTGTGGCGCGCCAACTAAGCAGCAAACTAAACACCACCTACGTTTCGATGAGTTTTGTCTGTCTGATGTTGGCGCTGGCCATCGCTACGCTGGCTTCAGGCGTTGGTGTAGCCGCAGTGCTGTCAGAGGAGCAACAGCGCAATGCGCCTTATGACGCCACCATTAGCATTGAGCGGCACGAGGATGATGAGCTGGTACCCTACGCGGCCCTGGATGTACTCCAGTCCCTTCATTTTGCTGGTATTGATCTAGAGAGTCTGGCTGCCAACTGGAGTGTCGTGCCGGTTTTTCAGAGTCCCTTCATTTTGCTGGCGACCGGTGAGGGCATAAGGGAAGAAGCGGAGGACTTTGAGAAAACGACTGGCCTGGGTGACGCTACAAACACGACTGGCTTGGGTGACGCTACGGCCCCAGCAGGCACTGATTCTCAAACCGCCAACACCTCAGCAGTTGCCGATCATGCTCCTGCCGCCGACACCTCGGCAGACACCGACCATTCGTCCGTTGCCGCTTCAGCAGCGGACGATGCCGACACCTCGGCAGTGGACGATGCCGACGATCCCGAGCTCCTGGTTGAGCCCCAGCGCCTGGCCAGCGGCCTGATCAGAATTTCAGATTTCAATCAGGCCATGGCTCAGCAGGGACAAAAACCGCTTGAACTTGGTTCAGGACAGTTTGCCCTGCATGTTGATTTGCCCGATAGAGCCCTTGAGCAAAACCTGCTGGACTATCTCAGAGGTACTCCTAGCCTGAGCTTTGCTGCTGGCATCCTGCGCTCAGAGCCCGCGTTGCTGCGTACCGAGCCCATCGCCACCATTGCCACGCGTGGTACCCAAGTGGACATCATCGTGCCCGACGTTTACGTGCGAAAAGCCGACGGTTCACTGCCACCTGTGCTCAAGACCCTGGTAAATCTTACCTACGGCTCACAGACAGTCGCGCCTACAAAAGCCTCCAATACAGATGCGCTTCTGCAAGACCTGTTTGCTTCGCTCACCGTAACTAGTGAGGACGGCACGGTGGTGGGCTTTGCGGTAGAAACCAAAAGTGACATTGTGCAGGTAGCTTATTCAGCTGCTATGATAGTGTCCTACATCGCCCTGTATCTGGGCATGGTATTTCTCATTACCTCAGCGGCCTTGCTGGCAATCACCCAACTCTCTGAAACCAGCGACAACATCAGTCGCTACCGCCTCCTGCGCAAACTGGGCGTTGAAGCCCGGATGTTGCGAGGTGCCTTGTTTAGCCAGATAGCCCTCTATTTCCTGGCGCCACTGCTTTTGGCACTGGCTCACGCCACCGTTGGCATTATGATGCTGAGCCAGCTTACCAGCTCTCTTAAAAATATAGATATTTTTAGTAGCAGTACAGTGGCGGCAGTGGTAATCATTGTCCTATATGGAGGCTATTTTTTGGCTACCTATGGGGGCAGCCGCAGTATCTTAAACCGCGAAGCCATCAACCGCCGGGCCCTGAACTAACGTTAAGCAGTAGGGGCGACCGGCTATCCATCAGAAAGAGCAGTCCACCAAGCTGCCGTAGAGCCCACCAAGCTGCCGTAGAGCCCACCAGCGTGCTGACGGTAGGTGGGCGCGTAGAGGGTTTGGGTATAATGAGTCAACCTATCGGGTACCAACCAATGACGAAAGAAGAGTACCGCCAACTGTGCCTACTGAAAAACTGGACAGACGCATTATTGGAGTGTGGCGGTTAAGCGCGCTGGTAAATTTGGTGCTTTGGCCACTCTTGCTCATTGTGCCGTTGGCGCTCATCAGTTTTTCGCTAACGGGCAGTCATGAATATGGCGATCAGCAGGCGGCCTGGGCGCTGGGCCTGATGACCCTGGGGCTGGTAGTTGGCACTGTGGTAGCTATGATCATCTGTGTTTTTGTGGTACCGGCCTTGCGTTGGCGACGCTTTTCCTATCAGGTCGGCGAGGAAGAAATTGATATTGCAACAGGCATTATTTGGCACAAGCGAATTATTATCCCTCTTATCCGGATTCAAAACGTTGACACCCTGCAAGGACCGCTCCTGCGTATGCGCGGCCTGAAGCGCTTAACGGTGGCGACGGCGGCTGGCGAGCATGCCATTCCCGGTTTGGCAGCCGAGGCGGCTGATGCCCTGCGCGATAAGGTGGCGGTGTTGGCGCGGATTGTGCAGGAGGACGTCTGATGCCTTATGCCGCGCAAAGCCCTGCGCCTGCGCGGGAGGGTTTTGCGGTAGGACAGGGCGTTGTAGCTCCTGGGCCGCATCACGTGCATCCCGCCTCCATTTTTGTCAACGCGGCCAGAATTATCCCCACTCTTCTGTTGCCGTTGGTGGCCGCTCTCGCCTCAAGCGCACCTGCGATTATGGCTGAATATGAGGTAGACGTTGCCCAATCGTGGCCCCTGATTGTGGGGGGTGCTCTCCTGTTGATGGTGGTTGCCCAATCGTGGCCCCTGATTGTGGGGGGCGCTCTCCTGTTGATGGTGGTGCTGATGGCATCAGCCACCGGTATTGCGTTTTTTGTCTATAAGCGCTTCACGTGGGAGATAACCACCACAGATGTCCACGTAAAAAAGGGCATTATCTTTGTGCAGGATGTTCAGGTACCCTTTGGGAGGGTTCAGGCGATAAATCTAAGCAGTGGGATAGCGGATCGCGTGTTAGGCTTGGCGAATGTTCGCATTGAAACTGCTGGTGGGGCTCACAATCGCGCGCTGCTGATTCCCGGCATCAAGCTAGCCGAGGCCGAGGCCCTGCGCGCTGAGATCTATCGGCTGCGCAGTCTTGGCGCCGTGCCAGTATCAAACGCGGGTAGCATAAATGATACTTCTGTCAATGACACTTCTGTCTCCTCACATTCTTCTCCCGCATCGGCGGTGTTGGTATCACGCGCGGCCAGAACAAACGGCACGCCCAATCCACCGCCAGCTTCCTCGCCACACGGCCCATCTTCTGTCCATACCCTGGATACCGATGATTACGCCACGCCCGCCCTGCGCAGTCTTGAGCAGGTGGGAGAGTTGCGTGGAGCCTTTGCGCAGAGTTTTATGGAGGAGACCCCGGTTAGCTTTGAATTTGGCCTTAGTGTTCGCCAGTTGTTCCTGGCGGCCATTTCAGGCAATCACGTATGGATGTCGTTGCTGGCGCTGTTAGGGCTCCTTGCTCAGGTGCCCGCGCTGCTTGCGGGCTTTAACATTGACCTTGATTTGGGCCTGGTGACCAACCAGGATCTCCACAAGCTCGACACAACGGTCATCGTCACGGTTTGTGTGGGAATTTTTGTGATCGTGATGGCCTGGCTGCTCCTGGCAACCATTACCATCGTATTTAAGCTGGGTGGTTTTCGGGTTCGCCGCCGTGGTAGTCGCATCGAGGTGGAAAATGGACTCATAGCTCGTCAATCAAAAGGTGTGGCCGTAAGCCGCATCCAGTCAATACAGGTGCGACAGGGCTTCATCCGCCGGTTCTTTGGTTTTGCCGAGGTTCAGCTCTTAACGGTGGGAGCTCAAGGAACACAGGGCGCACAGCCAAAGGGCCAACTGGTGGCCGTTGGCGTTTTGGTGCATCCCCTCATCAAGCTCAGTCAGGTTGATGGATTGCTCGCTCGCCTACTGCCTGAATTTGACCAGTACCCCTGTCTGGCAACGGCTGCCAGGCTGCCCCGTGCGGCACTGCGTCGGGTCATCCTTCGTTTTTTGGTCTGGCCGGGCCTGATGTGTGCTGCCCTACTGGGGGCCGCAGATGCGCTGTTTCTTGCCCATGTACCCCCTTATCTGGTTGATCCACTGCTGATAGGCAGTTGGATACTCTATGCCCTGGTGTTTCTGCTTGCGGGTAGTGCTGCGCCGTTCTGGTACCGTCATGCGCGCTATGCCTGGACAGACACCATGTTGCTCATCAGTCAGGGCGCCATCAGCATTACTACCTGCTTTATCCCACGTCGCAAAATTCAATGGGCCTTCTCACGGCAAAATCCTTTGCAGCGTCAGGCCGGCCTGGCCACCATCGGTGCGGTTACTGCCGCTGGTGTTGGCGCAACCGTCACCAGCCTGCGCGACCTGTCTTTAACCGACGCTCGTGCTTTTTTGCAATGGCTGCGCCCACACGGTTTTCATGCAGGAGAACAATCGCAGGATGGTGCTGTGCTTAAGGCACGCGACGGCAGGAACATGCCTCCACCCTTACGCATTGACAGAACTCGCCCAGACTCGTAGCATAAAGACGCTCGATAAAACCGGCTGCCGCAACCCGCGCGTTGCGCTGGATCGGTTGCGGGATTAGCCAGATCAGTCAAGGAAGGAAAACCATGAGTAAAGATTTGTTTGACCTAACAGGCAAGATAGCTCTGGTGACCGGAGGGTCATCGGGTCTGGGCGTACAGTTTGCCAAGGCCCTAGCCAGGCAGGGTGCCAACATCGCCATCATAGCTCGTCGTTTGGAAAAGCTGGAGGCTACCAAACAGGCCATTAAGGCTGAGTATGATGTTGACGTGTTGGCCCTCTCCTGCGATGTGTTGGATGTAGGACAGATAAGGGACACCGTCGCCGCCATCAAAGACCACTTTGGACGTATTGATATCCTGGTAAACAATGCTGGCACAGCTCGTATTGCTCCAGCCGAAACTCAATCTGATGAGGACTGGTTGGCAGTTATCAATACCAACCTTAACGCCGTCTACTACGTAGCGCGCGAGGTGGGAAAATTGATGAAAGAGCAGCAATATGGCAAAATCATCAACCTGGGCTCCATCCACTCAACCGTGGCCATGCGCAAGTTGGCCATCTCAGGCTATTGCGCCTCTAAGGGAGGCGTGTTGATGCTCACCAAGGAACTGGCCAACGAGTGGGCTAAGGATGGCATTACCGTTAATGCTCTTGGGCCGGCCTACTTTGAGTCTGAGATGACCGACGCGGTGCTTAAAGATGAAAATTTCCTCAAGCTGATTGAGCTCAGTTGCCCGATGGGCCGTCCGGGCCGTCCTGGCGAGTTGGATGGCGCGCTCGTCTACTTTGCCTCCGACGCTTCTACCTATACAACCGGCCAGATACTCTGGATCGATGGCGGCTGGACGGCTATCTAAGCCTGCGTCTGAGCCAGCAATCGTGTGATTTGTTAAAATAATTAGCTAATTATCTGAATGGGAGTGCCGGAAATAAAACTTCTTGGCACTCCCAACAAGCTGATTTGCTCTCCTTCCCGCAAGGCGGTACACCCCTGTGCCCACGCTTGTGCTATGCTGTGTGCTACCAAAAAGGACAGGTAAGACAGGCACCAAGACAAAACACTGCCAAAGGCGCAAGGGCCTTAAGCCAGGCATCAACAGACGGGTTTAACCGCCTAAGCACCACCACCGTGAGGGAAGGGAAAAACCAACATGCAAACTAGACTACAGGCACACCAAAATCCCCGGGGGGGGGGGGTATTTATTTCCTAGCTCTCTGATCCCCTCTATAACCACCCTGCCCAAGCCCGCTTGCCAACAACCGTTGGAGGCGGCTTTTTTGTGTTCGCACACAGAGACGGCGGGGGAGGCCCCTGTGCCAGGCGGTTTTTTGCACTCTGATATAGCGCAAACGAGGACACAAAGAGTATCGGCCACAGAAGCCCCTTACACAGGGAGCGCCCGCTCAAACACTCTGCGCCCTCGTCGCCT
>JAITRZ010000041.1 GCA_031288185.1 Coriobacteriales bacterium
AGCTGAGGTGCCGTTTTTGGTAGTAGTGCCCCCATAGATGTCTATAACCTTTGAAGGAGAGCTCTTGGGTTTAAGAAGAAAGGTGGTGTTAGTAGGCACCTCTACGCTGGTTGCGGGGGCAGAAGAACCGAGAGTGGAGAGAGTGTTGGGCAGATATGCAGGCTGGATAGCCAAAGACGCCCCGTCTTGGACGCGCGAACGTTCATTGCTTTCAGAAACCGCAGCGGGAGGTGACGATGCCTCGGCACGGTCATATTCCTCAAACTGAGAAGAGCCAGACTCATCCTGACCAGTAGGAAAGCCAGACTCATCCTGACCAGTAGGCAAGGATTGCTCAGGAGGGTGCTGGGTGGCGCTGGTCTGAGCCTCTTCCTCAACCGCCAAAGAAGACGGTGGCGCATCGTCTCTTTTATCGTCTGCAAGGGCAGGAGTTGCGAATAATGAACCAGCAAGCAGCAACGCAAGCAAAAACCGGATACACAAGGATACTTTTACCATTGCTTTTCCTTATCAGACCAAGAAGGAGCACCCTGGCACCTGTGTGCCCTAAAAACCCAAAGCGTTGCCCAAAAACACCACAGACAGCTACCGTGCTGTCTCAATCAAAAGCCGCAAGCAGCTACCACGTTGTCTGCGTCATAACTCACGCAACTTTTGTAATAGACGCTTAGCGACATAGCGCGGCTTTGGAACCTTGATCATATTGTAGGACAGATGGTTGGTGATATCAAGCATTTCAAACTTTAGATTAAGAAATTCCTTAAAGATACAGGCGGCGTCAAATTGCATATAGTCATGAGCAGAAAAGTTGTAATCAGGGTAATCGTCTTTGAGCGCCTCTGCGGTCTCATAGGCCAGATCATATCTATCGACAGGATCCCTGCCCGTAGACGTATCCTGAACAAACAGGTTCTCAACCAGATTAACGCGCCAGCCCAGGCGTCTCGCTCGCGTACACCATTCAGCAAACGCGACATACAGGTCATAGTCAAGTTCGGGGTTAAATCCCCCCACTTCTCGATAGGCGTTTCGGCTCATGGCCACACACAAAGGGGCTGAACTGGGTATTTCTGTATAGAGGGGCTGGATCGTCTTGAAAACATCATCAACGGCGTCAAGTTCCAGATCATTAGCCAGCGGATTATCATGCCATATCCACGGATAGGCTGTAATACTGGCGGCATTTGAAAACGGAAAATTCATGGCGCTTTTTTTGATCGGGGGTGGGGGATCGCCCACCGCCATGATTTGCACAAAGAGTCGTTCAGCCCAATCCTGGGGCAGTTGAGCGTCTGATTGAACTATCGCTATGTGGTCAACCGTGTTCTCCAGCGCCTTATTTAATTCTGCTACATCTTTTACAAAGGTCAGGGTATGTTGAACCTTGGTTTTTGCTAACCCCTCAAGAAAGGCCGCGCTGTTAGAAGGTCTGGTTCCTTCGATAACGATAACGCTTATCGTATGGAAGGGAAACGTCTCGTAGTAATCCATAAGCTGGTTTTTGCCCAGTATTGCCTCCGGATTAAAATCATCAATCTCCAGTAAACCCAAACCCTTCGACTTCAAAAACCTGACTATGCGATGCCTGCTCCTGATCGACGTGCTGTGAATAGCCCAGGATCTCAGGTTCATAATAACCCTCTCGCGATAGCTGGGCTTAATCTGATCAAGAACACCAAGTCTCTTGAGATTGTCATGTAAGAGTTGTAAGGATTCAAAGAAATTGCGCTCGCCCTTTCTGGCGGCGGTACAGATGCTGCCGGGACGATTGACCCGGTAGTTGTAGAGTGGCTCGTCAATAATGCTAATAGTTTTAGCCAAAATTAACGCAGGATACGCTACGGGCAAGTCCTCTGCAAATTCGCACGTAACATAGCGCAACCAGGGATTATCCTTAAAGATTCGCGCAGAAAACATGGCCGTGGCATTGCTTGGATCCTTGATGTTGAAAATCCTGTCAGGTATCTCCCGCCAGTTAAAGCGCGTGGGATCGGGCACAAGCTCAGAGCGTACGCCAAATGGCGCCGGTCCTATCGTTCGTCCGGTATCGTGATGGTAAAAGTTGAAGGAGAACAAAACTACCTCTGCCCCTACCTGTTTAGCACGTGTTACCGCCTTTTCCATTGTGTCCAGTTCATAGAAATCATCGCTACCAAAAAAACAGATATAATCGCCCTGCGCACGATCAAGTCCAACATTCAATGCCGCCGCGACCCCTTTGTTTTCCTGGGTAAAAACCCGTACGCGCCGATCCTTGCTGGCATACTCATCTAAGATCGCCTGCGTAGAGTCAGTAGAACCGTCATTGATACACACTAATTCAAGATCCGTATAGGTTTGGTTAAGGATACTGTCAAGGGATTGATGAAGGTAATCCTCTGAATTGTAAATGGGGATTATGATTGATACGGTTGACATTGTCCTCCCTGGTTCTAAAGGATAGCGTTATCGCGCTGTAGCGTTATCGCGCTGGATTCTGGTTGCGTAAAAGGGGCCGTCGCTTATTATACCAGTGATGCGCAATGCCCTGCGTCCCGTGACGGGTGATGGCTCGCGTCAGGGGCCTTGTTCAGGCTTTCTGGATGTGAAATGCTTGGTAAAATCGTATTTGACCTTTGCCCAGGCAATTCTGATGAGTTTTGACAGGGTAACCTGAGCGATCTCAGCGCGCAACGTGTCTAGTGGCATCTGGGCCAATGTTGAGATAAGGTGCCCATAATAAGGAGAGTCTTTGGCATACCGCCAAAAGTATGCTCCCAGGTCACTGCCTGCCTTAAGCCAAGGTTTTTCTGGCCCACCGTAGTGGACTATCCGGGGGTTTTGCCGAGAAGCCAGATAACGGTCTGCGACATCTTTGGGACACCAATCCATAATCATGCGCATCCTGCCATCTATGCTGCGGCCATCGGACAGCGCATGGGCAACCAGAACATTCCAGCTCATGTCCAGATAATGTACCCTGCCTGCGCACATCTTATTGAGGATGTCCTGATCCAGATAGTGGTACTTATCTGCCAAGGCAATGCGCAGTAAATCCGCCGTTGTATAGAGTTTGCGCAGTTCCTGTAGGTTCATAAGCAAAACCCCCGCCTGAAAGTAGCTGAAGGGATTTTTGAGCCCCAGTTTATCGACCGTATCCCGGTAGCGCCCATAGATATAATCTTCCGGAGACGGCTGGGTAAGCAGGTCTTTATTGAGCTGGCCAAGGTAATCTGGATCCAAAACCGCAGCAATGAGTGAGTCGCCCATATCTGTCTGGTAAATTTTGGCTACGTCATCGCAGACTATGGTATCACTATCCAAGTAGACAATTTTAGAGTGAGCCGGAAATAGATCCAGGATAAAAAAGCGAAAAAAGGTTACAACGGGCAGCATCGAGCCACATTCCAGTTGGTGGATGTCATAGTTGGCAAGTAGGCGTCCGATGTCGATAAAGGACAGATTGATATGGGCAAAGGTATTGATGTGCTGGGAGATAAGCTGACGGTTTGCGGCGGAGATGTCAGCATGCAAAATGAAAAGGTCATAGTTCCGCTTTGGATCTGCACACGCGCACAAAGACGTCAGGCACACGTCCAGGATGGGGGCAAAGTGGTCATCAGCGGTCAACACGACGGGAATGGCCGTTGCTCCTGATGGCCGGGGCCGGGGATAAGCCTGCGTAAGGCGAAATCGCGCTGTGGGAATCTCATCAACCTGATCCGGGCGCGCGTCTGAAATATGCGTATAGATTATGCCAAGAAACAGCTCGCCAAGGTAGTAGGCGGTATCAAAACTGGGCAAGGGATAAGATGAACGATCCGTCTGGATCAGATACGTTTGCAGTATCTGGAACAATATGTCCAGGTAGTTGTCCATCACAGCGCGCGAGGCGATGAAGGTAGTTCCTTTGAAGACCCTGGTGCCATCCAGATAGTGGTTAGCGGCAGCTTGTAGGTGGGGGTAGTGTTGGCCGATGTGATTGACCAGAAAATCAAGGTCTTTGTTAAAGAGCCGATGGTCACCCGTCCAGAGATCGCGCACTGAAGAAGCCTTGAGCATGGTAACGTCGATAGCCGGTGACATCAGCAGAGCTTTACCACACACAGCGTTTTCCATGCCGGCTTGCCGCCATCCCAGGGACGCCAGCTTGTCTAAATCCAGGAGGTCATAGCTCAGGCAGCCCGGTGTCGCTGATGCTGCCTGAGCCTGTTGACGCGGCTCAGGGGCAAAAATAAACAGATTGTCCGCTTCACAAAACCCGTAATACTCAGCAGTTGTATTTTTCCACGCCCAATAAAGCGCGGTTAACCCTCTATAGCTGTCGTACTCATGGGAAAGGGTCATCCCGCTATCGTCCCCAATGAGGCCGTCACGATCCGGCCTGAGCAGACCACGCGCGCCAGCAAGGATATGCTGGGTAGCATCGGCCTCGAATATGAAATCATCTGAATCCGGCGCATGGATAACAAACAACCTGATGTCTGCAGGCATACCGTGTCTCTCCCAAGCCCTAAGCAGGCAAACCAGTATATGTTAATAAATTAAGCATAATAAACGCAACTATCGACGATGGGATCCAAACAGCCGCACCGCCTGCCTAAGCGGAAAGGTGAGCGCTCGCCCCAAACGGTATGACAGGGATTGAGCACGTGCATCTTCTCGCGCGGCCTGTTGCCGGTAGTCAAGAAGCGCCCACGGTTGGCCGTAACATTCCCGGTTGAAATCATGGTTTGTATTCTGACGAAAACCTGGAACGACCATCCCGGTGCTCAGTACGCGCTCCAGTTCCTCGCGAGCTAGCAGCTTTTTGGTCAGGTCATTGCCCTGGGCGTCCTCCACTACGATACCGGCACAGTAGCAAAGGAGCAAATCCCAGAAAATGAGTGATTGGGCGTGATTCAAAACTACCAATCTGCCGATGTCATACTTTTTGAAGGTGTTGATTATAGCATGGCACCTGAACCCATAAGAAGCTGCTGCCAGGCTGGGATACTTTGCCTGTATTGTTCGACAATCAAAGCCGTCGGGCAAACGATGGCTGTTATCCAGGGAACCCTCGATAAGCAACAAGGGCCGCGCTTCCTGTGTGCTGCCCGCGCGCAGGCTCAGGTCTGCCCAACACGCTCCGTCCAGGATGTTAGGATCAAAAGCGTAACAGGCGGTCTTATCACCACGCGCTGGAACACAATCATGGTCACCTGTATCAAAGAGCCACTTGCGAACTGCCAAGGGTTCATCCCAGCACCGGTATGCCAGCAGGGCCACCACCTCAGGCATCGGCCAGGTTTTTGCCAGACTGAAGAAAGCCTTTGCCCTTTGCTCAGGATAGACCAGGGTCAAAACCGCGTTCATGGCTTCAACCAGAAGATGGCCCCTGATGGACGCAAGGATAGAGCCATAGCGCGCTAACTCATGGTGATCGTCCAGGAAATCTCTTATCTGACGCACTATCTCAAAGGCGGCAAGCCACCGCTGCTGAAAGGAATCTGCGGCAACCATCTGCCAGTTTGAATTTCCGCGTCCGTAGTTGTACCGGTAATACCGGTGCTCAGGCAAACCCCGATAGCTTTCTGCAGTGTAGCAGATATAAAAATACGCGAGCAGATCCTCTCCCAGCAGCAGGCGTCTGTTGGGCAGGCGTCGATAGGCGGCCCTGCACAGATCAGTCCTCACTAGCTTGCCGGCCGCGTTCCAGCAGTGCTCAACCTTTTCAAAAGCCGAGCGCGCTATCTCAATACCAGAGAGCGTGACGTTAGGGGGGCACAAAAACCTGCTCATATGCTCAATAACAACGGCATCGTGTTTGCCTGACATAACAAATTCAATATCAAAGTGCAGTATATCAACCGGTTCAGCCTGGATCTCAGCCAGAAGTTGCGCACAGGCGGTTGGCATGAGTTCGTCATCGGCCGCCATGATAAGGCAATACGCGCCACTGGCGTGTTCAAGCCCGGTTTGCAGGGAAAGACCCGGTCCCCTATTGCGTTCATGACTGATTATCTTAAGTCGGGAATCGGCCATGGTCATGGCGCTGAGAAGAGCGGCGGTGGCATCGGTGCTGGCATCATCAACAACAATAACCTCAATGTTTGCGAGTGATTGACCAAGCGCCGAACCGACACTGCTTTCGATATACTGCTGTGCATTGTAGGCAGGCAACAGGATGGAAATATCAACCGTCATGGTGCTTGTTTCACCGTCAGAATGCTCCTCACCAAGAAGGGGAAGGAAAAGGTCGGATGCTGCTCAAGGTCGGGTGCCGTTCAAGATTGAGGGGCACCAAACATGCCCTGGGCCTTAACGTCTTTACCCACCCGGGCGCCCATAGGGATAAAGGCGCCGGATTCGATGCTAATCAGCTGCTTGGTGGTAGCGTTCATGCCCATATAGACATCATCGCCAAACTGGTTATAGCCGCCAATGATAGCGCCAGCGGCAATAAGGGTATTTTGGCCGATGACCACATCGTGGCCCACATGCACATGGTCGTCAAGTTTGCTGTACGCGCCAACAGTCGTTGCGGTGTTTTGGCCACGGCATACCGTTGTAAAACTGCCTACCTCGACATCATGTTCTATCTGCACAGAACCCAGACAAAAGACACGACGGGGATGTCCGTCACCATCGGTATACAGGGTGAAAGCCTGATCGCCTATAACCGCGTGAGACTTTATCAGACAGTTGGCACCAATGGTCGCCCATCGGATGACGCTATGAGCCCTGATGATGCTGCCAGAACCTATGCTGACACCGTGGCCCAGAAGGACACCCGGTTCTATCAGAACATTTTCTCCCAGGGTAACGTCCTTGCCAATGTAGTAGCCCTGCGGCGTAAGTGTATGACCCACCCGGTGCTCCTGGGCCATTTCTTGTTGGGCTATCCGTTGCGCAAACAGCGCGTAGCCCCGTATGGCGCTGGCGCACAGCACAAAATTGTGCTGTTGAACCAGGCGCGCGGGTACTTCCACACCCTCTTCTATAAAAACCAGGCACTGCCTTACCGGCTCTAAATTATTAATTAATTGAGCAATTTTTTGACCAACAAAGAGCACTGAATCATCCTGGGGCGCGCCTATGAAAGACACGCAGTTGTAGCGGGCAAAATCAGTTTCCACAAAGTCTGCCTGTTGGATAATCGCCATGTCCCTTTCCTAAATGCTCTTTCCTAAAGCCGCGCGGAGCCGTCTATGCCAATAATCTGCCCCGTAACATATCCTGCAAGGTCAGAGGCCAGAAAGGCACAGACCCCAGCCACATCTTCTGGGGTTCCTAAACGCCCCATGCCAACGTCTTTGCTGACACTGGCCACTCTCATCTCACCAATTGAATGAAACAGGGCCGTATCAATAAAGCCGGGAGCTACAGCGTTAACGCGTATGCCCTGGGGGGCAAGTTCCTTGGCCGTTGATCTGGTTAAGGCGATAACTGCGCCCTTGGATGCCGCGTAAACGCTTTGCCCGACACTGCCCTCCACGCCCACGATGGAAGAAAAGTTGATAATACTGCCGGATTTTTGCCGACGCATGATACCTGCCGCAAACTGCAATGCCTCCAGAGTAGCAAACACATTGATCCTAAATACCTCACGCACAAGCTCGGAGCTGATCATGCCGATAAGGGCATCTTTCATGATACCGGCGTTGTTAACCAAAACGTCCAGGCGCCCCTGTTCCTTTCTTATCCGCAAAAACGCCGCCTTGAGGGTTTGAGTGTTGGTAACATCAAAGTAGAGAGGAATTATCTGCCCCTCCTTGTTTTTTTCTACCAGCGCGTCCAATGAGCCCGCGCGTCTGGCATTGGCATACACCAGCGCGCCTTCGTCCACAAACCGTTGCGCTGTCGCCTGGCCGATGCCACGGTTGGCACCGGTGATCAGGCAGACCCTATCTTGAAGCAGCACTATCCTACCTCGCGTCCACGATGCGGGACAACTCCGTGACCAGATCGTAGCCATCCCAGATGATATCTATATCCAATGCCTTGCCCAGCTCAACAATACGGTCGATGCCGCGCAGCCGATGGTCAATGACCCATTGCTGCAGAAACCGGGGATCCAGTCCGTAGTAAAGCAGGCTCTGATAGCGGTCGCTTATCAGCGGTGCCAACTGGTTCAAATGGGTCAGTGTGGCCTGATAGAAATAACCACCAATACCCCGCAGGCCACAGAGGTCGCGCGGGAGCTCACTCACATCCACAACGGTTAGAAGGCTGTCAAAGCCTACCTTTACCGTGCCGACCTCAGCGATAATGTCACTGCATACCTGCACGTATTTATCCATAACCATCTGCGGCTGCAGGCGATAGAGGCCGGCCGCTTCTGTCCTGACCGCATCCCAGAAGCGCTGCTGAGCGCTTTTTGAGGCATTGAGCCAAAAGAGCATATGGGGCGAAGAACAGGCGTTTTGATCCATCAGATACGTATCATTATAAAAGCCCTGTGCCAGTTTTTGCAGATCCCGCTCACGGGCTGTGGTTATGGCCGCGCCGTCCAAAAGCGCTACAGAGTAGCGATCTGCAAAATGTATGTCTACACAACGCGGCGGTGTGGCCAGCGCGCCGATACGGGCGATAGTCGCATCCCCACCCCAGAGCAGGCGCGCGTCAGCATGGGCAGAAAACTCTGCTGTGGCCGGTGCTGTGGCCGGATAGCGCACAAAGGCTAAACGACGAGCCATTTCAGAATACTGCTTAAGCGATTCAGCCACGGCCGCACAGATCAGCTCTATCTGGGCAAAGTCTCTGGAAGGTACCCTGACGATATTGGCGTTGCCGGCAAGAGCGGCAAACACAAAGGAAAAGGCAAAGTTAACGGGGATATTAGCCGGTGCAATGTGCAACGCCAGCCCTCTGCCCAAACGGCCTGACGCATACTCAGAGGCCAGGAAACGACCCTTCAATTCTTTGAGGTGCGCTGCCCGGCACCAATAGGCAAAGGCCGCTATGTCGGGAAATTGCCGCGCCGTTTGCCCTTTGAGCAACCTTTGTGACACATCGGCCAGAAAGGCAAGCGTGCAGTCAGCATAGGGCGCAAGGGGGCTGTTGTCGATGTCAAGCGTACCGGCCAAAACCTGCACATCAGCCAGATTGTCGCCTTGGAAGCCAACCGACGACACCGGTACCGTCTCCCTGTCGCTCTCCCTGGCCCTCATGGTTGTATCACTTTTGGAGCTAGCCGGCAACATAGGTATCGCTGCACCCCCTTATCTCAGCCCCCGGCATCCGGCCATATACCTTAAAATACTTGCCCAACCGACCACAGGGGCAAGTGTCCTGGCCCAGTATCTCTCCTTCATCCTCAGTAAGAAGGATGTGCCCTGGATAGCTGGTGGGCAAAAGTGAGGTTGTACAGATACAGCCACGTCCTGTCGCGCCCGGCTCAAGCGTTAAGGGATCCAGTATGTCCACATCAGAAAAAACCGACGCGTGCAGATGCCCCTGCTCACACTCCATAAAGATAGAACCGGTCTGTTCTACCATCCCGTAGTAGTCAAAGACGTGCGTTATACCGGTCTGTGCGCTCAGGGCCTGCTTAAAATCGCTATTACTTACAGCAATGTTGGTGAGTTTCTTCCATCCGCCGCCGTGAATCAGAAAACCCTGTAAATCCAGTTTTACATCAGCTTGGCGCAAAGCCAGATAAAAGTGCTGCCAAATCATGAAGGTAAAACCAAACAGCAGGGTGGGCTGGCCACGATATTTTTTTGCAAAGGCCAAGACGGCGGCCATGTCCACCTTCATATCCGCATCCAGGGCATAACAGGTATCACGGCCCAGCAGCGAAAAACCGCGAATGCCCGCGCCCCGGGCTGAGAACATCGCGCGATCTTTGAACACCGCGCTGGAGTCGATAATCAACAGTGGCAGACGCTTTTTTCCAATGAAGCTGGAAACGATGCGGGTCAGGGCCTTGGACTGCCGCGCGGAGGTGTCTTTGTCTAGATAGATGCGTGAGACCTGCTGGCCGCTGGTACCTGATGAGGTCATGGTGCGAGCCACATCATGGGAAGCCACACTGCGCAGGTCAACGTATTTGAAAAGTCGCACAGGCAGGGCCGGCCGATTGCCCAAAGTAGCGCAGAGCCTGGCATAGGGCGCACAGAAATGCCGATGGTGCGCGCCGAGTCTATCCAACCACGCGCCATAAAGCCGGTTCTTGTCCTGAGCACCCAATGCAAAGGGCTCTAGCGCAAAAACATCACTGTAATCTAGCAATCGCGCTCCAATGCCGACTCCAGTTTTGCGTACAGCACCTTGCCGGAATCACTTCGGGGAATGACCGGGACGCGTGTTATCTTGTAAGCATACTTGTTAAGGCTCGTGTGGTTCGCAAGAAAGCATTTGAGCGTATCCTGATCATTCCTGTCAGTATAAACCAAAAGCGCATCGTCCTTGCCTGCTGATACCGCAGAAAATCCCTCACGCGCCAGCAGGCTGTCCAGCTCGTCCAGATTTACCCGGTTACCTGCTAGCTTTAAGAAGCGCTTCTTGCGACCAACTATGTAGTAGTTGCCTGCTGCATCACACCGGGCAATGTCGCCCGTTTGCAGGCGACCGTGGTTTTCATCTCCCCTGGCTAGATCAGCAGCAGTACTGGCATAACCCAAACAGACGTTAGCTCCGTAGTAGATGAGTTCTCCTTCTGTATCCGGATCCATAATAACGTTACCGGCACCGTCCAAAAGCTCAAAACGCCCTCCTGGGATGGCCTGGCCCACGCTGCCGATAGAGCGGCAGGACACCTCAGCGGCCAGGTAGGACATGCGCGCCGTAGCCTCCGTCTGACCATACATGGGCACAAAGCCGATGCCTTTATCCGCACAGGCGAGGGCAAATTCACGATGCAGTTCTTCACCCAAACGACCACCGGCCTGGGTGAGATAGCGAATTGAAGGCAGTTCCATGCGCGCAAAGCGCAGGCGCCTGAGCATGGTGTATGTGTAGGGAACACCACCAAAGGTCGTAGCCCGACGCTGACGCAGGCTGTCCCAAAAATCGCGCTTTACCAGCGGTTCTTCGGTAAGGATGATGGTGGCTCCGGCCAATAGATGGCTGTTGATGATGGACAGACCGTATGAATAGGAAAAAGGCAGTGTGGTTATGGGCCGGTCATCGCCCGTGATGTTGAGGTAGGTGACGATAGAGTAAGCGTTGGAGAAAATATTTGTGTGTGAAAGACGCACATATTTACGCGAGCCGGTAGAACCGGAGGTAGTCAATAACAGGGCCAGGTCATTATGGGGAACAACGTCTGACGCAGCAAGAGAATAACGCGCGTAACCAGCACCGCAATCCAGGCTTTGGGCTGTGTTCAACGTACCGGCCGGTGCAAAGAGAGAGCCGGGCTGATAGGCGGCAAGGGTCTCGCGCAGCGCGTCAGGCTTGATGCTAGAGGGCAAGAGCAGGAGCGGCAGTTTGCGCTGCAGGCAACCCACGTACACACACAGACTGGTGAAGTCATTGGCTGGCAGTAAGGCCACCAGAGTGCGATCTTTCAGTGTGTTGACCAGCGAATCAGCCATCGCCAACAGGCGCGCATAGCTCCATACGCTATCACCTTGCGCGCAGGCAATCCGTTCGCCGTGCGCTGCCAACCGGTCAGCTAAACTCGACGTCATACTTTTTCAATATCTCGATTCCCAAGGGATAGGAACTGAGGTCGATGATGTCGTCGGTATCCATCATGATGTCAAAGGCGTCTTCCAGGGCTGATACCAGCTGCATGTGTCCCACACTGTCCCAGGCCTCAATACTCTGGTACGTGAGATCGTCGCCAAGCTGATCGGCAGTGATCTCCAGGGTCTCGATAAAGGCCTGATTGTATTTTTCGCGGTTAGTCACTGGTCATATACTCCTTCTTGCGCATCAGTTGCTGGTACGGTTTGGGTGGTAAGAATACATCGCATCGTGCCGCCGGCTCATTGGGCAGTTTGTTCGCACTACCCTACCGGCCGGCTCCAAACAATGCAGAGAACGACGTGTCAAGCTCACCGCAGACCCTTGAGTATCTCTGCTTCGATACGCAGGCAAAGTTCCAGGGCGCGTTTACCCATCTCGCCGCTGGGCACTACTGGGTCTCCCGTCGTTATACTGTTTGCAAAACAGGCAAACTCTGCGCGCAACGGTTCATCCAGAGGCACAAAGACCTTTTCGATGATGTTATCTTGCTTATACTGCAACTGATAACCTACATCCAACGTAAAATGAGTTTGGCGTGAAATCTCTACACTACGATTGAGATAATCAACATTTATAAAAGCACTTTTTGCATTGATCTGAGCCTTGCGAATCTTGGATTCAGTTACCCGGCTGGCAGTGAGTGAGGCCAATAGTCCGTTGTCAAAACGTATCAAAGCCTGTGCATAGTCCAACATATCAGTAAAGATGCGGGCTCCCTGACAAGAGATGTGCTCAACCGGTCTAGGGCATATGTTCAGCAGTACGTCTATGTCATGAATCATGAGGTCCATAACTACGCTTGTTCCAGCCATACGTTGGGAAAAGGGGCTCATGCGCCTAAAGTCCACAGAAATCATCTTTTCATGCGCAACAATATTCTCCAAAGAGACAACAGCTGGGTTAAAGCGTTCCACGTGCCCAACGCAAAGTTTGGTGCCGGAGGCCTGACAGGCGTCAATGATACGTTGAGCGTCCTCCAGATTGAGCGCGATGGGCTTTTCGACCAGAACGTGACAGCCCTGCTTGGCAGCCAGGACGGCCAGTTGCCTGTGCAGATGTGAGGGTACGACAATATGAGCCACATCCACCTGCTCAAACAACTCCTGTTCTGTATCAAAGGCGCGGATGCCGTAGTGGCGGGCGCACTGTTGACGGGCCTGACGGTCAACATCAAAACAACCAATCAACTCAAACTGTGGCATGGTAGAGAGCACCCGCAGATGGTTGCGGCCCATGTTGCCTACCCCAACAACACCGGCTTTAAGGACGTTTTGTGGATCCAGCTTCATAAGGCCCCCAACACCGTGGTGCTTATCCGGGTTATATCCTGAGCGCTGAGATAGGGATGCATAGGAAGAGAGAAGATGCGCCCAGACAGATCCTCGCACACCGGTAGGCTGCCTGGCAGATAGCCCAGGTGCTGATACGCGACAGACAGATGGATGGGAATACGATAATAAACCGCCGAGGGAATATCTGCCGCGCTAAGCGCGGCCAGGATGGCTTCGCGCTGTGTTGGGGTTGCTGCCACAAGCGAGTACTGAGCCCAGGCTGATCTGCAATGGGCGGGCACTGAAGGCGCAACCAAAGCGCCCTGCAGAGCCTGAGTATAAGCGGCCGCCACCTGCTCACGTGCCACAAGCTCAGAATCAAAAATATCCATTTTATGTAGCAATACAGCGGCCTGCAGGGTATCCAGACGGCCGTTTAGGCCAACGCGCACATTATCATATTTGTCCACGCCCTCACCATGAACGCGCACTGAGCGCATCAGGGCGGCAGTTTCATCATCATTGGTAAAGATCGCGCCGCCGTCTCCATAACAACCCAGGGGTTTGGCCGGAAAGAAGGAGGTGGCAGCCACATCACCAAATGAGCCTACCTTTTTGTCTTTATATCTGCCGCCAAAACCTTGAGCGGCGTCCTCCACCAGAAACAGACCCTTTTCACAAGCAAAGCGCTGGAGCTCGTCCCAATCGGCCGGCAAACCAAACAAGTCAACAGCGATAATGCCGCGCGGATTCAATCTGCCCTCCCGCACAACCTGGGCATAGGCATCCTTCAGACTTTGTAGAGACAGATTGAAACTGTCTGGCTCGCTGTCCACGAAAACAGGCGTAGCGCCGGCCAAACTGATACTTTCTGCGGAGGCAAAGAAAGTAAAGGAAGGGACAAAAACGGCGTCTTTGCGGGTTAGGTTCTGAACCATGAGCGCAATAACCAGAGCATCGGTGCCACTAGAACAGCTGAGGGCATGTTTAACGCCCACATAGTCTGCCAGCCGCTGCTCCAACTCAAAGACCTCAGGACCCATAATGTAGTGCTGGGTGTCCAGCACACGGGCCATGGATTGCATCAGTGCTGGCTGGATGCGCGCGTACTGAGATTCCAGGTCGATGAATTGCATCTCCGTTTCCTCACTTCCTTGATTTTGAGCCGATACTAAACGGGTGTGCATCCCATTATAATTCACGTGCCCAACAAACGCACCCGGCTTTGCAAATGGCGCAGGGAAAGAAGCCTTCCCTGAAGGGTTTCAGTGGGCGTTTCTTCTGTAATTCCTGCTATAATTTGTGTAAATCAACATTCACTAATCTAACCGGTGATTGGATAAACTTGATTCATGGCAGAGGCGCTCTGAAAAAAGCTCTTACTATACTACTTGCGTTGTTTCTGGTGGTGGGAACAGTTCCGCCTGCCTTTGCTGCAGATGGGGATGTGGTAGCAACCGTTCCGCCTTTGGTTGATCCGCAGCTTCTGGGTGATGAATCCGGCTACGTGCCGGGAGAAATCATCACCACTCTAGCACAAAGCAGTCAGGTTGAGGCTCAGTTGGACATGGTTGGGAGATAATCTCCCGGCAATCATAAGCCCAAAGGCCAAGCCGGCCAGGCATAGCCTATGGATGTAAGCAGATGGTCTGGCAAATAGACGTGAACCGCGATGCTCTGCCAGAAGAATCTGGAGGGATAGGAAAAGACTAAGGCCGTGGTTGAACACAAACCAATACGAGAGATACTGGTGAGCGGCGTACTGTCCCTGCTTTTGGGCTTTCTGTTGACGCTTGGCGCGTTGCTGGCTTCAAGCGCAGATACAGGCACACCCTATCCCGCCAGCGCCCCGATAAACTGGGGTAGCGCTGAACTCTATCTCGATATATTGCTCTATACATTGATAGTATTTATGGTTTTGACCCTCCTCTGGCGAGCGCTGGACTTTTTGAGCAATAAAAACCTGCTTGCCCAGGCGCGCCAGCTGCTGCAAAGGCGCAATGACGTGCCTGGCACTATCTCTTTTGTAGAAGGCATGGCGACTCAAAATAGCATTGACCCCTCTTTGCCTTCTGCCGTCGAACAGAAAACCAACTATGTCACTGCCACAGCCTTTGTGTCACCCGCTGTCCTGGTTTCCCCTTGGGGCACAGGCAGTTTCAGCTTGGAAAGTCAGGTTGCACAACCGGCTCTGCCGGGTACGGCCTTCAATCCGGTTAGGCAACTAAAGCGCCGCTGGCTGTGGCTGGTGGCGTTGGGGTTTCTGCTTTGTTGGGTACCTTTCTGGCTGGGACTTTGGCCCGGCACTATCCTGTCTTCTGACACTTTGACCATGCACAGTGCCAGCGGTCTAACCACAGGCCTTTTTGAGGATCTGGCACAGCATCAGAAGGAAAATCTGCTACTTGATAGCCTGGCCATGCTGTTGCAGGATATGGGCGGCCAGCCTGCAGCAGGTGTAGCACTGTATAGCGGCCTGCTGTTGTTGGGGCTGTCGCTGGTGTTTTCGCTGCTGATACGTACCTTGGCACAGGAATACGCCGGCAGATTTCTGCTCGTATTTGCGTTTGCATTTTTGGCGCTGAACCCATTTTGGCTGTTTTGGTTGTTTTCAGGCGGCCTGGATGTGCTGTTTGCGGCGGTTGTGTTGCTGTTGGGCCTGCTTGTGTATCGCCTGTTGCGACCCGGCGGTTTTGGTGGTCGCAGAGACCGGCTGCGACACGTGGGCTTTGCAGGTTGTTTGGCAATTGCCTTGCTGGTTTCGATAGCGCTTTTGCTCCATGCGGAAGCCTTTCTCGCTTTGGTGCTTTTTACGCTTATAGCCCTGATTTTGACGCGCAGATACCTGCGACCGCGCTTGCTTGCCGCATTGTCGAGCGGGCTCGCGCTCTTTATTGGCTTCTTGCTGCTGGTGACCGCGCTGGCCAGCGGCGCGGCGGCGGCGCAGGTACCGGACGTACTTGATATTTCTCGCCAGCAGGTGACGCGCGCCCAAACATTTATGAAAGATGACGCGGCGCTACGTGCCAGCTATGCCGCCTGGTATCCGGGGGCTTTGCCAACAGACGCTGCCCTGCCGTTGGCAACCACAAGGGTGGGTGCCCGTACAACCGAAGAAGGCGCAGGCACAACAGACGTAGCACCGGACACAACTGAAGAAGATGCAGGAGCGTTGAACACGCTGCCGGACACGGCCAAAGATAAAGAAAGGGCTGATGAAATAGGCACGTTTACGGACACGATAAGAGAAGATATGGCGGTGCAGACGGTAGGCGCAACGGCACAGATAACGCCTGGTGATGGGCCTGGCACCACTGACCCTCTGCCCAAACCCCAAGGAACGCCTGTTAACGAGTGGCCCGTAAGCTCAGACAAACAAACGGCGAATACAACCGGCGCAAGCTGTTTCCTGCCAGACCTGGGCTGGTGGCTGATACAGCTTGGCCAGGGTACTATCGGCTCTGACCTGCTGGCGGTAAGACTGCTGGGTTCTCCCGCTCTGTACCTGTGGCTGTCTCTGGTTGCCCTGGCGCGCTGCCTGATTGTTAGAAATTGGCGTGGCACGCTGGTAGTCCTGCTTTTTTTGCTTGTTGGACTGGCAGCATTACTTACGTTTGACACCACCCTGCGCTCCTGGCTGCCCCTGCTTTTAGCCGCTCCGCTGCTCTGTCATATCTGCGCCTGCCCCCGCGACCCGCAAACGCACGGCTTGTCAGACGATGCAAGCGA
The DNA here is from genome assembly GCA_031288185.1 of Coriobacteriales bacterium. Lineage (GTDB taxonomy): Bacteria > Actinomycetota > Coriobacteriia > Coriobacteriales > UBA8131 > JAITDU01. The sequence goes on from JAITRZ010000041.1 coordinate 16,659, forward strand.
TAAGGAAGTGCCCCCCTATTCATCCCCCTATTCATCCTGGCAGCAGGGGTAGCAAAAAGAGCGAAGGTGCGAAGCCGCCGGGAAGATGCCGGCGCGCTACAATCCACAGCACTGAGGTAACAGAAAAAAACGCAAGTGCGAACACTCCCGGACACTCCAGAAGCTATCCTTACATTTAGCGTGACAGGGACAGTGGCACGGGAGGAAAAACCTTGTTGAGATGACTGGCCAGAGTGGCAGCTGCAGAAGGGGTGGCATCCGCCGACAGAACGATAGGCGCAACTGCGGAAGGGGTGACAGCCGCAGAAGGGGTGGCAGCCGTAGCCGCAGAAAGAGCGCCTGAACAAACATCTTTCCTGAGACCACCAGGCACTGCTGTTTTCTGAATGGGGATAAAACCATACTCGTCGCAAATGGCAAACAGCGCACGGGCCGTCGCGAGTTGCGCTTCGGGCTGTAGACTGGCAGAAACGTCATAACCCAGGGTCTGCGCCAGTTGCCAGGTTAGCGTGTCAGCGGCTCCGCATAGGTGCTGGAAAGCGCGCGGCTGCGCCACCACCAGCCAAGAAGCGGGTCTGGGCGTGTTTTCGTGAAAGGGCGCAGGCTCTTTTCTCTCATCCACCTCTAACCACACACTGGCATCAAGTTTCCTGCCATGACAATTAAGCCCGGTGATGAACCCGTCTTGCACCTGTATATCCGCAACCGTCAACTCCGGCGGCGGCTTTAGCTTTTCTACCGCCAACGTCACCGCCCTGCCAGCAGCAATGGCCAGGCGCAGAACAGCGGTGGTATCGCGATCCCAGAGTGTGCCTACGGCTGTCTCCAGTCGCTGCTGAACCCAGGCGCATAGCGGCGGCGTCATTCCCCATTGTCGTAGAGAACTAAGATGACGAGCAAGCAGGGGAATCTGACCGTCCTGGATGCGCCAGCGCAGCTCAAGGTCGTGGCTGAGGGCGATTTCTGGCTTGACCGATGTCGCTTTGGGCTCCATGTGTCAAAGGTGAGTGACCGGATTTGTCTAATGACGAAAATGCCGCAGGCCGGTGAAGACCACGGCCATATCGGCATCATTGGCGGCGAGCAGTACCTCGTTGTCGCGGATTGATCCACCTGGTTGAATCAGCGCTGTTACCCCTGATCCGGCGAGCACCTCCAGAGAATCGGCAAAAGGCATAAAGGCATCAGAAGCGGCGACGGCTCCCCGAGCCTTGTCCCCAGCCTGGGCAACCGCCAGTTCAGCCGACCTGAGCCGATTGGGCTGTCCGCAGCCAATGCCTACCGTAACACTGCCTTGGGCAATTAAAATAGCATTTGATTTAACGCTTTTGCAGGCTCGCCAGGCAAACAGGAGTGCCTGTGCCTCCTCAGAGCTGGGCTGGCGTTGGCTCACAACTTCAAAGGTGTGAGAATCCTCCCTCACACTGTCCGAGACCATTGCCAGCAAGCCACCTTCCACACTGCGAAACTCCAGTTGATTGCCGGTTGGGTTGATGCCGCCGGTTTCCAGCACACGCAGATTTGTTTTCTGGCTAAGTAGCGCAAGCGCCGTCAGTTCAATATGGGGCACTACCAGCGCCTCGACAAACTGACCACGCTCAAAGATGGCCTCGACCACCGCAGTATCCAACGGGCGATTAAAGGCCATGACACCACCAAAGGCGCTGATGGGGTCGCAGGCAAAGGCCGCCTCATAGGCCAGGGCAGGAGTGGGCGCGCAGGCAATGCCACAGGGAGTAAGATGCTTGATAATGACGCAACATGGCTCGCTAAACTCGCGCACCGCAGCCCAGGCGGCATCTAGATCAAGGTAATTGTTATAGCTCAACTCCTTGCCCTGCAACTGCTGGGCCTGGCCCAGTTGCCAAGCAGGGTTGGGTGAAGGGAGGGCGGCGTTCGCGCGTAGTGTTGGTGGCAACATGGCCGCGTCCAAACCGGGCGCATAACGATAGAAGGCGGCTGGCTGGTGGGGATTTTCGCCATAGCGCAACTCCTGTTGCTTACAAAGAAACAGACGCTTATCTATTGCAAACACTCCCCATTGGGTGAGTGACTCGGTCTGCCCGCAAACAGGGCAGCCGGGGGTTTCATAGGAGCTCGCCAGGTCAGGGGTGGCGGAAATTGTGGGAGGGGAATCCTCGCTGGGAGAGCCCGCCAGGTCAGGGGTGGCAGCGGAGGAAGAGAGGGTATCCTGTCGCCCCACCGGTTCTGTTGCTGATGCAGCTGCTTCTTGGTTAAAATGGTTATTTTCTATGGCCAGTTGGTCATACATCCAGGTGTAGATTGCATTGTCATAGGCGCTGGTCGCGGCAAAGACCGTCGTAGCCAAACGGCGCCGGGTGGCCAGAGTGGTTGCTCCGGCGTGGAGACGCAACTCCAGCAGCACAGACTCGTAATCAGCCGGGTTGCAAACAACCGTCACGGCGGCGTGATTCTTGGCCGCTGAACGCAACAGTGCTGGCCCACCAATATCGATGTTTTCTATGGCCTCCGCGTAGGTGACGTCAGGCTTGGCTACCGTGGCCGCAAAAGCATAGAGATTAACCACCACCATATCAATCAGGCCAATGCCGTATTGCTTGGCTTGTCCAAGGTGCGTGCTCAGGTCGCGGCGTGCCAGTATAGCCCCGTGCACCTTGGGATGCAGGGTTTTGATTCGACCGTCCATCATTTCAGGAAAACCCGTCAACTCATTGATGGTGCGTACCTTGATGCCCGCATCCGCCAACTGCCGGGCTGTGCCGCCGGTTGAGACAATCTCCACCGCAAACTCATCTTGCAACGCCCGCGCAAAGTCAACGATGCCGGCTTTGTCGGTGACCGAGATGAGCGCCCGTTTGACAACTGGCTCCGTAGTGGTGGCGGCCTGCTGTACGTTATGTGGCGTCCGAGGGACCGATTTGTGGGTGTCTGTCATCATGGCTCCTTGGCTTCAGGAACGGATACAAATCTGAGAGGCCCAGTCTGCCGGCAGATGGGTGGCCGTGCTGGGCGGGCAGGCAGTAGCTTTGCCTAGCTCACGCTTTGGTGAACGCGATAAGCGGCGATGCTGGGCGGGCAGTAGTGTAACTAGGCTCATTCTAGGAGATGGCGCTCTACCCGCGCCAAACAAAACCACAGGCGCGCCCAAATGGCCTGCCGGTTGTCCCTCTCAAACCATTCAGAAGAGAGGGGTCTACCGCCCGGCTCTGCCACAGGCGCGTTGCGCAAGCTCAGAGCAAAATACCGATGGCGACAAACAGGGTGGCAAGTATAACTGCAGCCCGTATATCTGAACCGCTAAGATGAGTGGGGGCAAGATGGGTTCGACCCCGACCGCGATAACAACGGCTTTCCATCGCCTGGGCCAGGTAGTCAGCACGTTTGAACAGGTTGACAAAGAGGGGCACTAGCACCGGAAGATAGGCCTTGATGCGGCGAACAGGACCGCCCTGATCAAAGCGAGCACCGCGGGCGGTTTGGGCAACAACCAGCTTCTCGGCCTCTTCGGCCGTTAAGGGGATAAAGCGCAAAGCAATACTAAACATCATCGCAATGTCTTCTACCGGTACCTTAAGGAGCCTGAGTGGGGAGAGCAGCGAGGTAATGGCATCGGTAAGGGTAACTATCGAGCTGGTATAGGTAAGTAGTGAGGTCAGACAAACCAGCAGCGTAATACGTAACGCAAAATACAAGCCGCTTAGTACGCCAAGAGGCTTTATGCCAAAACTGCCAATAAAAACGATAGATTTGGGAATGAGCAGCTGCGCGCCTGCGGATGACTCAAGCGCTGCAGGATCGGCCGACGTCAGGGCCTGATATAACCAAATCAGCAGGTGCGGCAGTGGCAGCGATACCGTCTCTGCGTTCGCCAGGGCACTAAAGGTGAGTGCGTTGGCCAGAAAGGTAAAGGCCAGTATCAACCAAACCGGTTTAAGGCCCCTGAGTGCCAGGCGCAGGCCGATACGCGCATTCATAAAACCAGCCACAATCAAAACCGCACAGGCTAAGAGTCCCAACCAGCTTTGGCAGGCAAACAGCGCAAAAACAGCTACAGCTATAAGCAGTAATTTGATGCGCGCATCCAAACGATGCAGGGGGGTATCGCCGGGAACATACTGCCCAAAAGGCACTGCGACAGGCACCTCAGTTTTCCTCTCCGGCCTGAAACAAATCCGGAGGCGATCCCCGAGAAACCCCAGCAGGCCAATATAAGCCCTGGGTGAGCGTCTGGGTTTCCTTGTTCTCAAAGGACTGCTCCTGAAACAATGGCTGTGTCCCATCCCCCGTTAAGGTTTCTTGCTTGCGAAGATCCTCTTGTGAGGTATTTTGTTCTTGGAGATTTTCTTTTGAGATCCTCTGTTCTTGATGAGACAGGGGCAGGCGTTGCAAGAACGCAGGGCCACAGCCATCACAGATACACAGCTCATAACAGTCCGTTGCCAGGCGCCAGAAATAGTCCGGGTCATGGGTGGCGATCAGAACGCCGGTTCCCTGACGCACCAGTCGCGCCAACAATTCATACACAAAGGCTCTGCCGCGAGCATCCAAGCCAGCACTCGGCTCATCCAACAGTAAAAACGGCGCTTCCAGAGCCAGGGTTGTAGCAATCGCCGCCCGACGCGCCTCTCCCCCACTTAAACTAAACGGCGAGCGCTGTGCAAAGCGTTCCGGTGTGAGACCCACTGCCAAAAGCGAGCGATCAATTATCTGTTTTTGCTGTTCAGGGCCGCTAATAAGCCCAAGATTCTTTGGCCCAAAAATAATGTCCTCAGCCAGGGTTGAAGCAAAGAGCTGGCTTTCTGGTTGCTGAAAGACCAAGGCAACCTGGCCGGGTTGAACAGCGTGAGCGGCCTGGTTGGATTGGGCAGCCTGGGCAGCGTGGTCGGATTGGACAACCTGAGCGGTGTGGACAGTAGGGGCGGATTGGCCGGCCTTGCGGGATCGTCTGCTTTGCGATGGTGGAATATCCCAACCGGAGAGATAGTCCTGAACTGCCTGGTCGCCGTGGCTGTTTTGTGTCTGATGCGGCCGGCGGCTAGCGCGCGGGGCGCGAAGCACCACACTGCCCTTACTGGGCGCCAGCAGGCCGGCGGCAATGCGCAGCAGGGTTGACTTGCCCGCGCCGCTCGCGCCAACCAGCAAAGCGCACTGCCCCTGAGCCAGGCTAAAGTCTATACCGCTTAACACTGAATGTGCATAGTCCGTATCAGAGGCATAGGTAAAACCAACGTTGCGCAACTCCAGCGTCAGGTCATTCTGATTATGCAAACGTGTCCCGTGATCCCGGTGTCGAAGGCACACCCGGTTTCGCAAACGTCGGGGGTTGCCACCCTGAGCCACGCCTGTATATTCCGATGATACGGCTGAAGGTTCTCCTGAATGTTCTGGTGATACGGCTGAAGGCGCACCTGAGTTTTCTGACGGCAAGGGCGCGCCTGCCGCGTACGTACGGGCAGGCGCAGGATCCGTGCTGTCAGTTGTATCACAGGAGATGTCCGCCGGCTCACAGATCAACCCGTAATATTCCAGCATCGGCCTGTCAGCCAAAAGCTCAGAGGGACTGCCACGGCGCACAACCCGGCCCCTGTCCATTATCACGACCAGATCAGCGGTGGCAGCCTCAAAGAGATCATGAGTAATGAGCAGTATGCCACAACCCCTACCCTGCGCCACGTCAATACAATGCAGCACCTCCTGCCGCGAGCGCGCGTCTAACATAGCCGTAGGCTCATCCAAGACCAGATAGCGCGGGGCCATCGAAAGTGCCGCCGCCAGAATGAGGCGCTGCTTTTCGCCACCACTTAACGTGTTGGGATCACGCCTGGCCATGGCCGCATCAAAACCAACGGCTGCCAGCGCATCCGCAACACTGGCGTAGATGCGCTCCCTGCTCCAGCCCAGATTCTGAGGCCCAAAGGCCACTTCCTCAAAAACACTGGTTGAGACAATTTGATTGTCGGCATCCTGCATAACCAAGCCAACTCGGCTGCGCAGTTCAGTGATGGTCTTACAATTATGGGTCAGGAGGCCATCAACTCGAACTTCCCCCTGTTTGGGCAACAAAAGCCCGTTGGCAAGCAGGGCCAATGTAGACTTTCCTGAGCCGTTGGCGCCTAAAAGCACAACTCGCTGCTGCGCGCTTACGCTCAGATTCAGATCGGTCAGCCCCCCCACAGAGGATGGGTGCGGGTCAAACAACCGGTCTGGCGGGGGCTCGTGGGTGGGTGCCTCCTCCGCCGACGGCAGGTTCCCGGCCGCATCCCTATCTGTAACCTGCTTTGGCCAAACGGCGCTTGATGCCCGTGGGTACGCGTGCGGTAGCGCATACTCGGCCGGCGGTATGTGTGCGTTTGCGGGCGCGCGGCGCGTGAATAAAGGCCGCGTAGGGTAAGGCACAGGCCCTCGCTGCTCTTCGCCAAAATCGCCGTGCACCTGCAACGCAACACCGCGCGTAGGCTGCGAGGTCGGCTGCGGCACAGGCCGTTTAGTTTCTGTATCTGCCTCCGGGTTTAAGGATGGATAATGAAAGGACACGCTTGAAAATTGCAACAATGGTTTTACCTACTGACTACCTGCTGACTTCACAAAAACCGCAATCCCCAAAAAATCTGGCACCTCAAACAGTCTAGCAGACACTATACTGTGGGAGCGCAGACAAAATCCGCGACACGCGCGTTTGAAATGACGTTAGATATAGCCTGTGATGTGCGTTTTGCTAACAAACAACGTACCTCTACACGCGCGGAACAGGCAGATGCCGGCGATTTTCCTTGTCGGGCATCAGCAAGGAGTTAGTATGAGTCACTATTCCTCTGACCATTCAGCCGACCAACCAGGAGCAACACAACTGCAACAAGCACAAAAGCGCGTCCAGGAATTGCGCGCTGAGATAGAACATAATTCCTACCTCTATTATGCGCTTGATGAGCCGGCCATCAGTGATGCGGCCTTTGATTCGCTGATGCGCGAGCTTGAGGCTCTGGAGGCGCGCTATCCAGAATTGGTTGTACCATCCTCGCCCACCCAACGCGTTGGTGGCTACCAGGGGGAGACCTTTGCGCCCGTTTGTCACGTTGAGCGAATGTATTCGCTTGATAATGCTATGAATCTTGATGAATTAGACAGCTGGCTTGCACGCACGGTTAAGGCGGTAAGCGACCTGGCCGCCTCGCATGACTCAACGGTTGCGCTAAACCCCGATCCTGACCCTGCCACAAACCAGGTAGATCAGGCATTGCTCGCGGACGGTACGCCATTGGAGTTGGTGTGCGAATTAAAGATTGATGGCTCATCACTGGCGCTTACCTATACCAATGGTGAACTAACACGTGCCGCTACCCGTGGCGACGGTACAACCGGCGAGGATATTACCGCCAATGTAAGAACCATACATGACATACCCCTGCGGCTGAGTCCGCGCGTTATGGAACAGGCCAGGCAGCTTGGCAGCATTGAGGTACGCGGTGAGGCTTATATGCCCATGGCCTCCTTTGAGCGCCTGAATCAGGAGATTCTTGCGGCCGCAAACGGATCAGCAGCGGCAACCGATACCTCTGATCCCTTCGGTGTCCCTGTTCCCGCTGCTGCTCCCGGTGCGGTTGCTACGAGTGCTCCTGTTGCCGGTGTGCCCGGTGCAGATGGCGGTTCAGGTGCTGCTACAAGCACCCCTGTTGCCGGTGCTATCGCCGCAAATGCCAGTTTAGCCGATGGCGCAATCGCTGGCTCTGCTGCTCCCGCTGCAAATGCCAGCTCAACCGATGACCATAAGCCCAGGGTGCCCAAACTGTTTGCTAATCCTCGCAACGCCGCCTCCGGCTCTCTACGCCAAAAGGATCCACAGGTTACCGCCCATCGTGACCTTGCTACCTTTATGTACGCCATCCCCGATGTTTTGACCGCAGACCCCCGGTTTGGATTACGGAGCCAGTGGCAGTTTTTAGCCTGGCTGAAGTCTGCGGGCTTTCATATCAATCCAAACATTGCGTTGTGCACAACGGCTGCCGATGTTCACCGGTTTTGCGTTGACGCGGACAAACTGCGCGCCAGCCTGCCCTATGCCATTGACGGTGTTGTTGTTAAGGTTAACAGCTTTGCCCTACAGCGCCAGCTCGGTTTTACCGCGAAAGCGCCGCGTTGGGCCATCGCTTATAAGTTTGCGCCTGAAGAACAGACTAGCCTACTCAGGCACATCGTTGTACAGGTTGGCCGCACCGGAGTATTGACACCCGTGGCAGAATTTGACCCAGTGGTTGTGGCCGGTTCCACCGTAGCGCGGGCGACGCTGCACAATGCCGATGAGGTCAGCCGCAAAGACGTGCGTGTGGGTGATACAATCATCGTTCGTAAGGCTGGCGACGTTATCCCAGAGGTGGTTGGGCCCGTTTTGAATCTGCGGCCCGATGATGCCCAGCCTTGGCATATGCCTACACGCTGCCCGTCATGTTCAAGCCCGGTTTTTAAGGACGAGGATGGAGTTGCTTGGCGTTGTGTCAGTGCCGAGTGTCCGGCTCAACGCCAGGAAAGGCTTGAGCACTGGGCTAGTCGCGGCGCCCTGGATATTGATGGTCTGGGTCCCAGGCTCATAGAGAAGCTGGTTGAAGCTGGACTGCTGCGCAACGTGGCTGACTTCTACAACCTGACCACTGAGAGCATTGCAAACATCCCAACCGGTGAGCTCAAATTTCGCATCGAGAGTGCAAATAAACGAAAAAAGGTCGGGGATTTTTCCAGGGAACCTGCACTGGTGGGCAAGGTAGTAGCTACCAAGCTGGTGGCACAGGTAGAACGCAGCAAGTCTCGCTCTTTTGAGCGCGTGCTTTTTGGGTTGGGCATCCGGAATGTAGGAAGACAAATAGCCGATTTAATTGCGAGAAAATTTACCAATATAGACGAGCTCATCGCCGCTCGTGAGCCCGACCTGGAAGCCATCGAAGGTGTGGGCCCCGTCATCGCTCTGAACATTGTCGAATTCTTTTCCACGGCGCAAAACCAGGATCTGATACGCCGTTTGCGTCAAGCTGGGGTACGCCTTTCCAATGCCAAGGAAGAAACTGCGGGCTCTGCGCAGGGTTCCCAGGGTCTAACCGCGCCAGCACAAAGCCTGGCTGGCCTGACCTTTGTGCTAACCGGCACCCTGGAACATTATCCAAGAGAAGAAGCCGAGGAATTGCTGCGCAACCTGGGCGCAAAGACATCCTCTTCAGTATCTCATCATACTTCCTATGTGGTAGCCGGTCCCGGCGCTGGCTCCAAGCTAAACAAGGCCGAGCAGCTGGGTATCCCCATCCTTAATGAAGCCCAGCTTTTGGACATCCTAGAAACCGGCAAAGTGAAGGATGAAACGGACGCATAACCAGCGTAGCGACGGGCACCGGCTAGCCTCTACAACGCGCGCAGGCCACCGGTTAGCCTCTACAACAGGTGCAGACACCGGCTGACTCCCGCAACACGCACAGGCCACCGGCACCGCAGAACCACGCACCGCAGGGCTCAGATCCGCTCACTCCTCCCCTTTTGTAGGCGCTTGCTGGGCGGCACAGGTCTTCTTTGTATGGCGCCTTACCAGAAGCACCACAGCAGAAGCGATAACAATCCCCGCTGCTGCAAGACCCAGTGCCCAGGACAGGGTATCTGCAGGCTCTTCCGGCTGCGGGGACACAACATCACTTCTGTCTGTTGTATCGCTTTGAGCAGGGAGTGAGGGTGACAG
>JAITRZ010000049.1 GCA_031288185.1 Coriobacteriales bacterium
GCGATGCGTTGTGCCATATGACAGCCTTTTGCAGTCGAGTTGCCAGCAGGTTTTAGAACCGCACTACTCTTGCCTGTGTATGCTGGCACTTCTAAGGGTGCACTTCAACATATTTTTTGTCCGTTTTGTCCGCGCGACTTGAACCCCATACTGCCACACCACTTAAAGATGGTGACAAGATAGTACTTTCAAACGAGCCGCTTCTGTTCCGGGAACAATCATGAGCAAAAAGGCCCCCGCATTCATCTTGGGATACGCAAGCAGCGCGGGAACAAGAAAAGCGCTCAATCAGGATGCCTTGCTGGCCATGAGCGCGCGTGGATTAGTGGGGATCAAATATGCGCTTATCGCCGTTTGCGATGGTGTGGGTGGACTTGCTCGAGGGGAGTACGCCAGCACGGTGGTTTGCAGTCTGCTGGCGCAGTGGTTTACGGGTGAACTCCCAAAACTTGACCGGCAATCTGCCAGCGGCGATTCTGCTTCCGGCGCTTTTTCTGACGCAGTGTGTGATCAGTGGCGCGGCCTGATCATCAGGGCAAACGACCTGCTGCTGCGCTACAGCGCCGCCAACAATATGGAGATGGGTACGACACTTTGCGCCCAGCTGGCGCGCGCGGCCGCTGATCAAAAGGAGGTCGATTGGCTGGCCTGCATGATAGGGGACACCAGGCTCTATGAGCTTAAAAATGAGGCGGGTATTACCCAACTTTCAGTTGATCAAACCCTGGCCAACCTGAGTGTGGCCGAGCGTACGGAGCGCAGAGAGGCCATAGAGCGCATAAGCGGTCTGGATGAAGCGGCCGTGCTAGCACAGTGCCTGGGACTTACCCAGGAGCTCAAGCCCGTTTTTTTGCGCGGATCATGTCAAACTCAGGCCAGCTATCTCATCTGCAGCGATGGTTTTCGTCATCTGATTACGCCTACTGAAATGCTTACTATCCTGGCACCTGAGCACGGCAACAAGGACGTCACGAGTGAAGAGTTAACGCAAAGGATAGAACATCTTATTGCCTTAAACATGGAAAGAGGCGAGACTGACAATATTTCAGCCACCGTGCTCCAGGTTGATATGCTAGGGGATGCCCATGCTTGAACCGGGGCAAATAGTGGCAGAAAAATACCGCATTCTCCGCAAGGTGGGGGAAGGTGGCATGTCCATCGTTTATGATGCCATCAATGAACGCGCCAACAAGCACTGGGCTGTTAAGGAGATAAAGCAGGAAAGCCTGCGTGAATCCGAGGTTACTCGCTACAATCTTATAGCGGAGCGTGATATTTTGCGTCGACTCTCACATCCCTCCCTGCCTTCTATCGTAGATATTGTGGATGAAGACGGCTTCTTTATCATCGTCATGGATTATGTAGAAGGTGTGTCTCTTTCCATGTTGTTGGGGGAAGAAGGTCCCCAGTCACAGGAACAGGTTGTGGGCTGGGCCTTGCAGATATGTAATGTCCTTGAATATCTGCACAACCAAAATCCTCCCATAATCTACCGCGACCTTAAGCCGGGCAATATCATGCTCAGACCTGATGGTACCGTGTGCATCATTGACTTTGGCGCCGCGCGTGAATATAAGGCGGGGCGCATTGATGACACCATAGCCCTGGGCTCAAAGGGATATGCGGCCCCAGAACAGTTTGGAGTACATCAGACCGATGCGCGCACAGACATCTACAACCTTGGAACCACTCTCTATCATCTGGTTACAGGACATAATCCGGCTGAACCTCCCTATGAGATAAGTCCCATCCGCGAGATAGATTCCTCACTCTCCAGTGGCCTGGAAGGCATCATCCGTAAATGTACCCAGCAAAACCCAGATGAGCGCTACCAGAACGCAGGGGAGCTGACAGCGGATCTCAAGCGATACCGGGATCTGGACACCGAGGTACTCCGTCGTCGTCGTCGCCTGAAAAGGCAGATGATTGCTGTCGCCGCTGTCGCTACTGTGTTGTTTGTGGCAGCTGGCATTCTGCAGTTTGCGGAGGGTAGCCTGAACGCTCAATCCTACAGCAGCCTCATCAGCCGTGGCCAGGCCAATTATGTCCGCGATTCCCAAACGTCCGCAAGTGATTTTTTTGCGGCTATTGAGCAGGCGCCGGAACGTCCGGAGGCCTATGAGGCTTTTCTGGACACTATCTACGCGCAGGATAACTCCATCTCTGAAGATGAGATAACCTGGATGCAATCTTCTCTTAACGGTAGCGGCAATAAGGTTACAACAAACAGCGATATTTTTGCCACTGATAATCCGGCGCGAGCCTCAAACTTCTTTTATGAACTGGGGGTTGCCTGTTTTTTCTATCTTGATAATGGTGAGGTAACAACAAGGGCCAGAAACCTGGCTTTGCCCTATCTGCAGAGGGCTGCGAACCTTCAATCTCTGGTGGCAGATAGACAGCATGTAACCGATGCCCTGCTTTTGCTTGCACAGAACTCAGACAGCATCTTTGATAGCCCAGGAAAGGCGGCGTTGGCGGCGCAAATTGGCTCAGGTGCCATCACGCCCGGTGACCTGTGGACCAATCTGGAGGTGTTAACCGATGAAACCACATTGGGGCAGGTTGGCAATACCTATATTCAACTGGTCATGTATCGCTATGTGCTTAACACCATAACTGAGCGTTATGTTTCCTACAGTCAGTATGGCATTTCACTTGACACGCAGAAGGATCTGATTGATCAAGTTGTGCAGGGGTTGCAGGATTTGGATATTACCAGCGAAAGCGAGCGACAACTCAGGGCTGATCTGCTGGACAGCTCAGATATTGTCATTAATTTAATCAATATAGCAGAAAGCAATGGTATCACCGGTATAGCAGAAAGCAATGGTATCACCGGTATGGCAGAAAACAGTGGAGGAGCTGGCGCGTGAATCTGGAGCAGATCAGGGCAATGATAAACCTGGTACAGACGACCAAATGGCTCTGTCTGGCACTGGCGCTCGTGTTTGTGGCCATCGCGGTGCTTTTGCTTGTGCGCCTCAACACGCGTCTGCCCCAGACCGTGGCCAAACCCAGAAGGACTGTGCAGCGCAGGGACAGTGGCGCTGCTCCAGGAAATCGGGGCGTAAAACCGGATCAGGTGCCCGACGAAACGGCATTGGATCAAACGCTTGGCCATATTGACACAACAACAACATTGCAGCGGACAACTGAAATGCTCGGAGCCGTCACAGCCTCCTGTCCAAACCCTGAGCCGTCCACCATGATGCCCGCCTCGCGGGGAGAGACAAAGATACTTGCTGCTCAGATTAAAACAACCGTCCTCGTTGATGCCGACAAGCGCGCAGGCGATGGGGCGGATTTCACGTTTCCGACGGCATCTGGCAACATGACACCCAACACGCCATGCAGCACAACGCCGGCAACAGAAGTCCTAAGCATTGAGCAGAATTATCAGCACCAAAAAAAGCAGGATAACCCTGATAAGGACTGGCAGATAAGAGTCAATGTACTGTTGTCAGGCATGGACAAGGACGATGTCAATGAACTCATGGCATCCATGGAGGGCTACACAAAGAAAGAGGCAACATCATGAGGCGCCTGAATATCAAAAGCAAGAAGGGGTTTTTGTTGGGGAGACAGGCAGTTCGCAAAATGCCAACGGCAAAAGCAGTGTGGCGTGATAGAGCCAGGCGTATGGTGCTCGTGTTCTGCGCCTTTTCCCTGGTGCTGTCCCTACTGCCTGTTACTCCGCTGGTTGCGGCTCAGATAACCTCTGTTTCAATAGATACCGCAAGCCCCAAAGTGGGCGATGTGCTTGAGGCGGTGATAGAGCCAGAGCCTGCTGACGGAACCTGGGATGATTACTCATTTACCTGGAAAGTAGATGGGACAGCGGTGGACGGTACCTCTGGAACCGGACAGGACTACCGCACCTATGGCGTGACGCGGGATGACTGGGGAAAGACCATAGGTGTCGAAGTTACCTATGATTCTGACGCGCCCGTTTCAAGTATAGATACTGCTGTGGTGGGAAAAGGAACGGGGGCGGTAGTCGCAGTGCCTGTGTGTGTGATAAAAACCGATACGAGCGTGGAACTTAAAACTCCCAGTCTGGACAATGGGCAGATTATTGAGTTTGCCCTGTCAACGTTAGACAGCGCCCCTTCAGACGCGAATGACTGGTATGCTGGTTCTGACGTTGAAGATCCAGGGGATAACATACGTTACTCCAGCTATACCTTCACTGATCTTGTCAGGAACACTGACTATTTTTTCTGGGCCAGAAGTAAAGCCGATGCCGCATACGACGCGGGCCAGCCCTCTGCCTCTTCTGTTACCACAGAAAAAACTAACCTTGCAGACAGCTATCTCGTCTTTGATCCCGCCGAGCCTTCTTATGAGTATAACGGTTCTTCGCAGGTACCTGACATAAGCGTGAGGGCTGATGACCATACAACTTTGACAGTTGATACAGACTACACCATTGCGTACAGCAACAGCACCAGTGAAAGCTCAGATACTACAACTGCAGGCACAATAACAGTTACTGCAACTGGTAAGGGCAATTATGAGGGGCAGGCAACCGGAGTCTATACGATAGCGAAAGCGAACCAGGCAAAACCCTCGGCAATCGGTCTTGAATCTGAGTATATCTATGGTGACGGTCAAACGGATACTCTTTCTCTTGTATATGCGCAGCCAGATGTTGCTTTACAGGATTTGAACAGTGGTGCAAAAATCTATGGATCAACAGTACCCGATAGTGCTGAGGTAACCAGCGCGGGCGTTTTAACAATACAAAAGGTCGGTGCCTTTCAGGTGTGGGCAAGCCAGGCTGGCGATATGAATTTTCAAGATCCCGTGGCAACAGGCCCAACGGACACACAGGGCGATCAGTCCGGGTTCGGCTATTACCTGAGCGATAAGATTTCTGTTACGTATCTGCATGCTGGTAAGAATCTGAGCGATCTAGCCAAGGCCACTGATCAGGGTGGCATTGGCCTTGATAACCCGCTTGAAGCTGATGGAATCTATCTGGATATTCAAACCAACATCATCTGGAGCAGCGAGAAGGTCGTATTTAGGGCTCCTGTCGGTTATAAGATCAGCCACAGCAATGCGCTGAATCAGCCTGATGGTCAAGGCGGCTGGGTAGATGAATTTGAATATGATGTCAGTGAGGGTGTTCTTCAAAAATACGAACATGAAACAATTGCCTTCAGGATGATCAGCACGGGCTGTATCACGCAACGGTACGATATGCCGGCTTTTGGTCTGGACAGGCAGAGGCCAACAACCGACTTTGCGCTTACCCTGGAGCGGCCGTGGTACAGTGAGTTTCTCTTTGGTCTTTTTGGAAACACAAACATCAGTGTGGTTGTTATCCCTGATGACGGGTATGGCCCCGCCTTTGACATTGCAAAATTGATAGATGACAAGAAGATAAAGGTCAGCTTGAAGGGTAGAAGCAATGGTGCGCCAGATGAGATACTTGCAGACGGCAGTGACGCAAAACCCTATGGTGGAATCCATCTGTACAGGGTAAGCGGCGCAGAAAAATTTGAATTTTTTATAGCTGTTCCTAAATCGGGTTCTATCGACGGTGTGCTGCATGTGGAATTTAGCGATGTTAACGGCAACACAAACAGCCAGGACGAGGTTCCCACCAATACGGAGATGGCCACAGGCGGCGCAACTAATTACTTCCTGATAGAAAAAACAGCTCCGGCAGGTACCATTGCGATTGGCCAGGAGGGTGCTCAGACAGTGCGCGTGGGCAGCACAGATTGGTTTGCAAAAGATGACCTGATCATTTGCAACATACGTGCCGCAGATGAGGATTCCGGTCTTTATCGCGCTCGAATCAGTCTGCTGGATGCTGAGGGGATTGTTCTGGACAGTATTGAGCCTGATGGACAGAACAGGGGAGCCATCCTGTCGCAAACCGCTGCCAGCCTGGGAATAGGCAGCACGGCGACAGCAAAGACGCAGCAGATGACTAGCTGGAAGGTGTGCATTGATACCGCAGGGATAGATGACGCAAGCATCGCCAAAGGCACGTTTGTTCTTAGCCTCTATCTCATGGATAATGCCGGAAACGAAATTCCCGCTGCTGATGTATTCAGATTCAAAGTGGATAACCAGGCACCGGTTGTTGAGGCCATCAAGTTTACTGATACCACCAACAGTGTTTCTCTGGACAGGCTCAACGGTGCCCTTACGGTTAGTGCGGGTGTTTTCGCCACTGAATATGGTTATTTTTTCACACGGGATACAAAGGTTTCGGCAACGACTACTGATAAGCAGGTGGGGTCGGATGCTGTGGGCTCCGGTCTAGCCTCGCTGGTAATAAGCGCCTACGACCCTGATGGAAGACTGGTCGCAAGTTCAGATCAGGACTCAAAAGATGGCATCCACGAGCTTGTTCTCAGCAGCGGATTCAAGGGACAGATAGAGGTAACCGCGACCGATTTTCTCTATCAAGAAACCGCAGCAGATGATCCACAGCAAAGCCGCTTTGTGCATATTGTCAAAGACCATCCCTATGGCTCAGTACTAGAAGGGGATAAGCAGTGGGAAAAGGCTGCGATCAACATTCACCCCGATGAAACCCCCTATCGAGATCAAAATGGGCGCAGGCTCTATAACCTTGCTTATAAAGCAGGCGCGACAATAACGGCCATCGAGCCTTTCGCCGGCATCCAGAGTCTCCATTATGTCCGAACCGTCCCTGATGATGCGTCTTTGAATATCACACCGCTG
This sequence comes from Coriobacteriales bacterium, assembly GCA_031288185.1. Lineage (GTDB taxonomy): Bacteria > Actinomycetota > Coriobacteriia > Coriobacteriales > UBA8131 > JAITDU01. Next base: position 6,712 of record JAITRZ010000049.1, read on the forward strand.
TTTAGTGTTACGTTCAACGAAGAAAAACTGGCAAGCGGCAGCGAGGGTGGTATCTATGATTACGATGTGGATGCCGCAGGCCTATTGGCCAGCGGTTCTCTCCAAACAGAGCATTCCCTGTTTACAACAATCAATACCCGCGATGCCATTGCGGTTGCTGGCGCTCGGCCTGCCAATGCCAGCGAAGGAGTTGAGCTGTCCAATATCACTCTGACACTGGATATGACGTCCATGTCCATGCGCCAGGCAACGCAGGTGCGTGAAATAATTTCCATCGACACCCTGGCACCAAGACTTGAGTACCAGTGGGATAACGAGGACGGTGCCAACAGTAGATACTACAAAGCGACGCGTCGATTGACGCTTGCCGTCACAGATCGCAATTTTGATGCCGCCAATAGTCAGCCAGTCACCAACGGCTCTTTCTCAGGCTGGCAGAGCAAAGGAGATGTTCATACTGCTACAGTCAATTTTGAAAAGGACACGGACTATACCTTTGCCTTAACCGTTAAAGACCGTGCTGGTCATACCAGTTTCTATAAAGGAGGGGCAACCGACAGTTTTGTTGTTGATCGTACCGCGCCAACCATTGATGTCACCTTTGATAACAACAGCTCGGCCAAGCAGGGTTATTACCTGGAGGGACGTACGGCGACCGTACGCATCGTTGAGCACAATTTTGGCGACGGCAGCCCTGGCCTGGTACTAACAACAAACGGTCAGGCAGGCAATTGGGCGAGCGCTGAGACAGGCGATACCCATATTCTCACAATTGGATATCTCGCAGATGGTGCCTATGCCTTTAGCATTGCCTATACCGACCTGGCCGGTAATGTGGCACAGGCGCCTGCTGCCAATGAAAGCGATGCCGCCTTTGTAGTAGATACCGTTGCTCCAGGCATCGACGTTAACGGTGTTGCGGCCCTGACAGCCCATAATTCTGACTTTGTTTTGCCAGCAGTTACGTTTACTGATTCTGGCGCTTTGCTTGAAGGTGAAACCACGGCTGGCATGCTGGATATTTCCCTCGCGCAGACATCTATTGGCGCTATCGCCAGCACGGTTGATACCCAGTTTATCGACGTTGCACAGGGCCAGACCGTCAACCTTGATTATCATAATCTTCAAACTGGCCGTAGTGGCGACGGCATCTATTTGATTAAGATTGCGGCCACAGACAATGCAGGGAATGAATATGCACAGGAGCTTATCTACTCCATCAATCGCTGGGGATCCACCTGGCACACGAGCGATGAAGTTAGTGTATTAACGCAGCAGTATTATACAAACAGCCCCATTGACATTGAGATACACGAGATTAATCCCACCGCATCCAGGGGCCGAGACGTCATGTTGCAGTTGGGCGATACAGGGCAGAAAAGGTTGGTAGAAGGAACAGATTTCGACGTGCAAAGCAGCGGCGGCAGTGAAACATGGTATGAGCATGTCTACAGCGTTCAAGCCGCCAATTTTTCCAAGGACGGCAGTTATTCTCTGGCAATAGCCACCAAAGACGAACCCGGCAACACCTCATCACTTAAAACCCCAAAGGATGATCCGCTGATTGAAGGCGACGAGGCGCTTGAGATCCGGTTTGTTGTGGATCAAACCCTACCAACGTTGTCTGCACAGGGAATTGAAGATAACGGGCGCTACAGCAGCGATACCCAGGTTGTGCGCATAAGCGTCTATGATGATACCCTTAACAGTATAAGTGTCTATCTTGATGACGCTATCGTGCCAGCAGAGAGCTTTAGTGCCAACCAGGTGCTGGCAAACGGCGGCTATGTCGATTTTGCGCTTGCGTCTTCAGACAACCTGCAAAACATTCACCTCGTCGCCAGTGATCTTGCGGGTAACCGACAAGAGTTGAGCTTTGGCAATGTGCTGGTAAGCACTGATTTTTTTGTGCAACTTATCAATAATCCGCTGGCTCTTGCCGGAGCGATCATTGGTAGCCTCGCCATCCTTGCCCTGATGACAGTCCTGATACTGCTGGCAGCCACCGGTAAGTTGGCAGTCATGCTGAGAGGCAGGACGGCCATGGCTGGGAGGAGTGACCATGAGTAAGTTGTTGCTGCATATACAGGTGCCTGCTGCCCATCATGAATTTGATTTCTGGGTGCCCCAGGGCATCAGTGTTCATGTGGCGACACGACTTATTGCCAGCATCATCGAGGAGCAGGCACCTGCCTTTTTTAGTGACGGATCCCAGGTTGCTCTCTACAGGGTTGACGACGGCAGTCTGATTGATCCCAACCAGAGGATATATGAGCTACACCTTGGCAATGGGAGCTACCTCTACTGCTTTTAGCGTCAACTTGACAAATGTCCCTGCACAAATGTCAAGTGTACTTATAGGCAAGGCCAGTAAAATGTCAAAAAGAAAGGAAGTAGTATCATGGCAAATCAGATCAGGATCACACCCGAGCAAATGCGGCGGCGAGCAACTGACTATCGCAATGTCAAGACAAATGAGCTTGCGGCGCTGATAAAGCGCATGGATAACCTGCTCGCCACACTGCAACAGGAATGGGAAGGCGAAGCTGCTCGCGCCTATGCAGACAGATGGAACGGCACGGTAAAGCCCGATGTCAAAAACAAGATGAACACTCTATTGGACGAGATCGCGGCTTCACTGGACAAGACCGCCAGGATTCTTGAAGATACTGACGCTCAGATCGCGGGCGCTTTCAAAGGCTGAGAAGCCATGTTTCCCGCAACCTGAAGTGACGCGCCAAGTCGCGAGAAGCAGCATCGCCCACGCAAGAGGTTGTGCTTGCGCACTATCATCTACCGGCCGGCAGTGGCGGCCTGGTGTGGTTTAGCTGTGCAAAGATAAAGGGAATCAAACAGGAGGAGTGCCTGACCAGCGCACCTGAGCTATTTCTCTATTCTGGCGAAAAGAGCGAGCCATGAGCCATACAGACACACAACTGATAGATACCGCCCTGGCGGCCTACTTTAATGTGGGCCTGATCAACGCAATCATAGGCGGAGGCAGTTATGCCATCAAGAGACAAATGAGGACGGCATGAGCATAACCAGATCACAGCTGCAGGCGCAGATTGACCAGTATGAGCGCAGGCGCAGCGCAATCGTAGGCGAAATCGCCAACCATGAGGGACAGATTTCTTCTCTGACCGCAACTATCGCAAACTACCAATCGGTGATCACCAGTTTAGAAGCTGAGCGAGCGGCACGGACACGGGACAGAAACGAGCACGAGGGGGTTTTGCGCAGGCTCAGGTCAGATAAGGAAAGATTTACCAACTATGTTTCCCGTGTTCAGAAGTCTGCTACCAGTGTGGATGTGCTTTCGGCAAGCGTTTGCTTCGCACAAGCGTATACGCAGAACATGAAGGGCCTACTGTACGGAAACCAACTCAGGATGGCCAGAGAGGGAATCACGTCGGCAGAAAACCTGTTTGTTAAGAAAATCAACAGCCTCTATAACAAGGTTGCGGAGATCAACAGGGATATTGCCCGCAAGAAAAACGCAATAAACCAGGAGCAGGATGCAATAAACCGTTTACGCTCCCTCATCGCAGAACTGGAAAATGCAAGGTACCGGTGTGCAGAAAAGATAGCAGAACTGAGGAGCCTGATGTCCCTTTCGTTGTACTGACAGATTTTTTGAATTGATGTTGGGAGGCATCATGGCAAACAGAACAGACATAGTCATTGTTGATGAGGAATTCAGCCGCAGAGGCGTCGAACTTGCCAGCCATCGTGATTTCTTCGCGGAAGTGCTCCAAGAATATATAGCTATTTTGGATTACCTCGCGCAACAACTGAAGGGTAGCACCGCCCAACAAATCAGGTCGCTGGCAGGCAAGCTGAGAAGTTTTTCTGGCCGGATCATTCAGGAAGGCGGCAACTATCAAAAAGACTGCAACGACTTCTTGGCCAGGATTGATGAAGCCGATAGATTTTTCCGTTCATGAAAGGAAAAAACCGTGAGTGAAGCAATCCAGATACGCTATGAATCAATAGGTGACGCGGCGGCCAGCCTGACAAAGTTGTTGTACAAGCTGGACGCGCACCAGATGTATACCGGCGCGTTTGCACAGTCACGAGGAGACGCGCGCGACCAGATGGGGTACCTTAGCGATGAGCTCAATGCCGTGAAGACCACCCTGGGCCGACTGATAGATGGAACGAGAATAAAGTTATCCGCAGCGAACAAAGAATTCAAGGCAGCTGATGAACGGGCCGTGCGGGAATGCGAAAAGATAAGAATAGCCCAGATGGACACCGGTTTTGCCGGACAGTTTGATTCCGGCACCTCTATGGACTTTAAGGTTACCGAAAAAGATGGTAAAGGCGCCATTAAATACGACGGGGGAAGAATCGAAGCGACAATCACAAAAAACGGTGAAACGCTCAAGAAGAAAGTGCTCGCTGATATAAGAAATATCGGGCAGGAAAAGAAAAAACCATGAAGCGCGACTTCACACAGACAACTCATGACAAGCTCAGAGGGTTGCTTGAGCAGGCCAACATGCCCTGGTGCGACTGGAGCGCCGTCATGGGCAACTGGTGCTTGAGCCACGGCATGGGTGAGGCCATGCACGCCCTTAAAAACACGGAGATATTTCAGCGCTCGCTGACAGATCAGAATAACAGGGGCAAAAAAGACCTTGACAGGGTCTTTGAGGCTGTCAGAGATCTGGATGGCAACTACGGAACCCGCTACAAATCCCATACCGAAAGTCTCAGATCACTTCATGCTGAACTGGCCACCGCCGGTACCGCTGTACTCAGGCACAGTACCTATGGGAGCAGTACCAATGGGTGGCAGAACGCGCGCATTACAGCCACTGAGCTGACAAAAACACAGGGGGGTGCTGCTGGCTCTGTGGGAAATCCCGGTTCGCTCGGGGCCAAATACATGGCCCAGGAAAGAAGCTGGGTTGATGTCAATGGTGTCACCCATCGGTATGGGAGTGCTGAGGCTGTGGCACGTGCGGCATGGGTCTCAGGAGGGCAGGTAGAATCAGAGATAGCGGGAGTTACGTTTGACGCGCAGGGTGAATTCTTTGTTGGAGGCGAAGCGTATGCCACCGCCCAGGAGTATTGGACCAACTCCGGAGTCGTTGCCTCTGTCGGAGCCGGGGGCAGCATCGAGGCCTCTGTCGAAGGGTCAGTCAACGCAACCTTCGCTGATGGGCTTGCGGGAGCAGGCCTCAGCGGCGCTGCTTCTGTCGGTGGGCGTGCAAAGGTTGATGCGGGCATCGCCCTTGACCCAGGGCAGGGAAAGGCTGGCGCACACGCGCAGGCAGATGCCTTTTTGGGGTTGAGGCCACCCTTGAGCCATCGGCGCAACTGGGACCCGTTGAGGCTTCTTGCGATTTGGGTGTAGTTTTTGGCTTTGGTGCCTCTGTTGGGGGTGCCATCGGCATGGAAGATGGTCATGTCACCCTATCGGTTGACATCACAATCGGTGCCGGAGTGGGCTTTCATCTTTCACCTTCCATTGATCTGGATCTGTCAGAAACCATAGAAGCCGTGGGGGATTTCTTTGCCTGGCTGTCAGGAGGGTGATCATGCGCAGAACTGATGATAGCCGCCCGTTTTGTGTTCTTGGCCGATGTGAAGGGATATGCACATGAGCAGGGGAGCTAATATAATGTTCAGATTGGTGGGCGTCCTTGGACTTCTCGCTCCCCTTAGTTTCCTTGATACTCTTCCTGACATGCGTGATTCGGCTGGCTTTTATAACTCTCTCCGTCCTTTGGTTGGAGGTTATCTGCCCTTCTGCCTCTACCTGATTTTCACCGGTGGCTGGCATTTCTTCAGCCCCAGAAAAGAGTTGTTTGCCTGGTTTCGAAACGGCCGTCCCACTGCCTCTCAGAACAGTACGTCCGGCATAGTTGAGACTACCGCTCTCAAGGTCAAGGTGCGCGCGTTATTGTGCAGGATACTGGGCATCTATCTGATAGCCCATGGAACATACATGGTTCTCTTGATTGCGGAAGGGGACATCACGATGAAGTGGGAGGATGCTTTGTGGGAATTTGGACTGGGGATCCTCATTGGCATCTATCTCCTCATAAGCGGAGGCTGGCAGCTCTTTCCACCCAAAGAGGGGGTTTTGGCCATCAGGCGAAGCAGCCACAGAAAGGAGGCCAGGCAAAGGCATTCCGTGGCGCGCGCCTCAAGCTCCCCGATAGCCGTCGCCGCTCGTGCCGCCAAGACCGGCGGTCTGCGCCTAAGACATCTACTTATTTCGCTTTTTGCTAACATTGTGGTTTGTGGTGTCTATGTGACGATCCTTGCCCTCTGCTTTGGCAGCGAGGAGGCTGTACTGTCTTCTCCTGTGGGCGTTTTCTTCTACGTAATGCTGTTTGTTATCTTTTTTATTGGAATATCTGTGATGGCTATTCTTGCCATCAGGCTGTCCATGACACAATGGGGAGTCTATAGCAGGTTTGCTCATGCCCTGGGCTGGAACTTTGACAAGGCACAGATGGGCGCCGGTATGTATTCTGCGGCGACCCATATTGAGGCCGCCTATGATCCCAGCCTGATGCTGACCCGAGCGGTCAATGCCAATATAAGAACCTTGCAGGACGCGCGTATCAATACAGGAGTTTTTGGCCGCAATGAGTACAGGCAGAAATATGCCCCCTTTAGTGACTTTCCCTTTGGCCTGGGAGGTACAGATTATGTATGCGCGGTTATCTCGAGTGTTTATGATAATCGCGACTTCAATGCCTTTACCTATGGTACTCGTGTGTCAGGCAAGCGGGGAGCCTACTTCTTTTTTGGTATAGTGGCTGTGGTGGTAACACCGCAGGATTCTATAGACTGCTCAGGATTTCCTGAAGGAGACGACGTACGATGTGAGGGCGGTTTTCTGTACCAGATAAGACAGGGAATGCTTGATGTAGAAGACATAGAGCCTTCCTTGAGCATACTGGTGGCAGCTTTGGCATAGAAAAGAGATTATCATCATGACAACAGTACAGTATCCTGAAAGTGCGGTCTCCCAAAAACCCACTCTGCGCATCACTCTGCCTTCAGGCTGGCGCCCTGCCACAATAGCCGGCTCAGAGATGTCAGCGATAAAACTGAAAGACGAGGGAGAATTCGCGCCAAACATCCTGCTCAGGATATTTGAGGACAGCCCCACATCAAGCCTGGAAACCGCGTCACAGGGGGTGAGCAATTATATCAAGACACTAGAAAATCCAACAGTTCTGACCGATAAGACAGGTGAGATCAATGGACAGCGCTGGCACGTGGCTGAGTTCATACGGCGGGATAAAACGGTGGGCGACATTATACAGCAGGTAGCCACAACGGCGATTAAAGCACCGGAGGTCACCTGGGTGTATCGGCTCACAGGGACCGCCCTTTCAGTCAACGCTAAAACAGACTTCACTGAAATAAGGCAGCTGCTTGCCTCTGCGGTAGTTGAGGAAACAAGGGATTAGCTCATCGTATGTGGCGCTCCCTTTCTCATAGGTAGATGTCCGTATCAGTCGCCAGTATATGCTGACGGTGGCCTTTGACAGAAAAGACAGCACATCATGCCCACTCTTTGTACACTGATAAGAAACGATCAAATCTTTACCACCACTCTACCGGATGCGGTTTCTGGACGTTATGAGATAGCCGACTTAGACGCCTATGACCGACCACGTCCGTTGGCCTACATCGAAGCCCAGGATGAAAACTGGTATTTAAGTTGCTTTGGTGGCGCTCAGTTGCTCACCTCTGGCGATGGGAAAATCGGGAAGAACGCTGAGACTACCGACAGTGATTTGGATAGTAGTATGGCTCGTGTGCGCCTGGGCAGTGATGATACCATGCTGCAAATCCTGAATAACCAAAACGAGGTCTACTCACTGTTTATCAGACAACCACCGGCGGGCGAAACAACCTACCAAAAATTTATTTTTGCCAGCCCAGGAGAAATCTGTATGGGTCGTAGCGAAGAAAACGATCTGATACTGGCAAGCCCCTTTGTATCATCCAGACATGCGACATTGCGCTATAAGCAGGATGGGTTTTTTCTGTATGACCACGGCTCGGCCAACGGCAGCTTTATAAACGATCTGAGGGTTGATGCAGATTGCGCACACAAATTGGCGTTTGGCGACTGCATCTGGATAATGGGCCTTAAACTGATAATAGGGCAGGATTTTTTTACGCTTAACCATCCAGCTCCACTTGCGGCAAACTACCAGAAACAGCTGCTGGCCAAGGGCATAAATGAATATCGTCTGCCTCTGCCTCTGCCTGAGCATGATGATAAGATGGACGGCACTCTGCGAGGCGGCCAGGGTTCCGCCTTCTTTCGCAGTCCGCGCGTCTGGCGGCAGGTCAGCCCTGCAGAGTTCATTATAGAGGAGCCGCCCTCAATGCAGGAAACCGAGGAGCCGCCAGCGCTTTTGCGCATCGGGCCATCCCTGGCCATGGCCATGGGTAGTGGCCTGATGGCTGTGAACATGTTTTCTAACGCTGCTTCAGGCTCTTCACTCATGACGATGGTTTCGTCAGGAGGTATGGTTTTTGTCATGGTTTTGGGTGCTGTACTCTGGCCAATTTTACAGACACGCTACAATAAAAGGAAAGGCGTCAGCAAGGAAGAAAAGCGCCAATCCCTTTACCTGCGATATCTTGACAGGAGATGGGCAGAGATTGAGCGTGCCCGCCAGCTGCAGGCTACCATCTTTTCTGAAAACCGCCTGTCGGCCTCAGAGTGTCTGCGCCTGCTGATGCGCCAGGATAGGCGCCTCTTTGAGCGCATGCCTTCTAATGCAGACTTTTTAGAGGTAAGACTGGGTAAGGGAATTGAGCGATTCCAGGCACAGATCAAGTGGCCTGCAGACAAACTGACCTTAACCGTCGATCCCCTGTTTGAGCGAGTGTTGGAGTATTCCCGCCTAAATCTTGATCTGGATGGCATTCCGGTGGCGCTATCGCTGATAGAACGCAACGTCATCGGGCTGACCAGCGGGTTTGCTGCCGGCTTGGAGCGACGTAAGCTCCTTTGGGCCTATTTACGTGACCTCCTTATCCAGGTCATTACCCTTCACGCCCCCGACGAGGTCAAGTTAGTGTTATTTGTAGAGAATGCAGAAAGGATGGAGTGGAACTTTGCCACAGCGCTTCCCAATGTGTTTACCAACAATGAAGAAATTCGCCTGATAGCCGCCACCATTGGTGAGGCCGCCTACCTCTCTCGCTACCTGGAGCAGATACTCGCTCAAAGGGCAGAGTCCAAAGACCCGGACAGCAGATCGCAGCGACCGCTTCCACACTTCATACTTATAAACGCCAATGGCGAAATTGGCAAAAACTTACACATTATTAAGCGCATATCTGCTCTGTCTGACAATTGTGGTTTTTCGATTATCCAGATAGCAGAAAATATCACCGATCTGGCCAAGGATACAAACTGTATCATTGAATTTGACCTTGACGCAAACCGCAGCCAGAAAAAGGTTGCTGCGGAAACTGAATCGTTAATGGCAGACAAAGCGTCCTGGTATGATCCTGCTGATCCTGCGCAACAAATCCTCTTTACCTGCGATCCTGCGGTTCCCCTTGAGGAAAGCCGTCAGATTCCCTGTCATATGTCCGCGCTCAATTACACGCAGCACCAAGAGATCACATCCGTCCTGCCCAAAAGCCTTGGCTTTTTTGAAATGTTCAGGGTGGGCAAACCAGAACACTTGAACATCATCCGCCGATGGAAGGATAGCGACCCCATACATAGCCTGGCCGCTCCGCTTGGGTTGGGGGGTGATGGCGAGATGTGCTTTGTTGATGTACATGAAGATGCCCACGGACCACATGGTCTGGTTGCGGGAACGACCGGTTCTGGCAAGTCTGAACTTATCATTTCCTATATCCTTTCGCTCTGTGTTAGATTCAAACCAGATGAACTTTCCTTTGTTCTTATCGACTATAAGGGTGGCGGCCTTGCCGGTATTTTTGACGGCAAAGAATATCGTTTGCCTCACCTGTCTGGTACCATCACCAATCTGGATGGCGCGGCCATCAATCGCTCGCTGGTTTCCATTCGTTCAGAACTGCGTCGCAGGCAGGCAAAATTTAATGAAGCGCGTGACATCGCCGGGCTGGGATCAGTAGACATCTACAAGTATCAGGAGCTTTATCGTGCGGGCATTGTATCCGATCCCATTGCGCATTTAATGATCATTTCAGATGAGTTTGCAGAACTCAAGGCGCAGCAGCCTGACTTTATGGATGAACTTATCTCCACAGCCCGCATTGGCCGCTCTTTGGGAGTGCACCTGATCCTGGCAACACAGAAGCCCACCGGTGTGGTTAATGACCAGATTTGGACAAACTCGCGCTTCAAGCTTTGCCTCAAGGTGGCAGATGCCGCTGATTCCAAGGAAATGATCAGGCGTGAAGATGCTGCCGCTCTTACACAGCCGGGTCGTTATTGCTTTTTAGTAGGCTATAACGAACTGTTTGAAACAGCTCAGGGAGCCTATTCTGGCGGCCGATATATTCCCGCTGAAACCTATGTTGAGAAGGTTGATAACAGCGTGGTTCTGATCTCTGATACTGGTCAGCAACTGACGGCTGCCACCCCCAAGGCACAACACAATGTTGCCACAGAAGCGGTCGCTGACATACCGGAGGCTGTTGCCCTGTTCAGGCATATCTGTGAATGTGCCTGCAAAGAATCACTGTTTGCGTCAAAGTTGTGGTTGGAACCGATACCGCCCCTGATAACTTTGAACACTATCTATGCAAAGTATGGCGACCAGGTCAGAGAAAGCTCGGTTGACTCTTGCATTCTTGATCCGCTGATTGGTGAGCTGGACGATCCGGAAAATCAGACACAGCGCCCCCTGACCCTTCCCCTGACTGATCAGGGCAACACCATCATCTACGGTTCGACCGGCTCAGGCAAGGCCCAGCTTTTATTCACCCTGCTTTATGACCTTATTTCGCTGCATAGTCCTGCGACATTCAACGCCTACCTTTTGGACTTTGGGGCAGAAACCTTGGGTGCCTTTGGCCACGCACCGCAGGTGGGTGACGTTATCTATGCGTTAGAAAGTGACAAGTTAGAGTCCTTTTTCAAATTGCTTCATGCCAAACTTACCCGGCGCAAGCGATTCTTTGTAGATCGCGGCGATGGGTTTGCCGCTTTTGCGCGCCAGCCGCCTGCCGCAGATGATGGTACTACGATGCCCACCATCCTCGTTGTCATTAACAACTTTGAGGTGTTTAGTGAACTGTATGAGGAAAAAATGGATGCTCTGGTATCTATTACGCGGGATGGTCTGCGTTACGGAATCATATTTATTTTGACCTGTTCGAGATCCAATGCTGTTTCTTATCGCCTGCTGCCCAACTTTAGCCAGCGTCTTGTTTTACAGATGAATAGTTCAGATGACTACCTCAGCATATTTGGGTCAATGCGCGGCGTGCTGCCACCTGCTGGTTTTGCTCGGGGGCTGATACAGTCCGGTGCGTTGTACGAATTCCAGGCCTGTCACATCACCGATGATGGTAGCGATAGGCAGGCAGTGCAAACCCTGGCAACCACTCTTTTCGCGCGAACCACCAGTGCACAACCGGGGTGGGTCGCTGCTCCCAAAACGCCCGTGCTACCCGAAAGGGTTACACTGGCTGATTTTGATGACCTGTTAACGGTACGCAGGCTACCGCTGGGTATCAGCAAGGAGGACATAGAGCCTCTTTATCATGACTTTTCTGCACAAAGGGTCTTCTGTGTCTTTGGCAGCGACTCCAATCTTCTGAGTGAATTTTTTGGTGGTCTCCTTGAGGCATCCGCCACCCTTGAGAGTGTACGCAGGGTTATGGTCATAAAGCCCGGCCTTTCATTGCCGGAACCGGCGTCGGATATCCTCCTGGTTATTCCCGATCTCGCCGCTGTCTGGGCAGCGCAGGGGGAAGATGCCAGGGAGACATGGATCCCCTTCTTTGAGAGTGGGGCGCACAGGGCGCTTGCTGGCGTTCTCATCGGCGGTGACCCGGCGGGATTTGGCACGTTCAAATACGATGGTTGGTACAACAGTTTAACCAGCCAATTCGGAGGTGTCTGGCTGGGCGCTGGCCTGGATTCCCAGAATTTCTTTTCATTAAACTATGCACGTGAGTATGCACAGGTACTGCCAGCGGGATTTGGTTGGGCTATCAGGAATGGCAAAGCCATCCTGATGAAGTATCTGACGGCCCCCCATTTCAAGATGCTCGAACCCTCCCCCTGATGCCACATCTTCCAAATCTGCCTGCGCCTGAGATGCTCTTATGTTAACTATCCTTAGTGGAGCTTCGGGTACGGGTAAAACCAGTAAACTCTTGCAGCTTGTAGATGTGGCGCAATCACAGGGTATCCAGGTGGTTGGCGTGCTCTGCCCGGCAGTGTTTACCGGCGCTCAGAAGTCTGGCATTGACGCGCTGTTGCTTCCCTCCGGCCACAGGAGGCCCTTGGCCAGGCGCAGGGACACCGCGGGGGAAGGTGAACACGGCCTGTGCTGGGACTTTGAGCAGCAAACCATGGCAGTCGTCAACCGACACCTGCACGCTTCCAGAGGCGATCTCCTGCTGATTGACGAGGTTGGGCCACTGGAATTGTTATATGCTGAAGGCTTTGCAGAAGCCGTGCGCGTCCTTGAAAAACGGCTGTATGTAAGCGCCTTGGCTGTTGTGCGGCCAACGCTGGTTGTTGACGCTAAGCGGCGCTTTGGTCGCTCAGTGGTCATAGATGTTGCTCAGTTTCTGCCAGGGATTAACCTGCTCGCCTCGCTTATGGATGCATAGGGCTTGCGCGGCTCTGATACAGGAGCGCATGAATCTGCCGTAGGCAGTGCAGAGTTATCGGTAAACTGTAGTTTCAAGAAAGGGCAATCATGCAAACGCTTCTTGGTGTAGACTGGCGCAGGGCCTGGATAGAGCGTGGTCAAAGGCGACGCGCTCCCAGCGATAGCGCCTATTGGGATCAACGCTCACAGGAGTTCAAGGAGCACAGCGGTATTTCCAAATACACCGACACCTTCTTGAATTTACTACCCCTTGAGCCAGGCTGGAGTGTGTTGGACATGGGCACTGGTCCGGGAACCCTGGCCATTCCCCTTGCTCAACGCGGACATCCGGTTATTGCCGCAGATTTTTCTCCTGGAATGATAAGGGCCGCACAGGAACGTGCGGCCGATCTTGGGCTGGACACTATCCAGTTTACGACCCTGGATTGGGGTGAAGATTGGCAGGCTGCCGGGATTCACCCCAAGAGTGTAGACGTGGCGGTGGCCTCTCGTTCTACCATCGTAGTGGATCTTGGCGACGCGCTGGATAAATTAAACGCCACCGCCCGCCACCTGGCCGCCATAACCATGGTCACTGAATTTAGCCCACGCGGATTCAAGCCTCGGGGCAGTGTACAGGATGACACCGATGCCTTTATTCCCGATTTCATCTTTGGTGTCAACGCGCTATTTCAGATGGGTGCCTATCCCGCATTACACTACATTGACACCATTCATGGAAATGATGACAATGCGGGTAAAAATCTTGTGCGTTGGGCCTACATCGCCTGGAAACCGGTCGAGCGCCCCACGGAAACAACAGAGGTGGCCCCACCCGCAGAGAACAGGGTGCGATAGTGCGGATATGCCACGCTCGACGGAGCGCGCCAAGTCGCAAAAGGTGTTCCCACCCGCAGGGGAGGGGGGTACGATAGCGGGAGGACGGATACCGCTGATGCCATCGGGCAATACTACTTCTTGTCAAATATATAAATAGCTCTATAATCTCATTCAAGTTATATATTACCTGGGAACTTGGAGGTTTAGGTTGACGCAAAGATACACCATGCCTATAGCCAAAACTAACTGTTTCAGAGATTTTCAGGCTTCCCAAAATATATCAAGTGACAGACAATTTTTAGCGGATCAGGCGTTCAAGCATCACGTTCCCCTGTTGGTAAAATTGTCATTGTTGGGTGCGCTCATTCTTATCTTCCTTGTTTCATTTGCCCTGGGTCGTTATCCCGTTAATCCGGTTGAGCTTGTTATGGGTATTTTTAATCACTTTTTGGAACCAGCCTTTGTGGCCGATAATCTGGAAGCCGCCAAGATAGACAGGGTGATCTTTAACATTCGCCTGCCGCGCATCCTTTGTGTCATGTTGGTGGGTGCTGGACTGGCTGTAGCTGGCTCTGCCTATCAGGGCATGTTTAGAAACCCACTGGTTTCTCCAGACCTGCTGGGTGCCTCAGCGGGCGCCAGCCTGGGAGCCTGTCTGGCACTGTTGGTTGGCGCTCCTTCCTGGATGGTGCCCGCTGGCGCCTTCACGGGAGGTATCCTGGCCGTTACTTTGGCTGTTTGGTTTGGACGTATGGTGCGTCATGATCCAACCCTCAGCCTGGTACTGGGAGGTATTCTGGTGTCCACCCTATTTCAGGCTGGCATGTCACTGGTTAAGTACATGGCTGACGCTACTGAAAAACTTCCCGCCATCACCTTTTGGCTGATGGGTAGTTTTTCATCAATAAATGACCGCGATTTTTTGGCAGTTGTTATCCCCTTTATCTGCGGTTTTGTTATTTTGATGCTGCAAAGCTGGAAGCTCAATGTCTTGAGTTTTGGTGATGAGGAAGCCCGTTCGCTGGGCGTTAACACCCGCCAAACTCGGCTTTTGACTATCAGTGCCGCCACACTTCTCACTGCTCTCAGCGTGGCCATTGCCGGTGTCGTCGGCTGGATTGGCTTGGTGGTACCGCATCTGGCGCGCGCCATCGTTGGGCCCAACTATCACCTGCTCCTTCCAACCGCCATCCTAACGGGAGCCGGCTTTCTCTTGATAGTTGATGACCTGGCACGGTTACTCACCACCGTTGAAATTCCCATAGGTATCCTTACCGCTATTTTGGGCGTACCCTTTTTCATCGTCATTTTCAGGCGCAACATGAAGGGGTGGGGCTAAGGATGACCTTGCTTAAAGTAGGGGACCTGGTTTGTGGTTACCACCGGATGGAGGTGGTGCATGGGGTCAGTTTCACGGTGCGCCACGCTGAGTTCGTGTGCATGATTGGCGCCAATGGTTGCGGAAAGACCACCGTGCTCAAAACTATTCTGGGGTTGCTCAAGCCCTTTTCTGGTTCAGTAATGGTAGACGACCAGGAAACTACCAGCCTGTCTGAGCGTGAGCTTGCTAAACGTTTTGCCTATATACCACAGGCGCATACGCCCCCGTTTCCCTTTTCTGTGTCCGACGTGGTGATGCTGGGGCGTACGCCCTATGTTAACCGCCTGTCTCGAGTCAGTTCCTCTGATCGCCAGATTGCTTATGGCGCTCTCATGCAGCTGGGTATTGAGCAACTTGCGCAGCGTACCTATACCCACCTAAGCGGCGGCCAGCAGCAGTTGGTGCTGATTGCCCGTGCGCTTACGCAGCAGCCGGACATATTGGTTATGGACGAACCTACGGCTTCACTGGATTTTGGGAACCAACAAACCGTGCTCAGTAGGATGCGCTCGCTGGTCAAGGCCGGCACATCGGTTTTGATGGTGACACACGATCCCTCCCACGCCTTTTATTGTGCCGACCGAGTGCTTGTCATGCACGAAGGTCGGCTCATTGGTGACGGATCGCCCGGCGAGGTGATTACCGGCGAAAGGATGCATACCATTTATGGAACCAAAGTCGAGATCATACAGATAACAACGCGCTCTGGCAAACAGGAAAGTGTCTGTGTGCCGCTGCCTTGATGTTTGTCCTTGATGGCTGTGGTCGCTGCATTAAGAAATAACCTCCTAACACCGCGCCGCGTCTGGCGCTGGTAGCACAGGATAGAAAACCGGCGGCTGTTTTTAGGCGGCCCTGAGAGAAAGGAGCGGGATAGAAAAAAGAGGAAAGAGGACAAGAACTGCGATGGTACCAAGAGGATGCTTGCGCGGGAGCAGCTGACCTTAGCGGCGCGAGAGCAGGCGACCTCAAAGGCTATAAGACACCAAAAAACAGAAGAGGAACGGAGAGAATGTGCGATACACATTTGAAGAGGATTTGCGGGAGGCGGTGAACTATCACGGCCATTTGTGTGCTGGTCAGATACTCGGCACGCGCGCGGTACGCTTGGCGGCCGAGTATTTTGGTCTTGACGATCTGCGCGGTTCCAGGGATTTGATCGCCTTTGTAGAGGCGGATCGCTGCATAGCCGATGCTGTCAGTTCGATAGGTGGTTGTCATATTGGAAGGAGGCGACTGAAGTGGCATGATTTGGGTAAGATGGCCGTCAGTTTTTATGACATAACCAGCCGTCGGGCAGTGCGAATCAGCGCTATTAACGAGAGCCGTCCGCAGCCAGGTCTGAGTGACGAGGAACTTATAGCCTTCTACCAGGCAATTCCTGATGCAGAGATGTTCAAGGTGCAGGAGGTAGTGGTAAAAGTGGATGAGTTTGACCTTCCCGGCAAGCCTCTGCGTCGCGTACCGTGTGAACAGTGTGGCGAGCAGGTGATGGATGGTCGCGATGTGCAGGTTCAGGGCAGAACGCTCTGTAAGACCTGTGCCGGCCTGGACAACTATTACCAGGTGATAACCAGGTTATCCCGGCAAGAAACAAAACAGTCGTAACGCCCTTTGCTGATAAGAGTGCCTTCTATCGGATGATAGACAGGTGATGGGGGAGGGGTAGTGACGAGCACAAGGCTTAATGGTTATGAGGGGCGGCAGTTAGATGGTGGATGGCATTCAACCGTATGCTGGCCGCCAGAAAAACAGGAAGGTAATGTCATGTTAAAAACATTTTTTATGAAACGTCAGATAACCACGGTTATCTGTTCCATAATGATTCTGTTGCTGCTGGTGCCATTGGCGCTGGCGGGTTGTGTTCAAGAAATCAAGGAAAATCCTTCTGCCGCAGACAACGAGTCGACAAAGACGGCATCTACTAAACCACGGGAGTTTCTGGACATGTCGGGCCGTACCATTACCGTACCGGCGTTAAGCGAACTTAAACGCATCTACTTTACCGGCGCACCAGCTGAAATCTATTGTTTTACGCTGGCACCGGAGCTAGCCGGCGGAACAACTATGGAATACACCGAGGCCGAGTTTGAACTGTTGCCCACCGAGATGCGCTCATTAAACTACCTGGGCACCTTGAGCGGTGGTAAGGAGCTGAATCCAGAAGCTATTATCAGCGCGAACATTCAGGTCATTATCTCTATAACCTTTGCCGATCCAACTGAGGCAGATAAGACCCAGGCCGATGATCTGCAAAACCAGACTGGCATTCCTGTGGCGGTTTTCTCAGGAAATATGGAGCGCATCAACGAAGTGTATCAAGAGCTGGGAAAACTGTTGGGCAAAGAAGCCGAGGCAAAGAAGCTGGCCGCCTATTGCGAGCAGAAGTTGGCCGATGTCAAGGCCGCTGTGGCTACCGTGCCCGCCGCTCAACGCCTGAAACTTTATTATGCTGAGGGTCCCAATGGCCTGCAAACTGAGCCGGAGACGTCTACACACGCTTTGGCCTATAAGATTGCTGGGGCTGTCAATGTGGCCGATGTGGAAGCTGTGGGCGGAAAGGGCATGTCTAACATTTCATTGGAACAGGTGATTGCCCAAGATCCCCAGGTAATCATCGCGTGGGATGATGCGGTGCGCGGCGGCGCCGATGAACTGATTCGTACCGATCCGTCCTGGGCGCCTATTGCAGCGGTGCGTGACGGCCGCGTTTACACGATGCCTAATGTGCCGTTTTCCTGGTGCGATAGACCACCGTCGGTCAATCGCTTTTTGGGTATCCAGTGGGTGGCCAATATGCTCTATCCCCAGGCCTATGAGGTGGATATGGTAGAGATAACCAAGGAATTCTACTCGCTGTTTTACCATGTAAACATCACTGATGAAAAGGCCAAGGAGCTGCTGGGAAACAGCTACCCTGTTTACATGAAATAGGTTGGTTCATCTGAAGTAAACTGAATGCTGAAAGCTGAATGTGGCTGGGTTGTTGCTACCGCTTTTTCCCGACACCGGGAAAAAGCGGTAATGCTGGGTCTGCGGGAGACACTCAGCCACTTCAGCGCTTTGCCGATGTGGCTGGTTTTGCTGTGAAAATGAAGCGCAGGTGAAGGCGCGAATCAGGTTCGGAGGTGTACATTCTAGGACCCATTCACACGTGCTGATAGGGCGAGAAGCCCAAGACCTGCTAGGCGTGCCTGGAGACACATCATGGCACTATGGGGTGGCAGTTGTTATTTGGATTTCACCCTGACTGGAAAGGGGTGCATATATCGGGCATATATCGGCAGTTGCATTTGACAGCAAGAGACTGCATGGGATAGAATGTGAATTCGGTTACCGGCAGTGAGGTATTGGCAGGCGGTATTCTACTTACAGTATATGTTCCATTTGTTTAGATTTTGTTGTTGATAGCTACTTGACAGAAGGGCAGAGTGATTCCAATGGGCAAGACATGAACGGTTCATGTATCTGGACTGAATGACATCAAGACATGCATCTGGCCAATTCTACTCGTAAGAAAGGATGTGAGAGAAATGAAAGGTAAGGATAGACTGCGTATTTTGGTACCGACTCTCGTGGTAGCACTCGTACTGACAGCAGGTGTGGCAGTGCCCGCATTTGCTACGGCTGCAGGCTTTTCTGGCAATCTTCCTGCATGGCAAGAAAATATAACCTTGTAAACTGGGCAAAAAGGTTCTACAGGATCACCAAGCGCTACAGTTCAGGTATACAGTGGTAACAGCGGTGGGATTTTCTGGATTGATCGTACTTCTGTGGGAAACAGGGTAACAGATTCTTATACAGTAAATCCCGGACAGTCCTCTACACTGCCGTATTATAATTACAACACTTGGACGGGCGTAGTTTTGCTACGTGGCTGTACAATTGGGTGGGGACCGACCGCTGACTATACCCAAGGTTATGTGAATTTCGGATAGTCAGGTTAATAATTTGGGAGGGCAACAGCTTGGTTCGATCTGCCCTCCCAAATTTTTTGACTGATTGGCACGCACCATGAGTGTGTTTTGCAATCTATTCAAGATGCAACTCCGGCGACTTTTAACCAGAGCCGAGGTAAAGTATGCGATGACCATCATGTCGGCTATCGTGGTTGTGGCATTTGCTGAAAGCTGTGCACTTTTCTATGGTTCTGACCGCGCAGAGCTTCCCTCTGCCGCTTATGGCTGGGTGGGAAATATGGACAACATGCATATCCAAATCATGCATGTCTTTTATATTTATCTTATTTTCTTGATCGCGGCATCAGTATTTGCAGACAGTTTCTTTGTCGACGTGAAAGGCAGGGTATCAAGCGTAATCGCCACGCGGTGTACGCTGCGAAGCTATCTGCTGTCAACGGCCCTGCTCGCTTTCCTGGGGGGTTTTTTCGTGGTGCTTCTACCGCTTCTTCTCTCGCAGATGCTGGCGTTGCTTATTTTTCCCGCCATACCAGGGCCTGACTCCTTTGCCGGAAGCATCAATACGCCTGCGTACGATGATTATTCCGCGAACATGTTTGCGCAAAACGCGCTCTTTCCTTCTCTGTACCTTAACCATCCCTATCTCGACAACCTCTTCTTTATAGTTTACGCTTCGCTTTGGGCAGGCATCATGTCGTTCATGGCGTTTGTGGTTTCTCTGTTCACACGTAAAAGCCGCCTTGTTATTCTGGGCACACCTACCTTGGTATTTTTGCTTTCTTTTTACCTTTTGCCCTCAAGTTATGTGCTGCCCTATTACCTTTACCCTTCCACATTGTCTGTTGCTCTGTCTCAGGCGTTCGTTCTTAGCGCACCATCAGTGGTTCTTTTTGTTTTGTTGGTTCTATTGACTGTTGCTCTGCGCCGCAGAAAAGACCTGCTGTTATGAGAGCATTATGAGTGCCTATCAACTGAAGTGTTTTCTCATCAATCGCTTGACTATCATCGTTGTAGTGGCAATCGCGCTTATACAGGTCTATCGGTTTGCAACATATGATGCGTTGCGCTTTCATGTCGAGAATCCCGATCCTTTTGCGTTCTATTTTCTTGTCACGCCAATTGAAATGATTATTTTTGTTATGGTTCCCCTCTACACAATCTTTTCAATACCCGCAATCCATATGCTTGAAAATGCCAATTTTTGCACGAGACTGAAAAATCGCGAAAACACAGTATACCGTTATTCGCTATTGGTTTTTTTGCAGGCCGTTATTTTTGCTATTTTTATCAATATTATGTCGCTATTAATCCTGCTCATAAAAAGTCCTCTCGTATTTGATCTCACGGTGATTGCTTTCATCTCGCTTGCCACCATAGTTTTGGATACCCTGTTTTTCTCTATATGCGCCCTGCTGCTACTTGCCGTGTATGCTCTTACAAAAAAGATACAGCTGGCCGCTCTCGTTCTGTTTTGCTATGCCATTTGGGATTTTCTTATCGATCATATTCCCGGCTACGTAGGAATATTACCCACAATAGGCTGGCGCCTGACTGAGATTCAGTGTCCAGCCTCATTATATGATGTTTTTGTAAAGGCGCTGCCCTTGTTGTCACTAACTGCTCTTTTAATATGGATTAATCTACTGGTTGCCCGTCACAGAGACTTCGCGCGGGCGAGCGAAATATGATGGTGACGTATAAGGTGCGCAAAGAAAAAGCCCATGCCCTGTTTCCCGTGCAAAGGGTCTATGCCATACGCCTTTGCATAGTTCTTGCTATCTGCGTGCTTGCTGGCGTTCTAAGTCCATTTGGCTATCATGACAGTTGGAGCATTTTGTATCAAACGCTTGGTGGAGGCGTCTTTGCTACCGATGGATCGGTGCCGTCAGCCTTTGCGATACTCTTGTGTGTCACGCCAACATTTATATTCTGCTATTTGTTTTCGGATTACTTGCGCAATAGCTTGGAACATGCGGGGGCATATGTCTTTACTCGCACGATAAAGCGCGGTAACTGGCTCAGGATCAGACTGATCCAGCTCGGAGGCTTTGTCTGCGCGTACTCCTTTTCTGGTGGCGTGTTTGTGGGCGCTCTGTTGTTTTTACAAAAAGGCATGTTGGGTGATGCGACCGTGCAGGGTTGGCAAGTCGTGTTTAATTTTTTCCTGCCTGCGGTCACTCTGAACATGCTTATGTTGCTTGCACTTCTTATTCCTGTCAATATTCTTGCCCTGCGCTTACATCCTCTGGCCGGTTTTATCACGGTAATGGCGTTTTACTTCGCAAGCCTTCTGCTCTGCGCATCTGCTCCCCACAGTATAACGGCCAATTGGGCGCCGCTTTTGCCTACTACGCAGGGCGTTTTTGCCTGGCATGACACGGTGTTTACGCAAATTATGTTTAGCCCAGGAGTCATTGAGGGATTCTCTCTTGGGCAATCATATGCCTATCTCCTTGTGCTCGTAGCGTTTGAGATAGTGTTTTCTGTCGTATCCATTAAGCGTATTGAATTGCTCTAAGAGGTTGTTTTGAGCGAAAAAGGAGATTAGATATGGGCCAGGACATGGATCATCAAACTGCCAAAGGTGACACCAACGATGCGGATCAGATTATTGTCAGCAATGCCAGCAAGGTGATCAAAGGCCATGCGGTTTTGTCCAATGTCTCAGTCAACTTAAAACGCGGTGGAATTTATGGCTTTTTTGGTCTCAATGGCTCCGGCAAGACCATGTTGTTTC
This sequence comes from Coriobacteriales bacterium, assembly GCA_031288185.1. Taxonomy (GTDB): domain Bacteria; phylum Actinomycetota; class Coriobacteriia; order Coriobacteriales; family UBA8131; genus JAITDU01. Next base: position 28,357 of record JAITRZ010000049.1, read on the forward strand.
GTGCCATTGCCGGCCTTGTCCGCCTTGATTCCGGCACGATACGTGTCTTTGGCGAGGCGATAGGTGAGAATAGCTCGTTTCCCAAAAGTCTGGGCATCATCATTGAGGCAGTCGGCTTTTGGGAGGAATACACAGGCTTTAGAAACCTGAAACTTTTAGCCTCGATAAAGCATCAGATAGACGATAATGAAATATGCGCTGCACTTGCGCGTGTTGGTCTTGATCCAAGCGACAAGCGTACGTATCGCAAGTATAGCCTGGGCATGAAACAGCGCCTCGGCATCGCTCAGGCTATCATGGAGCGCCCTGAACTATTGATACTTGACGAACCAACCAATGCCCTCGATACGGATGGACTCTTGACGGTGTTGGAAATTATTAAGGAGCAACAGCAGCGTGGCGCAACCGTTCTTATTGCTTCCCACAATGTGGCAGATTTGGAAGAACTCTGCGAACGCCGGTTCAAGATGCATGAAGGCAGCTTAAGCGAAGAGGTGCCGGAGATTGAAAAGAGGCTTTCATGAAGTTGAACCTGCCAGATAGGGGAAATAAGTTCTGGTTTACCATCTGGGGCACCCTACTCTTGCTCTGCCATGGCATTGGCATTGTGGTGCGCGCAAGTTACACAGATTTTAACGCACATCCCGACGAACTGGCGCGGCTACCTTACCTTTATTATGCCGCTAATCATACAGACATTGCTCTTATTGGCAAAGATGTCCCCGAAGCGGACTTTCTTGACATTGATGGCTTGATAGAGGAAACACCAGTCATCATTCGTGCTGTATTTGAAGGCGACCGTACCTATGTATACCAATCGTTTATCTCTGAGCTTCGCGTGAACGAGGTTATAAGGGGAGATAGTATCAGCACGGGGCAGCCCATCACGGTGTTTGAGCCTGTGAGAATCACGCGACTGCCTTGGTTTGAAAGTTGGAGACAGGAGTCTCCCGATTCTTTTACCGCTTTTAGTAATCATTTTGGCCTTCAAGGAAATGGAGCGCCGTATGTGGCGCAACCGACAGGAAGCTCCTATCTCTATGGTGGCACCATGATGAAGGAAGGGCAGGAGTATCTTCTGTTTTTGCGCCCCAAGACATATCCGAGCGCAGAGGATCGTACAGGAAAACATCAGGAATATGTTATGGTAAATAACCCTTATGCCCGTCTGCCGATTCCTGCTACGAGCTCTTTTGTTGGGCCTGTCACTGAAGTGGCCGTGCTTGATCCTTCCCACGACTTCATTACTTTGCGAGAGTCACAAGACTGCGAGATCATTCTTGGCGATGCCATTGATGTAGGGTTATATATGCAAACACGCAATGTACTGTTAGAGCGTATGGAGATAGCTTCATCAAAGACCGCGTGACTCTGAGCTCCTTTTGGATGATAGATAAACATGCGCCGCGCAGATTATTGGCGATTGCCGTACACAACCATTCGGTGTTGATTGGACAGGCAAGAGCTATAATCACCAATAGAAAAGACCAAGCTTTTCTGCACGTCTGGCACCCACGTCCGGCATCACTGTTACCAGCGTGTTATTGCTTTTCGGTTCGTATATAGGGAAGGATTTGTTGTGGTTGACCGCAGGGATAGACGGTCCACAGGCGCAATAAGGCGTTGGGATGGCACCCTGTTTCCTTTTCTGGAATTGGCAGGTTCTCTGCCCATGCATGGCATCATGCTGTCTCTCCTGAGCTGCGGGCCATACAGTACGGCGCGCCCGCTCCTGACCCCACCCTTCATTTTTGCTCTATATATAAGCAAATTGGAAACGCAGGTTTAGATGACCATCCCGTTGCCCAATCTCCAGGCCATCCAGACGCGCCAGCTTACAACGTATCGTCCCTATCTACAGGGCGACAGCCTGGGTGATGTTTTGGTACTGAAAGGCAGGCCAGGCCCTGCCGAGGATGCCAGACAGCCACCCTTTTCCGGTGCAGATGGCCCGGCCCTACACACCGCGCTGGTAGCTTTGGGCTGGAAAGCGAACAACTGGTGTGGTCTATTGTTGCGTCCTAACGGGCAGGTGGCCCTGGAGGGTGCACCACTGCTGCGACTGATTGAGCTCATTGACCCCCAGGCACTACTGGTAGTGGACGCGGTGGCCTTGAACGTTCTAGCTGCAGCCCATATAGCCCACCGTGAACAATCCTTGGATGCGCCGGATGCAAACTTTGCGCACAACGACATTGCGATTGACAAGAACTCCACTCAATCCACAAAGTCGCCGGGTATGGATGTGACGCGACCTACCGCTACAACCTACCCAACTACCCCATCAGCCGTGCGTTCAAACTTCAAGCCTGGACACAGATACGCGCTTTCTGGACGCCAGATGGTTTACGTAGAGGGATTTGAGGATTTGCTGCAATCACCTAAAGGAAAGAGGCGGGCCTGGTCACAATTGCAGGCGCTTCGCTGGCGGCCTGTTCAATAGCACACAAACCATATTACCCAACTTAGTCCTCTTCAATATCTTCGATGGCCCCCATGGGACAATCCTCCATGCAGTCGCCGCAGGCGATGCAGGCGTCCTCGTTAACCACTGCGGCGGAATTTCCCACAATGTCCAAAACACCCTGTGGGCAGGCATCCACACAGATACCGCACGCCGTACACTCGTCGGTATTGATAATCGGACGTGGCATTATCACTCCTCTCAACTTACTGGATTATACGCGCCTTCAGGCTGCATTTCATGTCCTTCAGCCTGGGCAGTCGGCTCACTTCCTGGCTGCCTGTTGCACGGCGCTCAGAGGATGCCGGGACAGGAAGCGCGACGGTGAGCCAAAGTCTTTAAGCGCGTCGCACGCGTGAATATACATAATCCTTTCCCGCCAGGCAAGAACAATTTGGTGACTTGCAGCCAAACGGCAGATAGAAACACGGGCATCTCTGTGACCGGCAGCTTTTACCCTTCGGTAGGCGGCGGTTAAGGTTTCGTTAAGCTCCAAGAGATGTTTCTGAAAGGTCGCTCAGGGATGATGGGGCAAACGTACCTACCGGCCACGGCCTCTGCCCTCAGTCGGTTTGAGATCGGGAAGACCCAAGGAGCGGATATGATGCTATTAAGTTCACTTACTGCGGCCAGAAAGCGGCTTATTTTGGCTGTATGCTGTGGAGTGGCAGCGGCGTTATTGATAGGAGTATATACGGGCGATCTTAAGGCTCAGGCTGCATTCAGTCGCAACGCTGCTATTGGTGAATACGGCGGTGATCAGGTTGAGGTTCTCGTGGCGGCGCGCGACATTGCCGTTGGAGAGACGCTCAGTGCCGATAACGCGACACTACAGCTCTGGTTGGCTGACCTGTTGCCTACCGGCACTTTTACCACTCCTGAAGCGGCCTATGGCCAATCTGTTTGCGTCCCCGTCTACAAAAACGAACCTATTATGGAAGCCAAGATCGCTACTTCAGGCCAGAAACTGGAAGTTCCAGAAGGTCTATGTGCATTGAGTGTGCCGGTCAGCGATGAGATGGCGATAGGTGGGGCACTGGTTGCTGGCAGCGCGGTTGATGTCTATGCGATAGGAGAAAGTGTTGTGTCTCTGGTCGCCAGCGACGTGTTGGTTCTGGAAGCAAGCAATGGTTATGGAGATGAGGGTTCGGCAGGTTTTTTCAGTTCCAGTTCGCGTGCCACGCTAAAATGGGCGACCCTGGCGGTACAACCGGCCATGGTTAGTGAGTTACTGGCTGCTTCTCGAGACAAAAACCTCAGCCTGGTTCTTCCCGGTGAAAATGCCAGTTCCGTCGCGCCTGTTCCAACCCCTGATGCGGGGGCAGACACAGCTCAATGGGCAAACGATGTCCCAGGTTCCAACCTAACTGAAAATACGCGCGACAGGAGCGCAACCCCGGAGCCTTCTGATGTTATCGCTGGTTCAGACCTTGCCGAAACCGGGGCTTATGATAGTGTCCCAACACATGATAAACAGGACGGCTAGTGATGAACCATTGCGGTGTTCCAGAAAAAACTGACGACCTGATTGGGGGATCGCCGCACATTGTCGCCCTTGCTTTTGCCTTCGATGAGGGCGACGATGCTATAGACCATGAGATTCATGATGTTTGCAAATGTGCCTACTTTCAGATATTTAAGACGGCCTTGCACTGTCGCCGGGCCCTGGCCGTCGCCGCCTCCCATGTGCAGGTGTTGATTACTGAGAATGATTTTGAGGTTTCAGCCCTAAACCTGGCAGCGGCTCTGCACAAGGATAACCACTCCAGGGACATTTACCTGCAAAACAGTGCTCCCAGTGGATTGTTCCTTTCGCGCTCTGAGGCCGCTGGTGTTCGTGGAGTTATCGACGAATCTCAGGCTCGTGGCCTACTGCGCCTGTCTACAACTACCGATACTGATGTTCTTGATGGCGCATTATCCAGCACCCATACGATGGATCCAGCGAAAGAGTTGGCCTGGCTGGAGGATTACCTTGCCTTAGATGAACTGGATGAAGGTGTGTCTGACAATTTTGTTACACAGCCTCTAGGTGACGGCCAAGCAAAAACCGCAAGCCTGGATGAAAACGCTCAGGAACAAGGTCAGTTCGCCACACGGGAGGCCACAGGGTCTCTTTCCCCTCCAACCGCCCTGCTTACACAGGTGCCCTCATCACCACCGGTTATTTCAACCATTACGACAGCACACGATGTTTATGTGCCTGATCCTGACGCGACACCCTCCCTTCAGGGGTGCTGTCAGGTCAATACCAGTCCTTTGGCGGGCAATGTTTGTCTGCCTGATCCCGGATGCCCCCCAGCTATTATCTCTGCCTTTGTTTCCGGACGCGGAGGTGTTGGCAAATCCAGTCTGTCGGTGTTAACAGCCGTATCGCTCCATCAACAGGGCGCCAGGGTTGTTCTTGCAGATATGGATTTGCAATTTGGCGACCTTGCTTATCTGCTTGGCACTGAAGAATCGTGTCGTGTCGTTCGGATGAACATTGCAGCAGTATTGAGTGGGCAGGCACAGATACCAGAATTAACCAATAACCTGCTTTTGCTCGAACCTCCCAGCCGTCCAGAGCTAGCCGAGTCTATTGTTGCTTCTATCCCTCAATTGTTTGAGGCGTTGCGTCAGGTTGCCGATGTAGTCATCCTTAATACGTCCTGTCTCTGGGACGAGCTCTCTGCTCTCCTGGTTCAACAGTGTGATCAACTCCTTTTTGCGATGGATCAGCGTGCAACTTCCGTAGAAGGATGTAGGCAGGCTGTGGAGCTCTGTGTTCGTCTGCATGTTCCATCTACAAAATTTCTCTATGTGTTAAATCGTTGCTCTAAAAATGCGCCTATCACCGACCTGGACGCTTCACTGGCTCTTGGAGGAGTTACCGTCGCCTGCGTGGTAGACGGAGGTCGTCAGGTTGATGAGATGCTGGCGTTGGGCCTGCCTGCTGAGTTGTTAAACAACTCATCGCAGCTGACACAATCGGTAGAGAGTTTAGGGGTTTTGCTGTCCGGCGCTAACCGCGCAATGCCTGCTTCTCGCCTTCACGATACCTTCAAGTCTCGCGCTTTCACCAAGCGTGGTCGACAAGAACGCGGCGTTCGCGCGAAATGGAATGCTGGCGGGGTGAGGTGATGTCGTTACTCAGTTACCTTCAGTCACAGGAAAGTGACCTAACCATGGTGACATACGCTGCTGATGCGGGAAAGTGGCGTCTTGAGCTGCGCGATGCTCTGTTTGAGCGCCTGTCCAGCGAATGTATAGCTGAACTATTGTTGCGAGATGGCGACCGTGCTCGCCTCGAAGTTGTCTCAACCCTTAAGGTGGCGGCGCAGGATGTACGCTTCTGTACGCTTAGTGTTGCGACAAAATCTCGCCTGATTCAAGAAGTTGCCGACCTTGTGTTGGGGTTGGGGCCGTTAGAGGAACTTTTATCAGACCAAACCATCACTGAAATAATGGTCAACGGAGCTTCTCAGGTGTTCTACGAGCGAGAAGGAAAACTGTATCGAAGCAAAGCCCGTTTTAACGATGAGCAACAATTGCGCATGGTCATAGACCGGATCGTCAGTCCCCTGGGACGACGCGTAGATGAACAGAGCCCCTTTGTCAGTGCGCGTTTGGCCACAGGCCATAGAGTTAATGTAGTGATACCGCCCCTTTCTTTGGATGGTTCAATTCTGACCATTCGCAAGTTTCGCGATGAAATATTTACCCTAGATGAACTAACAAAGATGGGCAGCATCGACTCTTGTGGCGCACAGCTGCTACGCTGGGCTGTTTTGTGCCGCCGCACTATTGCTGTTAGTGGCGGTACCGGCTCTGGTAAGACAACTTTTCTGAATGCGTTGTCCGTAGAAATACCACCCTATGAACGTATCATCACTATCGAGGATGCCGCCGAACTGCGCTTCTCAAAACACCCACACGTGGTGCGTCTGGAAGCACGGCCTCGTAACGCCGAAGGTTGTGGGGAAGTGAGCATTAGGGACTTGATGATAAACGCGCTCAGAATGCGACCGGATAGAATAGTGGTGGGAGAGTGCCGTGGCGCTGAGGCCTTAGATATGCTCCAGGCCATGAATACCGGCCATGATGGGTCACTAACCACGCTCCATGCCAATTCACCCTATGAGGTGCCTAAAAGATTGGTGATGATGGCGCGCTACGCCATGGATCTACCCGTGTCAATCATTGAGGAACAGATTGCCTCAGCCTTGGATATTGTTGTGCAACTGGATCGTTTTGGCGACGGCAGGCGTCGAGTCACCAGCATCTGCGAGTTTGGATCCAGCTCTGCCAGTGGGTTGAGCATGACACAACTCTGCGTGTGGGATACCACAAGTTCCCGATATCACTGGAAGGCACGCCCTGGCTGGCTTAACCAGCAGGGTTCATCCTGCCAACTGGACGCAGAGGAGGTGAAGGCGTGGATAGCCCTGGCTGGCTTATAGGTCTTATGAGCGCGGTTTTGGCAGGCTGCGCAGTAGCAATGTTAGTACCCGTTGTTATTGAAACGGCGCTGAAGAGCCTGCGAGTGGCGCGCATGCGCTCTCAGCTTACCCACCGTGAGTCAAACAGTACCTGGCAGGTCTTACGTGCCGATTTAAGTCGCAACGGCGTGGCGTTTTTGCGCCCGTTGGCCACTCTTTTATTGCGCTTGCCCGCTGTGGTAAACGCCGTAACTCCTATCGTGGAAGAACATCAGAGCTGGCGCCGTGAGGAGGGAGCAAATCTTCGGGCAGTTACTGAAAGTCTGATTCTTGTTGGCGTGCTTTCTGCTCTAGTGGTTTTTTTGCTCTTTGGTCAAGCTCTTTTAGCCGGTGCCAGTCTTTTTTTGCCGATGATGGTGGTGACGATGCATGCCAAACAATGGCATCAAAAACAAAAACGGCTTCTACTGGAGCAACTACCCGATGCTCTCCGTTCTTTGGGCATGTGCTTCAGCGCCGGTTTCTCACTTCAGCAATCTCTTGAACAAACGGCACAAGAAGCAGAACAACCGCTGTCTGGTGAATTACTAAAAACAGCGAGCGATATGCAGACGGGCTGTTCAATCTTGGAGTCCCTGCGCAAACTTGATGAACGGGTCAATGTATCTGAGCTTCGCTTTGTGTCAGTAGCGATGGAGATACAGCATAGCACTGGCGGCAGCCTGCGCGAAATACTGGATTGCGCTGCTCATTCTTTGGATTCCAGTTTTGAGTTGGAACGCAGTCTAAGCGTGCAAACTGCGCAGGCCAGGATGTCGGCGCGGGTGGTGACCGTGATGCCCCTGGCATTGATGTTGGTTTTATCGTTGGCAATGGAAGGATACCTGGCAACATTTTTTACTAATCCGGTTGGCTTTGGGATGCTGATTGTTGCTCTGGGTATGGAGCTGGTAGGAGTGTTAGCCATTCGTAAAATTCTCGGCCTGGATTTGGAGTAGGTCATGATTTTTCTCATTATATGTTTAGGCGCTACTGCCGTTATCCTGCTTTGCTACGAGTTGCTAATGCGGCGAGAGCGCATGCAGCGAAAATCGAGGATACGCACCAAGATGTTGGCGCGCGCGCATGCTACCAGAAGCAATGCTTCCGGGTGCAGTGGCGACTTGCGCGGAGATGCAGGAGGTGAAAGTGATGCGAAGTGTTTTCCTGTAGCAACCGACAGTTCAACAGCTGGCATCAGGCCCAGGGCTCCTACCTTGATGTGGTCACAGAAGCTGGTGGAGCTAGGAGCGCCCCTGCCCATCGTGGGGCCATTAATCAGGAGAGGGCAAAACCAACATCTGCTTATAAGCTGTCAGGCGGATCTGCCGCGAATGCTAGAGATACTTGCCATGGCGATGCGGGCTGGGTTGAGCTTTGATGCAGCCTTTGGATTATACGTGAGCCGCTTTGATAATCCTCTAAGCAGGGTGTGCGCCGAACGCTTTGATGTGTGGAACAAGGGTTTGATCAGCCGTGAGGATGGTTTGCGCAAATTGGCTTCGACGCTTGATATCCCTCTCTTGAGTCGCTTTGTCAGTACAACAATTCGCGCGTTACATTATGGAGCCCCGCTGGCTCCACTCCTTGAAGATTGCGCAACTGAAGCCCGCCGTATCTACCGGGACAGCCAGCGTGAGAAGGTGGCAAAAGCCCCCGTAAAGATGTTGATTCCAACAGGTACCCTGATACTTCCGGCAATGCTGATGCTGGTGATAGGACCAATTATATTAAATGTGACAGAAAGGATGGTGTGAACAATGAAAAGATGGGGAACGCGCGTTCAACTAAGGCAGCTAACGTTTACGGTCATGATAATGATGATTGCCCAAAGGCTGCGCCACGAGCGATCCGGCCAGGGAACTACTGAATATGCTATTTTAGTTGGTGTTTTAGTAGTAATAGCAATAATTGCCCTCGTCGCTTTCAGGGGCAATATCGAAACACTTTGGAATGAAATTTCAGAGAGCATTAACTCGCTTTAGGGCAGGTATGCTGGATTGGATACTCGTTTTTTTATCGCCGTGGATGTTCGTATCGAATGGCCGTTCTTTTGCGGGACAGGAAAATGTGTGATGGGAAGATTTAGTGCGCAAGGCTGATTGCGTAGGTAAGCCGTGACGTTCAGTCCACATCAGGATACCAGGGCCTTCGAGTAGGTGTATGGGTTCATAAAGGCATCTTTAATGGGACGTAGACGATGAAGAAGGATTCATGAAAAAGAGAAAAGGTAAAGGGATAGCACGCTTGTATATTGTGGCACTGCTACTGGTTACGTGCACCGCGCTAACGGCCATGTTTTCCAGCAAGCAAGGTGATGAATCAACGCGTGTTTTCAACCAACCTTCCTCTGCGCCGGAGAGTAGCGAAGCCATGGTACCTGATACCTTTCTGGGTGATGTTGATGGCGGTGATGGAGATGACACTGCTGATATACAGGAAAGGGATGCCCTGTCTCAAGATTTTGATGGAGACAGCGGCAATCTAACAAAAGGTGATGATGTTTACGGTGATGCTCCGTTGCCAGGGCAGCAACAAACCCGCCTACCCTCAATGCCCCAGAGCGGTAATCCCTCTCTCCCCCTTAATCTTCCCCTGCAACAGATGCCCGTTTTGTACACACGCGGTACTGCCCTAGAAAGCTGGCAGTTTACCAGCAGTGTTTCCTGTGCTGACTATGCCCGCATGACCCTGCTCAGTCTCCAGGCCAGCGGTGCTAGGCTGATTGAAGCCGGCTATCTTGACCTGATAGGGGAATGCTGGGGCTGCGTGATTCAGGACAATCTAAGTAGATCATTTAATATCACCTTGATGCCACAAGAGGTTTTCAAAAGCCGCAGTGATGCAAATCAGTTGTTGGTAACCGTCATCCATTACCTGGAACCGTTGGGAGTATGAGCGTGCTTTTTACGGACGATATGAGAGATAAGGCATCAGACCTGCTATCCGCAGAAAGCAGTATAAAGCGCGGGTTTCAGGGTTCAGGGCAAGCGTCCGGATGCCTGAGCAGCTGGTTATACAGGGAGATGGGCGGTAAGAGGTGTGCCGGTCAAGCGACGGTAGAATATCTGGTAGTCTGCCTGGCTCTCATCACTATCACCGTGGTACTTGGTCTTTTAACACATCACGTAAGTGAGGGTCTGTTTGTGGAACACGCCGCTGAAAGCGCCTCTCATTCACTCACAACTAACACGGCGGGTTCCATCGGAGATGTACTGTTGTACTGACGATGACTATTCAGCCCGACCATCGTCATCGCGAAATCACGGTAGGACTAACGCCATGTGAGAAGGAGAAGGCAGCGATTGGATAAATTTATTGACAGATTATGTACGGTAAAAATGCGCAGGAGATACGATGCTGACCCTCCAGGGTGTCACATCAGAACAGGAGGCAACTGCCAGCGGTGTCAGGTTGATATGAGCCGTCCCTGTGTGCAGAACCGTGGATCCCGCCGAGGTCAGACCACGGTGGAAGCAGCCTATCTGATCCCTCTTCTGCTGTTGTTGCTCCTCATACTGATTCAACCGGTGATCATGCTTTATAACCTGATGATCATGGAAAACGCTGCTACTGAGGGCTGCCGACTACTCGCCACGCGCACCATTCAGGGTGCCTACAGCCAGGACAAGTATGAAGGTTACGTAAAACGGCGACTTGCGGCGATCCCACCTATGGATATATTTCATGCCCATGTGGGCAGCACTACGTGGAATATAGAACTCATGGGTGATGAAACCAATGCGGAGGTCGGCGTGCGCATTATCAACAAATTGAGACCGTTGCCGCTGTTGGGCTGGGGAGAACAGCTTTTAGGTCTTTGCGACAGCGATGGTTATCTGACACAAGAAGTGCTGGCGACAATGCCTACACAACCCAGTTGGGCATCTGAAGGTACCAGTCTTGATCCTGAACGGTGGGTGCATAGTTATGACAAAAATCTGTAATACCCTTTGTCGGGCTTCTAACACAACTTTCGTACGTACTGTCCCCAGCGCAGTTACCGAAAGGAGGCGTGTCAATCCATCAGATGGTGCACGCACAGGTGGGCATGTTGACCTGAAGCACCAACGTTACAACGCCTTTATTGCCTCAGACGGAGGATTTACCAGCATTGGTGTGGTAATAGCACTACTGTTGGTTGTGACCTTGCTGTTTAGTGCTGTCCAGGTACGGTGGATACAGTCACAATCAGCGGATATACAGTTTGTTGCCGATGCGGGAGCCTTGGCCGCCGGAAATGTTGTTGGTGAATATACTGTGTTAGTGCGCGTTGCTGATGCGGTTGTTTTATCCATGAGCCTGTTTGGCATGGCTGTCTTTGGTATTGCTGTAGTGGTCAGTTGCATTCCTTTTGCGCAAAGCGTGGGTGCCACGTTGATGGATTTTGGGCATCAGGTGTTCAAGGCAAGAGACAAGTGCGCTGATGGCGTTGCCAATGCTCTTAATTCACTGCAAAATGCCCTGCCTTTTATTGCCGCCGTCAATTCGGCTGCCACTATTTCCTCCAACAATTCCATGAGTGCCTCTTCAAATAACTATCTTGGCTTGGCCATCTTGATGCCCTTGGCGGGTCAGGACGTTGTTTTTTCGAGCGATGACCAAGCGCAGGCGAGTGGCGATGTGATTGGGGAGAAAAACCGGCAGACAGGCAATCTGACAGACACAGCCCAGGAAGCCTACCAGCAGATGCAATCGTCTAAGCTGGAAGGCTATTTGGCCGATTGCGGCAACAACCCCGCCTATTGCCTGTATGAGCGTGTTGACACGCTGTCTTCTTTGGACGGAGCAAGAAACCCCTATTTTAGCTCTGTTGACAGCTGGTTGTTTGATTATGCTTTTGCGCGTTCCAGGGACTACTACCAAAGTCGTCTGGCAGCTGAGCGCCCACTAAACAGTACGCTGGATGAGCAGGTACGATCATTGTGCCGCCAACGCTATTACAGCTACGCCTGTCAGCAGATGGCGAAGGGTTGGTGTATGACTGCCTCGGACGGGACTCTGAATGCGTATTTTCCCCTGATGCCAAAAAATAACGCCGAGGTACGGCAAACCGTTCTTTACACAGAATCTGTATATCCTGTTAGCATCGATGGTATTATACATGGTAGCTTTGAGTGTCCGGGATATCTCGATGCAGGAACCGCAAAAACAGGCTCAGTGGCTGAACTGGAAGATGGTGTGTACCAAAAATGCCCGCATTGCGGGTTCGATATTAATTCTATAGGTCGAGTGGGCAGCGCTTCAAGTTCAGTAAATAATGGTTTTGAATATCACTATCGCAAGGTAGCAAGTGCGGCAGAACGCTATCAGTTGGCCGCAGAAGAATATCAAGACCGTGTCTCTGGCGCCAAAGAGTCGGCCAAAGAGGGTTTCAATGCGTTTGAACAAGCCTTAGAATCCCTAAAATCAACACGTCTGTCCGCATGGCCTCCGGGCAGAAATGGCGTCCTGTCGATAGTCATCGACCCATCATCATCATCATTGCCGCCAGAATTGACAAACAGCAGTGTGAACACTGCTGCTCAGCTACAGCCCCGCATAGCTATTTCTGCCTGTGCTCTCGCCTCAGAAAAAGCTCTTTCCGGTTCAAATATCATCAGTGAGTTTCTCGAAAGGGCTAAGTCTGAAGCATCAGGTCAAAACATTGGCGCGGGTGCCCTTGGGGTATTTGACAGCATCCTGGATGTTTGGGGAAGCGTACTTACTACCTATAGTAATGGGCAAGAGGCGTTGATTGACGGCCTGGAGAACTTTTTAGGGTCACTACCACTGATAAAGTCCACACCGTTGGCGCGCTGGGCTAAAACTGCTCTGGTGGAATGCTTTAATACCTTTGGCATCCAAGGAGCGGATCTTTCTGCATCCCGCCCCTTACTCGTCAACAGTTTACATGTTCTTAAAGCCTCTGATATGGCAACAACCAAAACTCTGCTCAATGCCAAGCAAGCCTATTCTTCGCTTCCTGGATCGGGTAGCGGCAGTATCGAATCAAGTCTGATAGACGGACTTCTTGGAGAGGCGCGCAACAAGGGTTCAAGCTACCTGGCGGGTAGCTTTACTCTTTTCGAAATCAGCTTTGGTGATTTTCCTGGCTTACCTACCATACCTATACGGTTGACACTGCCAAAATCAGCAACGCAGCGCGCCCAGGCACTGCTTGATAGCATTATGTATAGAGCTCGTCAGGTTTTTGGCAGAGGTGGAGACAATGCTGTTTGGGAGTAATGGTGCTGCGTCGGCTGTGCGCTCCCAACAGTCTGGGCAGATGAGCGTGGAGTTAGCCCTCTGTATTCCGGTAATACTGATGGTGACCGGTGTCTTGTTGAATGTTTTGGGCTATCTAAATGTCTGCGCGCGCTTTGACCGCGTGGCAGCAGAAGCCATACGTATTGAGGCAACCTCACCCGGCTATGGGCAGGCAGGTTCAGATGCAAGCGCCGCAAGAGCTCGCGCGTTAATAGAACGATCCTTTGCTCAATCTCTGTTGAGTATCGGTGTTGATATTGCGATTGAGGTTGAGCCTCAAGACGCATTGGCGGGAGGTTCTGGGGTTGCAGGCGCAGACATCGGTTTTTCTCTTCTTCCGCGCCTGGAAACCTATCGCTGCAGCATCACCTACCATCCCTGGCCGTTTGATCGGATTGCTGGCCTGCGTTTCTTTGTTCTTACCCATCAACGTGACTATACCGTTGATCCTTACAGGCCGGGGGTGTTCTTTTGAAGCACAGGGCGATGCCAGGTTTGAATGTGCTGGAGAAAAGACGTCTTAAAGTGGCCAGGGCTACGCTATGCTGCCTGTTGCTATTGCTGGCAGGGATGTCCCTGTGCCAGGCTCTTAACAGCAGTGGTATCGAACGGTGGATAGACTCGTATCGAACACCACCTGAACCAGAGACAGATAACGATCCGCTTGGCATTGGAGACAGGGAGCTGAACTTTATGCAGTCATCGGCTGAAAGCAACATTTTTTGGTATACGAGTGCAGAGGATATGGCCTTGACAGCAACGCTAGTTGATAGGAAGCTCTGCACAGCCGGTTGGCAGCCTCTGCCATCTGGCCAAAGCGCATTACTCAGCTACATCCTGGAGGCTAATGCCCAGCGAATGGGTGCTACTGCCCTGGTGTCTATAACCGAGCAAAGCATGGGTTGTTCGGTACTAATACAGATATTTTAGGAGGTTACCATGTGTAACGTTGCGAGAGTACCATGAAGGTGGTAATGGCAACCAGCATGATGGAAAAACTAGTAGGCTTATTGCCAAAGAACAGGTGTGCCAACGGAGAGGTAATGATGTTCGCGCCCTGTCGTAGCATCCACAGTTTTGGAATGAGGAGCAAACTGGACATCGCCTTCCTTGATAAGAAAGGATTAGTATTGGCGGCAGAACGCGAGCTACCAGCATGCAAACTGCGCTCCCAACGTCAGGCAGTGGTGGTGTTAGAGCGTCGTAGCTGTCCGTTTGATCCCTGGCCACAGGTTGGCGACAGACTGTCACTGAACTTTATCTCTAGATGGCAATTTTCTGCTAGTTTGGATAGCAGTCAAGAGAATCTGAGCCCAAAAGAACATGAGATAGAAACCTGGCAAAACAGGAGCTGGTTATGAAAGCCTGCCCAAACTGTTCCAGTGTAACCTTTGATGATATGGATATTTGCTATGACTGCATGAATCCGTTTGTCGAACCGATACGGCACGACCTTTCCAATACGGCGGCAGCAGATCACCTTGGTAGTATTCGATTTCAAGTTGTCGTCGCAGAACAATTTGCCTATGAGATGATCCTGATCAAGGCCGATGGCCATGCACTAAGCGTAGGGTCGGCCGCAAACAATGAGATTGTCATTCCTCAGGAAAGGGTAGGAGAGCACCATCTGCATATCTTTTTTGCGCATGGTCGGGTCTGGGTTGAAAGTACCGATGCTTGCCGTGCCGCCAGTATCGACGGTCAGCCTATCTCCGGCACGCTGTGCGTTAACAATGGCAGCCAGCTTCAAGTTGGCGATGCCTGCATTACCCTCATGGAAAGATAAGCGTAGGGTAAGGTTTCAGCCGTGGCACTCTTGCGGCCTGGGGATACAAAAGGCCCTTTGACGCAGGAATCAAGATTAGCAATGGTATCAACCTTTAAGAGGCCAACTTCCTAAAACCATTAGCCCCTTATTGGCCCCATTTTAGCCCCTCGCAGGCATCTTTATCATATCTAGCAATAATAGTTTATGCTATCTACCTGCGGTTTTACTGGTCGGGGTGATTGATTTGCACCCTCAAATCCGGCCTGCGTAAGCAGGCAGCGGTGGCTTGCCGCCGCTGTGTCATCCCGCCGATAGGCGTGCGGGTCGAAAGGACTGGTCGGGGTGACAGGATTTGAACCTGCGACCCTCTGCTCCCAAAGCAGATGCGCTACCAAGCTGCGCTACACCCCGACGATAACCACCGGCTGTTATATTGACCGCTGGCTGTGATATTGCTGCATCGGGCTCAGTCAGTCACAGGAGGCTAAGCACGGCCCCCAATGCTGTCTGCACGCCACAATCACCCGCACAACCAGCGCCTTGGCGAAAGCCTAGCGTGCCCATTGTCACTGAGCCAAACAGGTGACCAACAACACGAGGACAGTTTACCGCACTTTATTCTGCTTGTCAGTTTGCGACGGAAAGAGGTGGGGGAGTAAACTACATCACGTGTCATCACAAAAGACAGGTAGGATAGTACCAAAACAAAGCATCACTCAGGCGCGCATCACTAAAACGGGCACTCTGATACCGGCCTGTTTTGATGATTTCCCCACTACGGGAGATAAAACATACTCAAAAGTCAGAAAACCTGAGCGCAAAGATCCCTCTTGGCACATCGGGCACATCCGCTGCCATTGCCGATACCGTGCCGCCTAGGTCTCATGTCCAACTGGGCGCATATGCTATACTCTCTGGCGCGCGTTGATTTTTGGTGGGCGTAGCTCAGCTGGCAGAGCGACGGACTGTGGCTCCGTAGGTCGAGGGTTCAAGCCCCTTCGCCCACCCCATAACAGGCGCACTCAAAAGAACCGGCACCGTTCCTTTCCTCTTTGTGAACCGTATGACGTAGACTTTCTAACCATCAGGACAGGCAAATTCCCGTGAAGGATGCTCCCGTGCAAAAAATCGACACCGTATTCTTTGATGCTGGCAACACGCTTCTGCGACCCGCCGCCGATGAGGCACAGACCTTCGCTCGTCTGGCCGCCGCTATGGGCGCTCAGGTGAACCTGGAGACGGTGAGCTCGCATATCCCCACCATGTATCTACTCTACGACCGCCTCCACAGTAATGATGAATCATTTTGGCAAAATGACCGTCGACTGCGCGCAATCTGGCTGGAGATGTACAATCATCTGGGGGAACTCACCGATGTTCCAGCTAAACTGCGTATGCAGATTGCCGAAAGAGCCTATGAACACTACTTCTCCGCGCAGGCATGGCAACCGTTTGATGACACGCTACCCGCGCTTCAGGCCCTTCAGAAGCGCGGCGTTAGAATGGGTATCATCTCCAACTGGGAATCTACCCTAAAAGGCATTATCAGCGGCCTGGGCCTGTCAAGCTATTTCGACTGCATCATCAGTTCGGCCGAGGTTGGTCTACACAAACCAATGCCTGAGGTGTTTGAACTGGCCTTGACCAGTCTTGACGCCCGTCCTGAACAGAGCCTTCATATTGGTGACACCATTTCAGCAGACATCCACGGAGCGCGCGCCGTGGGCATTACACCGGTGCTGATAGACCGCGAAAACCAGCACGCACAGGCAGATAGCCTGCGCATTGAGGATCTCCGTCACCTGCTCAACATAATCGGCGACTGATCTTCGCTGCATGGTGCGACTGACCGTCATCGAATGGTGTGACCGGCCGTCATCGAACGGCGCGACTGACCGTCGTTTAATCTTCTCCTGTCCCCGATCCCGATCATTGGCCAGGCAGGGGCGTTGTTTTGGGGTTTTGGGGTAGGGTCTGTTGGCCGGTTGTTTTGTTTGTCGGTGTTATCGTGGGGCCTGCTGTGGTAGAATGAAGGTACCCATTATGACCCTGTGCTTGGATATGCGCTTACCACCAACGTATTTCTCAGCCAGCGGTGTACTACAAACCAGGGCTGTTAGACACATAAACACCCCGGCAGAAAGGTAGGTGGAAATCATGCCCCTGAGCAAGGAGCGTAAAGCTCAAATCATCGCCGAATACGGCAAGGATGCCGACGATTCTGGCTCTGCAGAAGTGCAGGTAGCCTTGCTTACCGAGCGTATTCGTGACCTCACTGAGCACCTAAAGCTACACAAAAAGGATCATCATACTCGGCGTGGGCTGTTGATGTTGGTGGGTAAGCGCCGCCGGCTGCTTACGTATATCAAGCGTCGCGATGTTGTGCGCTACCGAGAACTGATTGCCCGCCTGGGCATCCGTGATAATATCTAAGGATCGTTTATGACAAAAATTTCCGAAAATTTTGAACTGTTTGGCAAGAATTACCGCATCAATAGCGGAGAGATGGCCAAGCAGGCCACTGGTTCGGTGCTTATCACCCAGGGCGAAACCATCGTTCTGGTTACGGCGGTGGTGTCTCACGAGCGCCGCGATCTGGATTTCTTTCCATTGACGGTGGATGTGGTTGAGCGTATGTACGCTGTTGGTCGAATACCCGGCGGTTACCTGAAGCGCGAAACCCGTCCCTCGGATAAGGGCACCCTGATGGCGCGCATGATCGATAGACCACTGCGCACTGGTTTTCCGGACGGTTTTCGCAATGACGTACAGATAGTGGCCACCATCCTCAGCGCGGATCAGGAAAATCAGCCTGATGTAATAGCAATTACTGCCGCCTCACTGGCGCTTATGCTGGGCGGCGTACCTTTTGATGGTCCGGTCGCAGGTGTACGTATCGCGCGCAATGTTCAAACCGGCGAATTCATCGTCAATCCCACTTTTGCTGAAGAAGAACTTTCTGACCTGGAGTTGACGATGGCGGGCTCCGCTGATTACATCTCAATGGTCGAGGGCGGCGCTCAGGAGGTTTCTGAAGAGGATATGCTGGCGGCCATGGAATTTGGCCAGAAGGCCATCGCTGGGTTCTGCCATCTGCAACAACAATTACTTGACCGGATTCTGCCTGAACCATTGGTTTTTGAGCTGGATGTGCCGGTGCCCGAAGTAACCGAGCGTATCTCGCCATATTTCAACGATATGTTGTTGGCGCTCAAGGATACTGACAAACAGGTTCGCTCTGAGCGTGTGTCAGAACTCAAAGAGCGCATCAAGGCCGATTTTTCAGAGTTTGAACAAGAAGAATGGGCGCGCGAGATTGCCGCCCAGCTCAAGGCTCTGGAAAAAAAGGCCATGCGTCATATGATTCTAACTACCGGCGAACGCGTGGATGGACGTCGAGCCGAAGAAATTCGCCCGATCAGTTCGGTGGTCGGTCTGCTGCCGCGGGCTCACGGCAGTGCTCTGTTTACTCGTGGTCAGACCCAGGTGCTTAGTGTGTTAACGCTGGGGATGTTAAACGAGTGGCAGCGTCTGGACACCATTGACCCAGCCCCTGGCAGGCGCTACATTCATCAATATAACTTTCCGCCCTTTTCTACCGGAGAAACCGGTCGTCTGGGTGCTCCCAAGCGTCGGGAAATCGGTCACGGCGCCCTGGCCGAGCGCGCGTTGCTGCCGGTTTTGCCCGATGAGGACAGCTTTCCCTACACCATTCGCATTGTAAGCGAAGTATTGGAATCCAACGGCTCATCCTCAATGGCCTCAGCGTGCGGCTCAAGCCTGGCCTTAATGGATGCTGGCGTGCCTATTACCACACCGGTCAGTGGGATTGCCATGGGCCTTATCAAAGAAGGCGACCAGGTGGCTATCCTGTCTGACATCCAGGGCCTTGAGGACTTTCTAGGCGACATGGACTTTAAGATTTGTGGCAGCAAAAACGGCATTACGGCCTTGCAGATGGACAATAAGGCCAGGGGCCTGTCGTTGGACATTCTGTCTGCGGCACTGCACCAGGCAAAGACTGGCCGTGAATTTATTTTAGGACGCATGCTTGAGGCTATCGCCGCGCCGCGGAGCAGCCTAAGTACTTTTGCTCCGCGCATCATAAGCATTAAGATACCGGTTGACAAGATCCGTGATGTCATTGGCACCGGTGGTAAGGTGATTCGTGGCCTACAGGAGGAAACGGGTGCGACCATTGAGGTTACTGAGGATGGTACCGTCTACATTGCTTCCAAGGATGAAGGTGGCACCGCAGCCAAAGAACGCATTGAAGCCATCGTCAAGGTGCCGGAGATCGGCGAGGAGTATATGGGCGTTGTGGTGTCGATCCAGCCCTTCGGTGCCTTCGTAGAGCTCTTGCCAGGCAAAGACGGGCTCTTGCATATCAGCAAGGTTGCCAAGGGAAGGGTAGCGCAGGTTGAAGATGTCTTGAGCCTCGGCGACAAGGTACATGTCAAGATCACCGATATTGACGAGAAAGAAAAGATTTCCCTGGATCGTCTGGATAAACCGGAGGTGTCAGGCGGTGGGGGAGAAAGCGGTCGAGAGCGTTCCGGGGGCAGTGCCGGGAAAGGATACGGCAACGAGGGGCGGCGGCGCGACCATGACCGACAACGCCGTGATTCTGGACGTCAGCCGCGCAGGCGGCATTAGCACCGTCCCGTAAGGGATTGGCGGCGATTGTTCGCTCCGATTCTGACGGATCACAAACGCGCGCGAAACGGTCACCTTTGACGCTGTTTTGCGTATGCTGTGAAGCAATAAGGTTGATCAATTCTGGTGACCACTGGAGGTCAGGATGGTTGATACAAACGAGCATAACCCTGTTTCGAGCGTCGAGGCAACGATTCCTGGTGCCCCAGCGGCTGACAAACCAAACGTCGCTCCTTCCCAGCAGCCCGTCTCCGGCATACCACAGACTGGGTCAGGAACCAGCCCTACTCAACAGTTCTCACCTGGCTCACAGCAGGTACCTCCAGGTGCCGAATCGTCTGCAGTAGGTATCCAGCAGCAGATTCCATTGAATGCCTATCAACCTCCGCCACCACCAGGTTCTGAGCAATCGACCTATCCGCCTCATGGTGCTGCGCCGCCAGCCCCTGGGCAGCCCCCCCATTTTGCTTATCCACCTTATGGTGAAGCGCCCCCTCATGGCCCTGGACAGCCTCCCTCTTCGGCCTATAGCAGCGCGCCGCCGCCAGGGTCGGGTGTTTCTGGCGGTTGGCCAGGTGCTGTGCCGCCCCAGGGAGGCCATAACTACCAGGCCGGTCAGTATCAACAAAAGCAACGCTGGCAGGGCATCGGATCGCCACAAAAGGATAAATGGGTGGCTACCGTTTTAGCCTTTACTTTAGGCTGGCTTGGTATCCATAAGTTTTACCTGGGCTATCGCACCGAGGGCCTGACCATGCTGCTTATTGCTCTGATCGCTGGCCTGTGCTTTGGTTTGGGTACGATTGCCATGTACGTTTTTGCTGTTATTGAAGCGGTTCATTACATTATCCTAACGCAAGAGGATTTTGAACGAACCTATGTCGTCGGCTATAAAGGTTGGTTTTAAGATGTTTTATGAGCGCTCCCACTTACCTAACGGTTTTGAGATAGTCACTGAGAAGATGCCCGGCGTCCGCTCAGTAACCCTGGGCATCTGGTTTAGAGTTGGTTCACGTGATGAACTGAGCGAACAATTTGGTATCTCACATTTCATGGAACATATGATGTTCAAAGGCACGGCCAGTCGCAGTGCCTTAGACATCTCCGCTGCCTTTGATGCCATGGGTGCTGAACTAAACGCTTTTACCGGCAAGGAATACACCTGCTATTATGCGCGAGTCTTAGATGAACACTTGCCTGTTGCCGTGGAGATACTGGCGGACATGCTCCAAAACTCATTGTTTGCTCAAGAGGCTGTAGATTCTGAACGTGAGGTAGTGATAGAGGAAATCGCCCGCTATGAGGATAGCCCGGATGACCATGTGGGCGATCTGTTTACGCAGGCATTGTTTCCTGCTCATCCATTAGGTCACTCGATATTGGGAACTCGACAGATAGTAGGCTCTTTTACCCATGCCAACTGTCAGGACTACGTGCAACGCCATTATCATGCTGGCAATGCTGTGCTGGCTGCTGCGGGCAATGTTGACCACTCCCAGCTTGTTCAACTCTGTCAGGAACATTTTGGCTCCCTGGCTGCTGGCACGCCCAATCAGCGTAGGGCTGCTGATCTGGCCGATCGCCAATCGCTGACCTTTCAACAAAAGGACACGGAACAGGCGCATCTTATCTATGGGATGTTTGGGGTGCCCTTGGGCGATGATGATCGTTATGCGAGCCGTATCCTGGATAGCGCTCTTGGTGGACCGATGTCCTCGCGCTTGTTTCAGGAAGTACGGGAAAAGCGCGGTCTGGCCTATGCCATCTATGCCGCTACCGCGCCCTACATGCATGCGGCACAGTTCTTTGTCTATTGCGGCACCCGCCCCGCCAATCTTGGCAAGGCCCTGGAGATAATCCGTGCTGAACTCGCGCGTCTGTTGCAAAACGGCTTGGATACCTCAGAGCTAAACCGGGTTAAGGAGTACATTATTGGTCACCTGGTACTGTCAATGGAATCAACACGGGAGCGCATGGTTGAGTTGGGCGCCCACGCCGTACAGGCACTTGAACTGCGCTCTCTGGAACAACACATAGCCTCGTATCGTGCTGTCAGCCTGACAGACATTCAACGTGTTGCCGAGAGGGTATTGACTCAACCAGCCACACTGGCGGTGATTAGTCCCTTAGATTTTGATGAACTTAAGAAGCTATCATCCTGAGCGACCGGGACGCTTTGCCAGACCTTTTGCGAGAAAGACATGACCTCACCTTCACACCTTGTAGATGATACGAAAGCACCGGTGAAAACAACCGACCATACACGCCCTCTGCGCGTTTTGGTCAACGGCTTTTTGGGCAAGATGGGCTCAATGACGGTGCACGCTATCAACAGTCAACCGGATATGGTAGTGGCTGGTGGTTTTGACCCAGCCAGCACAACAACAACGGTTGTTCTGGAGAGCAGGGAACCGGCACCGGCCTTCACCGACCTAGACAGCGCTATCAGTACGTGCAGTCCGGACGTGATGGTAGACTTCACACTACCTGGCGCGGTTGAGGATAATGTGAGGGTGGCGCTGGCCCGACAACTAGATACCGTCGTAGGTACCAGCGGGCTGGATCGACAGCGTCTTGAGCAGCTGATGACTACCGCGACCGATGACACGGCGGTGTTTGTTGCTCCTAACTTTTCCATCGGCGCGCTGCTGATGATGGAGGCCAGCCGTCAGGCAGCGCGCTATTTCACGGATGTGGAGATACTGGAATTTCATCACAACAACAAAGTTGATGCTCCCAGCGCCACGGCCATAGCTACAGCTGAGGCTCTTGCCGCTGTGCGTCAACAGGCACACCTGCGCTCACAAGCACCGGATGCCCTGAGCGAGCTGCCTGATTTTGCTGGCGCGCGTGGTGCCAACGTTTTTGGTATCCCGGTTCATTCATTGCGCTCTGACGGTTTTATGGCTGCTCAGGAAGTTGTCTTTGGTTCTCCCGGCCAGACCCTGAGCATCCGCCATGACGTTATCGATCGCCGCGCCTATATGCCTGGAGTCCTTCTGGCCATCCGTTCGGTTGGCACCCTGAAGGGTCTGGTTATCGGTTTGGAGGAGTTGATGGAACCATGACAAAGGAATACCAGTTCCCTGTGGCCAGCATCGCTTCGACCCCTATAGATGATGCCGCTTCATCCCCTGACACGAATACAACCTGTTCCTTTGGCCGCTTTATTCCCGCGATGATCACCCCTTTTGACACCACATTAGACTTGGACCTTAACCGCGCCCAACAGCTGGCATTGCGCTTGATTGAGGGCGGGGCCGACGCGCTGGTTGTCAATGGTACCACCGGTGAGTCACCTACGGTTTTCTACCCCCAGAAGCGTGAGCTTTTCAAAGCCGTGCTGGCGGCAGTAGACAACAGGGTGCCGATAATTGCCAATGTTGGTGACAATTGCACGGCTGATTCCGTCGCCTTTGCCCGTGAGGTCGCTCACTTGGGCGTCAACGGCCTGATGTGCGTGGTGCCCTATTACAATAAGCCACCGCAACAGGGCATCTACCTGCACTTTAAGGCTATTGCCGAGCAGGTAGAACTACCAATAATCCTCTACAACATCCCTGGGCGCTGTGTTGTTAACATGGAGGCGCAAACTACCTTGCGTCTAGCTCATGATATGCCCAATATCGTTGCCGTCAAGGAAGCCTCTGGTGATCTTGAGCAGGTTTCTGCAATTATCAGGGATGCTCCAAGGGGATTTAAGGTGTATTCAGGCGATGATGAAGAGACCTTGTCGCTCATGAAAGCCGGTGGCTGGGGTGTAATTTCGACCATTGGCAATGTGGCGCCAGCACCGATGAAGGCACTAGTTGAGGCGGCAGCTCAAGGTGAATGGACAAAAGCCCGCGAGTTGCATCAGCGCTTGGTGCCATTGATGCGCGAACTTTTTGTGACCGCCAATCCAATCATGGTTAAAGAGGCCCTGCGACTTGCGGGCTTTGATTGCGGCGGTGTGCGCCTACCACTGGTTGACGCGACATCTGCCCAAAGCGCCCGACTGCGCGAGGTTATGCTTACCGTGGGTATACCATAAGACAGCGCTGCTCTGGAACGGCGCAGTTCAAGACCATGTGAGCAAACAGGGGTTGGCGGCGCATGCACTGCAACTACAGGATAACCAGGATGAATGCCCGCACAAAGGGCTTGAAATAGTCTGTCCATAGGACAGGAGTAAGCAAAACGTAAAAAGGAGGCATTCTATTGCCCAAAAAGACATCATCATCCAGGCACAGCGTTAAGACGGTGCCGCGCAGGCCTGAAAAAACGCGTGGTGATCACTATGCCAGACCCAAAGAACAGCGCCACTCCTCCAAGCCAGCAGCGCAACTGAAAGTAATACCCTTGGGTGGCCTTGATGGCATTGGAAAGAACATGACGGCCTTTGAATACCGCGATGACCTTATAGTGGTAGACGCTGGTCTCATGTTTCCAGATGATGACCATCCAGGTGTTGATCTGATTTTGCCTGATTACACCTATCTGCTTGAGCAGGCGGACAAGCTGCGCGGCCTGGTTATCACGCATGGCCATGAGGATCATACTGGCGCCCTGCCTTATCTGCTTAAAGATTTAGCAAAAAAGGTACCGATCTTCAGCTCCAAACTAACGTTGGGTTTGATCGAGGGCAAACTCAGTGAACACCGTATCAAGAATCCGGATTTTCGCGAAGTTCAGCCCGGCACAAAGATCCGATTAGGCGCTTTTTCCCTGGAATTTTTCTGGGTCAACCATTCCATACCGGCAGCAATGGGTGTTTTTATACAAACACCCGCTGGAAACATCCTACATACCGGCGACTTCAAGCTGGATCAGACGCCGATAGACGGTATCAAGACCGACTTTGCCGCCATCAGCCGTTTTGCGGAGGTTGGGGTGGATCTGTTGCTTTCTGACTCCACCAACGCCACCAACGCCTCCTTTACTAAATCTGAGGCCGAAGTGGGCAAGGCCCTGCGACAGATTGTTCACTCGGCTGAACGCAAAGTGATAGTGGCGGCCTTTTCCAGCCATATTCATCGTATCCAGCAGGTTTGTGATGCCGCTCAGGCCGCCGGACGCAAAGTGGCGGTAACGGGCCGCTCCATGTTGACCAACACCGAAATCGCGCGCAACTTGGGCTACCTCAAAGTTGATCCAAATAATATCATTGACGCCTATGCCGCCAAGGACATTCCCACCCATAAACTCGTGGTATTGTGTACCGGCTCCCAGGGTGAGCCGCTAAGCGCCCTGGCTCGGATGGCGAATGGTGAACATCGTACCGTAGAGATTGAGAAAGGTGATACGGTCATCATTTCTGCTACCCCCGTACCGGGCAATGAGAAGGCCGTAACCCGTGTTATCAATGCGCTCTCGCGCATCGGCGCTGAAGTTTATGATAAGCAACGGGCTCTGGTGCATGTTTCCGGACATGCGGGAAGCGAAGAGCTAAAACTGGTTTTGACAATGGCCAAACCCCGTTATTTCATGCCAGTTCACGGAGAGTCTCTACATCTGCGCGCGCATGCCCGCCTGGCTGAAAAGGTAGGCCTACCCTCCCAAAACATCTTTGTGCTGGAATCTGGAGATACCCTGCTGCTTGACGCGAACAGTGCCAGGAGGGGAGAGCCAGTGGAAAGTGGCATCATCTATGTGGATGGTCTGTCAGTAGGCGACGTTTCCAGTGTGGTGCTCAAAGATCGCCAGACCCTGGCATCGGACGGCATTGTTACTGTGGTAGCCATGATTCAACGTCGCGATTCGCGGGCCTCTGGCCAGCCCGAAGTAATCATGCGCGGAGTTAGTGGGGGGGAGGATCCGGAGCTGGTGGCTGCTGCTGTACGTGTGGTTGAGCGCACCGTTACCAGTTTTGCTCACGAACATCGCAATAATCCCAATCGCCTAAAGCGCGCCTTGCGTGAAAGCCTGTCTCGCTTTCTCTGGGAACGCGTGCGTCGCAGACCGATGATCATCCCGATCATCATGGATGTGTAGGATTGTATAAGGATCTGGTGCGCCGAGGACATTAGCAGGTCAAACCCGTAGGTTCAGCAAATGCCAGGCTCTGGAGCGCAAAGGATGTCAGACCGTTATCAGCTCATATGTGCCGGCTCCCAGACCGATCATGACACCGTGGTCGATCTGAGTGCGCCAGTGCGAGGATGTATTGATAAGGTCGAAATAGTCAATAGCGGCGGGATCAGGAGCACACGAATGGCTATGCGCGCCGTGCGTATGTGCCGGGTGTTCTGCATCCCGGCTTAGGTGCGCCAACGCCTCGCCCAATTGCGAATCCCTGCAGGGTGGCTGGGCGTTCACGGCTTCCGCACAGGCCAGATCCAGGGCTACCGGATCAAACGAAGCAAACATCCCAACATCGGGAACTATCGGGGTGTCATTGGAGCTCCAACAGTCGCAAAGTGGTGAAATATCAAGCGCCAAGCTAATATGAAAGGCTGGCAATACATCTAAAATAGCCTTGGCGTATTCCACCATCTTGGCATCCAACAATTCTGATGTCTCATCAAAGCTGGGGCGTATGGAATCTGTGGGGCAGGCAGCTATACAGTGGCCGCAGCTGATGCAAAGTTTGGCATTGATATGGGCCTTGCGGGCTTGGTAGTAGATGGCGTCGCTGGCACAGTATTTTGAGCACTTCGCGCAGCCGATACAGCCCTCCTGCAGTATCTTGGGATGGGAAGCGGAGTGCATTTCCATCTTGCCAGCTCGCGAACCGCATCCCATGCCGATGTTTTTAAGCGCACCGCCAAAACCCGTTTCCACATGCCCCTTGAAATGGTTAAGGGAAATAAGAATATCAGCATCCATCACCACTCGCCCAACCTTGGCCTCTTTGATATGCCGGCCGTTGTGCACGGGTACCACCGCTTCATCAGAACCGGTTAAACCATCGCCAATAAGGATATTGCAGCCGGTGGAAAAAGGGGAGAACCCATGTTCGTATGCCAGTTCAAGGTGCTCCAGCGCGTTTTTGCGACGCCCCGGATACAGCGTATTGCAATCGACCAGAAAGGGACGACCGCCCAGCTCCTTCACAAGATCGACAATTACCTTGGCCCAATTGGGGCGCAGATAGGCGATATTTTCACCTTCGCCAAAGTGCATTTTTATGGCCGTAAATTTTCGCTCAAAGTCAATATCTCTGATGCCTGCCGCAATGACCAAGTTTCGCAGTTTGCTAAGAAGCGTCTGTCCTTCAGAAACACGCAGATCGCTAAAGTATACCTTGGAAGCCTTTGGTCTGTCCTGTGCACGTTGCGCCATACCGGCTTGTATCCTTTCTATGTATGGGATAAGACATTATCGCACTATTATAGACCCTGGACGCTCAGGCTGAGGTGCCCAGGCTTCAAAATGCCTGTGCGGCCTCTGCGACATCTGTCTGTGCAGCCTCTGTGGTTTCACAGTGGATTTCTTGTACAGTTTGTCAGTTTTCTGATAATGCATGTTATGTAAAGTAAATCGAAATTCAACAGAGCAGCTCATGGAAATGTAGATTCCTGGATTATGGGAAAGGTACGGAAAAGAAAAGGAGAGAATTGTCCCGCTCAAATCTTCAACGTGTCCCGCTCAACGCCTCGCATCCACGTACGCATTCACAACGGCTACCTAGAACGGATATCTAGTGTCCTGCACTCTCCATCAGACATCTAGTGTCCTGCACTCTCATTCAGGTACTGATGGCATTGTCGGGCGGCATCTCGGCCTTCTTTGAGCGCCCACACCACAAGCGAGGAACCGCGATGCGCGTCACCCGCCACAAAGACGCGACGACGACTGGTGGCGTAGGAATCAGACCGCTGGGTCGCCACATTGCCGCGCACATCTGTTTCCAGCCCCAAAAGTTTTAACAGCCGTCTGTCCGGGCCGGCAAATCCGGTGGCTATCAGCACCAGCTGGGCAGGACGCCACCGGGCATCAGCTGGTAAGCAGTGCGGCCGAAGCAATCCCTCGGCATCCTTGTGCCACTCTACGTCTGCTACCAATACTGACTCCACAGAGCCGTTTGCATCTCCTTTGGCAGCGATAATGTTTCTCGCGTATTCACGAGGATCGCAGCCAAAGAGTGCTATCGCCTCCTGCTGCCCGTAATCGGTTTTCAAGACACGTGGATACAGCGGCCAGGGATTACGAGGGCCGCGCCCGATTGGCGGTTTGTTGCGGTAATACAGTTGGGTTAATGAACGAGCTCCCTGGCGCAGGGCAGTAGCCACACAGTCAGTAGCCGTATCGCCATTACCAACCACAAAGACGTCCTTGCCTGTGGCCTCTAATTCTGCCTGTGCAGGAAAATGGGGATCCAACAGACGTTTGGTTGCATACGTCAGGTAGAGCATGGCCGGATAAAAGCCTTTCAGCGTCCCCCCCTCTATATTGGGCATTCGTGGCAGTGGTGCGCCTGTGCAAAGCACCAGAGCATCAAACTGCTCCAACAACCACTCAGCGTCAACCGTATCCCCAACAGGGCTTTCTAGCTTGAACTCTATACCCGCCGCCTCCAGTCGTTGGACAACACGCAAAACCACATCCTTGCCCAGCTTCATTGCCGGCACGCCATACATTAAAAGCCCGCCGGGACGATCCGCTCCTTCAAACACCGTTACCTGTTCTCCTAAGGCGTTGAGGTAATAGGCGGCTGCCAAACCGGCCGGGCCAGACCCTATCACCGCCACCTTTCTGTCCGTCCTTGCTTCGGGTTGATCCAGATGGCCAAATTGCCTGGGATGAGCGGCAGCGTAGTCATCCAGGAAACGCTCTATGGCTTTGATGGCAACCGGTTGCTCGTGTTCACCCAAGGTGCAAGAACCTTCACAGGGAGCGGGACAGATGCGCCCAGTAAACTCCGGAAAGGGATGAGTAAGCCTAAGACGACGATAGGCTTCAGTGTATTTGCCGCGATAGGTCAAATCGTTGATTTCAGGCACCATATTGCCCAGAGGACAGCCCACACTCGCGCCATCCAGCTGAATGCCGGCATGACAAAATGGTATGCCGCAATCCATACAACGGGCCGCCTGCGTGCGCGCGTCGGACGGGTTAAACAGGTACATAAATTCCGCAAAGTTCAAGCCCTGGGTGGCAGACGGTTGGCGAACCGGTTCCAGACGCGGATACTCCAAAAATCCTGTGGGCTTTCCCACTAGGCCCCCCTTCGTTGTCCGCCTACAACGGCATCATACGCGAAAAGACGGCTTTCATCCGGAGTTAGTCCTTGCCTGCTCGCTTCCTCAATGGCCTCCAAAACCCTTTGGTAATCAGCAGGTACCAAACGGATGACCTGAGCAAGAAAATGATCAACGTCCGCAAGGAGCAACGCGGCCCGTTGGCTTTGGGTAAAACGGTGGTGCCGCTGTAACTGCTCAAGCACAAATGCACGGTCGGCATCAGTGAGCGGCGTTAAGAGTACATCAGCCTCACAACTGACATGGGCGGCAAAATTGCCATCGGCATCCCAGATATAGGCGATACCACCGCTCATACCAGCGGCAAAATTACGGCCCGTTGATCCAAGAACAAGAACTCTGCCCCCCGTCATGTATTCACAGGCGTGATCCCCTACCCCCTCGATAACCGCGATGGCACCACTATTGCGCACGCAGAAGCGCTCGCCGCCTAGACCAGAGATGTAGGCCTCACCACCGGTCGCGCCATAGAAGGCCACGTTGCCGATGATGATATTGTCTTCAGCCGCAAAACCGCAGCCCTGTGGCGGTCTGACGATGATACGTCCACCGCTCATCCCCTTGGCCAGATAGTCATTGCAGTCACCCTGCAGATCTAAGCAGACACCCGGTGCCAGAAAGGCGCCAAAGCTCTGGCCACCGCAGCCCTGCAGATGTAGATTGATGCTGTTCTCAGGCAAGCCAGCGGCACCATGCGCCCTGGTTATCTCACTGGAAAGCAGGGTGGCTACGCTACGGTTGCGATTGCGCACCTCCAATGTCGCCTCTACCTGCTCACGGCCAGAAATTGCTTTTTCGCATAACGGTAACAAAACTCTGAGATCGTACTCTTTGTCCAGCTTGTGGTCTTGGGGACGACTGAAATGCCAGCGGCTGCTTTCAGGTTCGAGCCGGTGCATCTTAAGCATCCGCGAAAGATTGACCTTGGATGCTTTGGTGCCCTGTGTAAGTTGTATCTGCTGAAGAAGCTCCACGTGTCCAACCAGGTCATCAAAACAACGCGTGCCAATACGCGCCATCCATTCTCGCACTTCCTGGGCGATAAACAGCATCAGATTTTCAATATGTTCAGGCCGACCACAAAACTTTGCGCGCAGTTGTGGATTTTGAGTAGCAATACCCACTGGACAGGTGTCGAGATTGCAGACACGCATCATGTCGCAGCCTAGGGCTAACAGAGGCGCGGTAGCAAAGGTGAATTCCTCAGCACCCAACAGTGCGGCAATTACCACGTCGCGACCATTGAAGAGCTTGCCGTCCGTTTCCAGCACCACGCGGTCACGCAACCTATTGGCCACCAGGCTCTGATGGCTTTCAGCCAGGCCCAGCTCCCAGGGAAGCCCAGCATGGCGGATGGAGGTCATGGCCGCCGCGCCGGTACCGCCGTCATAACCGGAAATCACTATCTTATCGGCCAGTCCCTTGGCCACGCCCACGGCAATAGTGCCTACTCCGGCCTCGGACACAAGCTTGACGTTGACGCTGGCAGCGCGGTTGGCATTCTTCAGATCAAAGATCAGTTGAGCCAGATCCTCAATTGAATAGATGTCATGGTGTGGCGGTGGCGAAATGAGTTCTACGCCGGGGGTGGAAAAACGAGCCTGAGCTACCCAGGGATAGACCTTGGGCCCAGGCAGATGGCCGCCCTCGCCAGGCTTGGCTCCCTGGGCCATCTTAATTTGAATCTCTGTACAGTGCGTGAGGTAATCAATGGTCACGCCAAAACGCCCGGAGGCCACCTGTTTGATCTGCGAGCAGCGATCAAGGCCGTCGGTTGTGGGCAGATAGCGCTCTGAAATCTCCCCGCCCTCTCCGGAATTGCTGCGGCCTCCCAGTCGATTCATGGCGATGGCCATGCACTCATGCGCCTCTTGGCTGATAGAACCATAGGACATGGCGCCGGTCTTAAAGCGTTTGACAATGCTTGTTGCGGGTTCAACCGTTTTCAGAGGGATGGGTTTTTCAGCGGTGGTGATGTCAAGCAACGCGCGCAGGTTGTTAAACTGCTGGCTGCGATCATTGATATGGGCAGAGAACTTCTTAAACAACTCATAACTGTTCTGGCGCACGGCCTGTTGCAGATAAAACACAGTTTGTGGATTGATAAGGTGAAACTCGCCGCCGTTACGCCAGCGTAGTTCACCGCCGCTTGCAAGGGGCCTCCCGGCCGCAAGACGGCCAGCGAAAGCCTCTCGATGGCGGCTCACGTACTCAGCTTCGATGTCTTCGATGTCGGCGCCCCCGATACGGCTAACGGTGCCGCAAAAATGGCGCTCTATCAGCCCTTCGTCCAGGCCCAGAGCCTCAAAGATTTGTGCCCCATGGTAGCTGCGAACTGTGGAAATGCCCATCTTGGACATCACTTTGATGACACCGGCAGCCATTGCCTGCAGGTAGTTTTGACGGGCCTGCCGGGGACTCTTTTCCACCAACCCCTGGGCGGCCAGCCGCGCAACGCTGGCGCAGGCAAGATACGGGTGCACGGCATCGGCACCATAGCCAACAAGCAATGCAAAGTGGTGCACTTCATGGGTCTCGGCACTTTCTATAACGATGCTTGCGCTGGTTCTGCGTCCAATACGTACCAGGTGATGGTGCAGGGCAGAAACGGCCAGGAGGGAGGGAACAGGCGCATGGGCGGCGTCTATGCCCCTGTCGCTTAAGATGATGATGGTATAGGCGGCATCAAGCGCCGCCTCAGCAGCATTAAGCAGGTGATCCAGGCTTTCTTCCAGACCACCGGCACGGTTGGGGTCAAAGAGGATAGGCAGGCTGATGGCAGTTAGGCCCTCCTGCGTTAGTCCACGCAAGGTGGCCATCTCCTGGCTGTCCAATACAGGTGAATTATGTGATATTATACGGCAATTTTTAGCGCTGGGCTGTAGGATATTGGCCTCTGCGCCCAAGTGTATGATAGATGAAGTTATCAAATGTTCGCGAATAGCGTCGATGGGAGGATTGGTAACCTGGGCAAATCGTTGTTTGAAATAGCTAAAAAGCAGCTGCGGGCGGTTAGAAAGCACCGCCAGTGGCGCGTCGTAGCCCATCGAAAAGATAGGATCCTGCCTATTTTCGGCCGCCTGCCGCAAGATAAGGTTCATTATCTCCCAGCTATAGCCACAGGCTGTTTGCAGACGCGACAGTTCCGCAGATTCCAGTTCACGAGAGGTTGATGTATATTCAGCAGGTAAAAAGTCCTGGTAAAAGCGCAGAGCGTCTTCTTGTGGAGCGCTGAGGGCGGGCCGCTGATCCCGTGCATCAGAGCGGCTGAGTTCGCGCCAGTCCACTCCCCCTCCTGCTTCTTCTATCCCCTCTTTGCGCGCTTTTTCTCGCACCAGGTCTTTTAGATGCAGGCGATGCTGCTTTAACCAACGTTGATAGGGCCGGGTCTTGGCGGCGTTCAGTTTTAATTCTTCATCCTCAATTATTCGGCCTTCCTGGGTATCAATCAAAAGCATCCGCCCCGGCCGCAGGCGATCCTTGCGCAGGATCTGGTCGGGAGCTATCGGCAGGACCCCCACCTCGCTGGCCAAAATCAGCCGCTTATCCCGGGTTAGATAATAGCGCGAAGGTCGCAATCCATTGCGATCCAGGGTTGCGCCAGCAAAACGACCGTCGCTGAAGGCTACGGAAGCCGGTCCATCCCACGGCTCTACCAGGCAACTGTTGTATTCATACATCGCCCGTACGCGCCTGTCCATCTGGCGATTTTCCTCCCAGGGTTCAGGAATTGCCAGCATCACCGCTTCAGGCAGGCTGTAGCCGGAGTGCAGAAGCAGGTTGAGGAAGTCATCCAGCATTGCCGAGTCGCTGCCATCCGCACTGATGACCGGAAAGACCTTAGCCAGATCCTCACCAAATGCGGTCGAGCGCATGTGGGCTTGGCGGGCCTTCACCCAGTTGACGTTACCCTGAATGGTGTTTATCTCGCCGTTATGAACAAGGTGATGCATGGGATGGGCGCGCTCCCAGCTGGGAAAAGTGTTTGTAGAAAAGCGCGAATGTACCAGCGCGATGGCACTGGCAAGCTGCTTATCTTGCAGATCAAGATAAAAACCCGCCAGTTGGTTGGGCAGCAGCATGCCCTTGTAGACGATGGTCTGGGCAGAACAACTGGAAAGATAGAAGTAGGGGTCTGCACCATGCTCAACCATACGGATGTGTCGGCGGGCCTGTTGGGCCACGATGTAGAGCTGGCGCTCGAACGCCGCAACATCCTCGTCTTCGGCATCAGTTTGAGGGGGTTTGCCAATGAACACCTGACGAATGGAAGGCCGTACCGCCGCCGCTGTTGGGCCAATGCAACCGCTGCTAACCGGCACTTCGCGAATGCCCAGAAGCTCCAGCTTCTCGGCGCGGATAATGTTCGCAAAACTGTTAAGGCTTTTTTGCAGGCGATCATCATCGGGGGAGGCAAATAACATTGCCACACCATAGGATGAGGGTTCAGGGGGCAGCTTGATACCCTCCAGATCAGCCACTCGACGCATAAAAGCATCGGGCATCTGAAGCAGTATACCGGCTCCGTCACCGGTATCTGGTTCATAGCCCACGCCACCACGATGGGTCAGGGCCTCCAAAATTGAGATGGCATCTAAAACCAGTTGATGGGAGCGCCTTCCCGCAATATCGACAATCATGCCGATGCCGCAGCTGTCATGTTCAAAACAGGGCTCATAGAGACTGCCCCGCAGCTGGCCGGCTGCCTGCTTTGGGTCGATAGGCATCTTTCTCATGTTGTGCTGCTCATGCTGTTAATCCTTGGTACTATGTATTAAAACGATTGGTCAGTTGACCTACATCCGACGATGCGTGGGCGGCTGAACCCGTGCCTGTCCGCAGTCTGTCCGTGCCTGTCACTACGTTGTGCGTGGGGGAGATTTTAACCGAAATGATGCCGACATACGTTCACAGCATGCCAACGCGCTGCCCAAACAGACTATTATCCCGGTCGAGGGAAAGGGAGATGCCGCTTCGATGTTGGAGAAAATCTACAGCCTGAAACGACAGACCACTGAGTAACCAGGTCAGATGCCGCTTCGACGTCGGCGAGAGGCACTGACGCCGTATCGGCTTCCCCGGCGAGCACTTTGCTTAAGCCGTTCTAAAATAGCCCCCTCTTCATCTCCCTCAACGGCGGCTCGCAGGGACACCGCCTGATCGCGCAGGCGCGCCGCCTCCTCAAAGTCCATATGTGCCGCCGCCGTCGCCATATCGTCTTCCAGAGAAGTGATGATGCGTAGCGCCTCCTTCTTGCCCATCTTTGCAAGGTCATTGGCCAGAGCCGTAACCTCATCAGGGGTTGCCTCGGCTCCTTCCTCGATATACGTGATGATATCGTTAATGGCCTTGCGCACGGTCTGAGGCTCAATGCCCATCGCGGTGTTATAGGCTATCTGGATGTCACGACGCCGCTGGGTCTCCGAGATGGCTATGCGCATGGAATCGGTTAATCGGTCGGCATACATCAGTACCTGACCGGACACATTGCGCGCTGCCCGCCCAATGGTCTGAATCAACGAGCGCCGGTTGCGCAGAAAACCCTCCTTGTCAGCATCCAGTATCGCCACCAGCGACACTTCCGGCAGATCTAACCCTTCGCGCAACAGATTTATGCCTACCAAAACATCAAATTTTCCGCGACGCAGGTCGCGCAGTATCTCTATCCGTTCTAAGGTAGCGATGTCAGAATGCATATAGCGGGCGTTGATGCCGCGATCAAGCAGGTGATCGGTTAGCGTCTCAGCCATTTTTTTGGTAAGCGTTGTAATCAATACGCGCTCTGAGCGCCGGATGCGTTCTTTGGCCTCGTCAATGATGTCGTCAATCTGACCCTTGATGGGCCGCACTATCACCTCAGGATCCAACAGGCCGGTGGGGCGGATGATCTGTTCTACCAGCTTTTCACTTACACGTTCTTCGTAGTCGCCGGGTGTCGCGCTCACATAGACAAACTGTCCCACTTTTCGCTCAAACTCATTAAAGTTGAGAGGACGGTTATCCAGGGCGCTCGGCAGCCTGAAGCCATGCTCTACCAGGGTGACCTTGCGCGAACGGTCACCTTCATACATGCCCCGTATCTGCGGCACCGTCACGTGGCTTTCATCAATGATGCAGAAAAAGTCCTGGGGGAAATAATCAATCAGACAAAAGGGCGGTTCCCCAGCTGCTCGCCCATCCAGGTGACGGGAGTAATTCTCAATTCCGGAGCAAAAACCCATGGTTTCAAGCATCTCCAGGTCATAGTTTGTTCGCATCTGCAAGCGCTGAGCCTCCAGCAGCCTGCCTTCCTTCTTCAGGATTGCCAGACGCTCCTCCAGTTCAGCCGTGATGGTTGTAAGCGCGTGTTCCAGTTTTGGGCGAGCCGTCACATAGTGAGAAGCTGGCCAGATGGGAATGGAGTTAAAGCTGTTTAACACTTCCCCACTGGCCGCGTCAACTTCCAGGATGCGCTCTATTTCATCGCCAAAGAAGTCTATACGCAACGGATGGTCGGCATAAGGTGCAAAGACATCCACCGCATCCCCACGAACCCGGAAGCTGCCGCGCAGCAACTGGTAATCATTGCGGTCATATTGAATGTCTATGAGTTCATGCAACAGCGCGTCGCGGTTTTTGGGCTCATGCGTATCTAAAAACACCGCCATACCCGCATAGTCAGCCGGCGAACCAATACCATAGATACACGAGACGCTGGCCACCACAATTACATCACGGCGTGACAGCAACGCTGCGGTTGCGGCGTGACGCAGTTTTTCCACCTCTTCATTGATAGAGGCATCCTTTTCAATAAACGTGTCAGTTGTGGGTACGTAGGCTTCCGGTTGATAGTAATCGTAGTAAGAGACAAAGTAGGAAACAGCGTTGTGCGGAAAAAACTCCTTCAGCTCAGCGGCCAGCTGGGCAGCAAGCGTTTTGTTGGGGGCCATCACCAATGTTGGTCGCTGCACCTTTTCAATGGTCTTAGCCATCGTAAAGGTTTTGCCAGAGCCGGTCACGCCAAGCAGGGTTTGGTAACGCAAGCCGGTCTTGAGCCCGGCCGCCAGAGCATCTACCGCCGCCTGTTGGTCGCCCGCAGTATCAAAAGGGGCTACAACCTCAAAACGCCCCTGCGCCAACCTACTTTCAGGGAGCTTGCCCATGACCCTACTCATGAAAGTGGCCTCAATAGGGCGCAGGCTTTGCCGTCAGGTTCCATGACGTGAAATGGCCCATCAAAACAGTCGACCATGAAAAAAGGAATCATACCAGGTATCCAATTGCTGATACAGGGCCTGCTTGCTGCCATTATTGGTGATTACTAGATTGGCCAGGGCCGCTCGCTGCGCGTCGCTGGCCTGCAGAGCCAGGCGGTTTTTGATGTCAACAAGATTCATGCCGCGATCTAGGGCGCGTTGGATACGCACCGGCTCATCAGCACGTATCACAAGTATGTAATCGGCCAGATCGCAGAAGTCAGGAGCCTCGGCCAGCATCGCTATTTCAACCAGCACAAACGAGCCGCCCCCTTCCTGTGTGACCGAAGGAGCAATCAGGATGTCTGCCAGCACCTCCTTAACGCGTGGCCAGATTGTCATGTTCAGGCCCTGGCTGGCTTCAGGACTCACGAAGGCTAACTCGGCCAGGCGTCCGCGCAAGATG
This sequence comes from Coriobacteriales bacterium, assembly GCA_031288185.1. Classification (GTDB taxonomy): domain Bacteria; phylum Actinomycetota; class Coriobacteriia; order Coriobacteriales; family UBA8131; genus JAITDU01. Next base: position 64,777 of record JAITRZ010000049.1, read on the forward strand.
TCACCCTTGGCGTTACGTATGGTGGAACCATAGAGTTGAACCAGGCGCTCTATCACCAGCTCATCTTCCAGGAGATCCTTTGCGATGCCATCAGCGTCAAGGTAGCTTGCGCCCTTGGTTTGTTGTAGGTAGCGGCAGGCGGTTTGTTTGCCCGCAGCCAGACCGCCGGTTACAAAAACGACGTTCATCTATCCTTTCACCTGTCCAAAGGCTCTGTGCGCTGGAAAGCGCGTTAACAATCACAAGTGCGGTAACCGCCAAAACAGAAAGCGGCCACCCACGCTATTATACCCCAGCCCTTTGGCAGGTTTGATGGTCTGCCGGTCGCCTCACCAACAGCGGAGCTTTCAGGAGAGATTTCAGGTGAGCTTTTAGGTGTCTCTACCTTTTCTTGTCAGTTGAATGATCTGCCCCTCTGCCCATCAGCGATCCCAACAGGGAGGCCATCGACTTCAAGATTCCGCCTTTGACCAGACTTCCGTGAATTTGCGTGCTGTTAGAATTAGCAATTTTAGGTGAAGTCTGACGGGTCAATTGCTCCTCAAGATGGTCGGAGGTTTTCAGGTTTTCGACACGCACCGGCGTCTCACGCTCATGGTAGTGGCGTTCTGAGCGATTGCGGTAGCGAACATGGGTTATCGAGAAAAAGAGCGGCCCTGCCAAAAAGAGGGCGCAACCCACGGCAAAGGCAGCATTTGACTCGTCGGAAACCAAGGATAGTACTGCTGTCCAAATCGGCGCAAAAAGGGCAACGATGCCCATACCTTTATTCCTTCCTTTAGTTTTGCTTCATGAGACAAAGAACATGATCGCCAGGCCTATGGGAGCAGCTATCAGCTCAAGGAGCACGGATGCCATAAACAGGCGTTTGATGTCTACCGGTACTGAACCCATGGTTTCGCCTGTTCGGGCGTTGACCGCCACGTAGTGCAAGATCTTACGCCCGTTCTTTTTGACCTGCTGATAGGAATACAACCAAACGGGCAGGTAGGCTGAACGCCACTGTGCTCCACGCGAAACGGTCTTCTCGCTTTGCCAGCGAATGCCCGCATCGTAGTTAGCAGCGGTCTGGTTGGCCTGAAAGCGTGCGATATCATGTATCTGCGCATCGGCCAGATGCCTCAGTTGGTCAAGGTTTGTATCGCGGCGCTCAGACGCAAAGCCCTTTAGGTAGTTACCTGTATAGGCGACGGCGTTTTCCACATCAAAAGGCATGATAGCGTTTATGATGTTGTTTGTGTTACCCGTGGGATCCATGTTGCGCTTCTCGGAGGAAGCCTCGATGGTCAGGCCATGCACAAACAGGTCAAAATCTCTTTCAATTCTATAGATGGCAATATCGTAATATGTCCTGCGATTGTTCTTATTGCCCGCGCGATACGTACGCATCACTCGTCCACCCCGGCCCTTAAGGTTGCTGTGAGCGTTTGCGTCAACAACCAGATAGGGAAGATAGACTCCCAGGATATTTTCCGTAGAAAACTCACGCTTAAACGTCCTGTTGGTAAAGAACGTACGCTTTTTGACAAAGTCTTCTATGTGCTGGCGCGCCTGTTCCCTGCTCAATTTAAAGGGTAAAACAATGTCGGGTACCGCGCCATTGGGAATCTGGTTTTCTGCGGACAGTGTCTGTCGACACCAGTGGCAACGGGCCAACGTGGTCTCGTCCACGTCCACAACAACTTTAGCGCCGCAACCCTGACATTTGAGGGTTATCTGTGTAGGTGCTGACAGGTCAATATCACCCGCTCCGCTGCCCCTGACTTCGTTACGAAGGGCCTCTGCTGGATAAAAACCATCGGGCGGGAGCGGCTCAAACACAAAGCGACAATAGTTACATTGCAGCAGCCCGGCTTCCGGTTGAAGGGAAATCTCTGTTGAGCCGCAACGTGGGCACTTATTCAATCCATCGGCCTTATTGCCAATTGTGTTGATAATTATCGTCTCCACCAGCGGAGTTGATACGTCAAAACCAGACGCAGGGGTGAAAAGTTCATGCCCAGGGATTTCCGGTGCGGTAGCCAAGTGCGGTTGAAGGGTGTCGTTTATGCGCTTTGTGCACGGGTCTGTATCAGAGTCCGAGAATCTGAGCTTTGACGGTATCAAAGTCCTCCTGTGTGATGACTCCGGTATCAAGCAGGCCCTTCAGCCGGGTAAGTTTTTCATAGGGATCCTCAGGCGCGGGAGACTGAGTAGGTGGCACCTGGGCGGACGTGGCAGGGGCGGGCAAAGAAGCCCCAAGAGTGGTCTGGGCGGGCGAAGCTGCGGCTTCCGCCGCCGCCGAGGTGTTTGGTGCTGGGGCCGACGCCGCTGCCTGCGTCTGAGTTTCGGCAGTCATGGGGCCCGTTGCTGGGGCGACTGACTGTTGCAGTATGCCAGCCGCTGCATTGGTCGCTCCCAGGGCCATGCCCATCATACCAATGCCGATGGGGCCACCACCGCTGGGATTGGATCCGGCAGCCTCCATGCCACGGGCCACCGACTGTTGCGCGAAGGAATTGCCGCGCTGGCCTGAGAGCGCGTCAGCATGCTGGACATCAACCAGCAACGCGCGAGTGGCCTCATCATATTCGATGGCCTGGATAGCCACCGTGACAATCTGTAGGCCGCGCCTTTCACGCCAGTAATAGCTGCTCTCAACAGTCTCAGAAAGCGATTGAGCAAAGCCGATACTGTCACTCTGGATACGGCTGATACGCCGCTCCCTGGCAGGATCATTTGTGTAGTTTGAAAGGGCGGCGGCAAGCGACTGTATCACCTCATTAAAAAGCTGTTCAGCCGCATCATTCTCAAAATCAGCAAAATCGAAGACAGCTGCGTTCTGCGACAAGTATTTGATGGGAACAAAACCCTTGATAAACAGGATAGGATCAGTGATTTTAAGCGTATAGGTTCCCCGAGCGATAGCTCCAGCTTGCGCCCCCAGATAGGCATCATCCCAATAGATCTCGCTTTGGGTGCCAAAGCGGTTGTTGGGAATTTCTTTGAGGTTGATAAAAAAGAGGAGTTGCTGATCGCTTGGTTCACCGCCAAACTTGAAGCGTTCCCACGAGTTTTTGATTATACTCTCGATCAGTCCGCCACCTGAAAGAAAAGAGGCGGAATACACTGAATCAGTGGAATAGATATAACCGCCTGGTTCAGCAATAAAGCCGGTCACCGCACCATTCTCAAGGGTGACAAGAGCAAAGCCTTCCGGTATCAAAATTTTAGAACCATTGGTGATAATGTTTTCGCTGTTTTTGGTATTGGTTCCACGACCAGCATTGATTGACTGCCGCATCGCGGGAAAGAGGCCTGCGGTTGCCGAGATACCAATCGGAACGGTATAGAAGTCCATCCACTGATCAGCAAAGTCACCATGTAGTGCCCCTTTGAACGCTTCTACAAAACCCATGTCCACTTCTCTTCTTTCGAGGTTGCCCTAAGCAACCTTTGGTCAGAACCATGAGCCGATGCGCACCCCAGGCTCACAGACCTGCTAAATGTAGCAGTTGAGAGCCTGGATGAACAGTCCCGTTTGCGTTCTGGTACCTTCCTGTGGCGGTTAAACGGCATACCAGACCGCAGGTACCCAGAGCGCGTACGCTACACAATCATTCTATCCCTTGCTTTGAGGTATCCCGGAGCAATGTGTCAAAATGAATATATAATAAACTACCCCGTGGCAGAGACCACGGGGTATCTAAAAGACAAAGGACATTCAACCTACAACAGTGACAGTTGCTGCACGTGCAGTTGGCGATACTCGTTTTCCCTGCCTTGGTTTTTCGCGTATTCGCCGACTGTTTTCTCATTTCCGTGCATCCCGACCGTGTTCACATAGTACCCGCCTGACCAAAACTGCCCTCCCCACAGCATTTTTTTCACCTGTAGGCATTTCGCGAACACCTCTTTTGCTGTTATGCTTTGTATCGTCCTGATTATTTGTCTCGGTGACAGCTTCGGGATCGCCTGTACCAGAAAATGCACATGGTCACGATCTGTCCCTATCTCCAAAAACCTCATGTCATAACGCAGCTCTATCTCCTGGCATACCTCTTTTATCACCAGGTTCACCTGTTCGTCTACCACAACCCGCCGATACTTCGCCGGACACACGAAGTGATATACCAAAACCGACACGTTGTGCGAAAGCCTTATCGGCGCACTCATATTCTGGGGGCTCCTTTCCTGCGCCCAGAATTCTACCCCATAGCAACTATGGCACCGCCTTCGGCGGCGTTTCCGCCCCAGAGGGGCGGGGTATTAAACCCTCGAGGTGAAAAAATCTGGTCAAAACGCAATCCGCCTGGCCTCTCTCGCTTCGCTCGCTTGGCCCTTCGGCCTAGCGGCGCGCCACTGGCGCCCCGCCTTAACGGCCGAAGCCCTTTCGGGTTCAAGCCCCTCCCCTATCTTTTCTTGAAGGTGAAGTGTGAGTTTGCAGAAAAGTCAACTCGCGTCAGCAGCTTTTTTCTGGTACCCGGGGTGGGACTTGAACCCACACGTCTTTCGACAAAGGTTTTTGAGACCTCCGCGTCTGCCATTCCGCCACCCGGGCGCTGCGTGTTGCAGCGCAAGATTGTAACACAGCCCGGTCTTTCCTGCCTGTTGGCAGCATTGCCGGTAGCCCACATGAAGCCGCATGACGCCGAAGGCACGGATGTGCGATAATCGCCAACAGTAGAACCTGCCCAACCATGTAAGGAAAATCATGCGACCTACCTTCCCCCGCCGCGCGATCATCACCGCTGGCATGCCTTACGCCAATAAGGGGCTGCATTTTGGCCATATCGGTGGCGTTTTTGTGCCCGCTGACTGCTACGCGCGTTTCCTGCGCGACCGCATCGGTAGCGCCAACGTGCTTTTTGTCAGCGGCACTGACTGCTACGGTTCTCCTATTGATGAAGGCTATCGCAAACTTGTCAAGGACGGCTTTGCGGGCAGCATTGAGGATTATGTCCTGAGCAATCACCGGGCCCAGGTTAAAGCCCTGCGCTGCTACGATATTTCCCTGGACATCTTTGAAGGGTCAGGGCTTGGTAAATGCAAGGATGTTCACGCCCGGCTCAGTAGCGAGATCATCTGCCGGATGTATGGGCAGGGTTGGTTGGAGCCAGAAGCCAGCGCGCAGTTTTTTGACGAGCAGGTCAAGCAGTTCCTTAATGGTCGTCAGGTGCTGGGGCACTGTCCGGTACAAGGCTGCAAGAGTCGCATCGCCTATGCTGATGAATGTGAGCTTGGCCACCAGTATCGTCCCCAGGATCTGTGCAATCCTATAAGCAGTGTCACTGGCAGCCGCCCTGAGCTCGTCGCCGTCACCAACTGGTATCTGCGCCTGCCGGAATTTAGTACCCAGCTTAGGGCCTATGTACAGCGCCTGCGCCTTGATGAGCGCGTGCGTCCCCTGGTGACAAACACTATCGCTGAGTTTTTGCAGCCCCCGATAATGTATGTCAAGCAGGAGTTTTATGATGTCTATCAGGCCCTGGCGCCACGCTTGCCGCAACATAGTTACCGCCCGGTGGAAAAAGGTAAGGCCTCCTTTGAACTGGAATTTGATGACCTGGCCAACCGTGATGCGGCTCGTGACCAGTTGGAGGCCGCTCACATTCGCCTGCGCACCGGCAAGACCCTGGTGCCTTTCAGGCTCACGGGTAATGTGGCCTGGGGGGTGCCGGCTCCCGCTATCGAGGGAATACAGGAGCGCACCATCTGGTGCTGGCCGGAGTCGCTGTGGGCGCCCATCAGTTTTAGCCGCTGCTGGTTGGAAAATCAGGGTGAAGGTGTGGAGAGTCTCAATCCTGCAAGCGCGCATCGCGTACAAGGTAACTGGGAAGATTTTTGGCAGAATCCAGAGTCCCAGGTCTACCAATTTATCGGCCAGGACAACATCTACTTCTACGGCATCGCACAAACCGCTCTTTGGGCAGCGCTGGCCAGACAGTCTGGCCCTGATGCCGTCACCGCCCCCGGCAACTACCAGCAAACTTTGCTGGTGGCTAATTACCATCTGCTGTTCATGGACAAAAAGGCATCGTCTTCTGGAACCGTCAAGCCGCCGACGGCCCTGGAATTGCTGGAGCACTACCAAAGCGAGGAGCTGCGCATTCACTTTCTCTCCTTGGGACTGGGCCTGAAGCCAGTCAATTTTCAGCCCAAGGCATTCAATCCGGCCGCTGTGGAGGGCACCCCTGACCCCGTACTAAAGGAAAGCGCGCTGCTTACCAATGTCTTTAACCGGCTTGCGCGTTCCTGTTTTTATGAAGCGCAGCGTCACTTTTCAGGACGTCTGCCCCTGGCTGACCTACCAGGCGTGCTCAAAGAAGATGCCACAACCACTATCCTCGCCTATGAACAGGCCATGTATCGTACCGAGCTGCACACGGCTACGCAGCTGGCCAGCGACTTCATTCGCCGCGCCAACAAATACTGGTCAGAGGGCATCCAGACCGCTGGTGAGGATCTGGAACAGCGTCGTCAGGTTCTGGCGGGCTCTTTTTACTTACTTAGGGTGGCAACGGTGTTGATGCACCCGATAGTGCCGGGAGGCACACAACTCATTTTTCAACAGTTGAATTTTGACATTTCAGTCGAGGATTTCTTTTCCTGGGAAAAAATCTTTTTGGGCAATGAAATCTTTTTCACAGACGAGGATATACAGGCAGGTGGACATCCCGTGAGGGAGTTGCCGCCGCGCTTTGACTTTTTCGCGCGTCATCCAAGCCAGCAACAACGGGCGTAGACAAAACCGTCGTTGTCATCCGGTAGGCATGAAAAAACCGGCAGCACCGTCAGGTATAGGTACAGCCGCCGCAGGCCCGATGATTTTTAGTCCTGTTTACCGTTAAAGATAGCCAGGGCCTGCTCAACACTTTGGTCATCTAAGGTGATAGCGCTGATCGCCTTAGTCAGGCGCACAGCCTCAGAGAGAGAGCGTTGATGGATGTTGCGACCGGTGGCGTTTCCGCTGGCGCCTCCAAGGTGAATTTGCTCATACAATTGGGTTAAGAAGGCCCTGGCATCCACCGTAGAGCCACCCGCACAAACCAGGCCCGTGCGTCCGGCTGCTTGTGAAGCGCGGGACAGAAGCTGGGCTGAGCTGGCCTCAGCGCTGGCTGCTGGCGGATTGACCTTAACAAAATCCGCGCCCAGACACAGCGCCACCCCAGCCGCTCCCGCAATTAGATCAGCGCTTTTTTCATTGGTCACCGCCTTGCCACGAGGATAAATCCAGAGCACCACTAAAAGGCCGTTGGCATGGGCCTCGGCTATCAATTCACCCGCCTCCGCCAGCATCGTGGCCTCATATTCTGACCCCAGGTAGATGGTATAGCCAATGCCAACGATATTGAGACCTGTCGCCGCAAGCGCCACTACAGATTCCAGTGAATAAAGCTGGGCTGAATAGGGATCATCCTGCGAGGTTTTGACCAGGTTGGTCTTGGAATTCATCTTGATAAGGTAGTTTAGTTGCGCATAGTCGGCACCATAGCGGGCAATCAGGCCACGCTGGCCGGCCAACACACCTACGGTACCCTCGCTGGCTATCCTGAAGAGATGTTCAGGATCATTATCGGCTGGGTCAATGTCAGGGCCAAAAAAATCGCCATTTAGATGTTCGATCTTCTGGTCACAGGCAAATAGCATGAGACGACCGGTTCCTTTGGTTGCGGCAAGGTAGTTCTCAACATAGACGCTGCGCGCTTCGCTCAAAACATCCAAGGGTATGCGCACATCTGTCGCGCTGATTTCAGGCATTGTTCCTCCTGTCCGGATTTTCAAAACTCGCCTGCCCTGTCGCCTTCCCTACAGGCGAACAGAACCGATACGTATCTTAGCCTATATCAGGCAAACAGTGCGACAACAATAAAAAACTCTGGCCTCCACCTTTGGCTCCAACGGTGGCACCAACAGTGTTACTTTTTTGACTTTGACCTCTGTTCTGCTGCGCACTGTGTGGCAGCGACAGGTGACGGTGGCCGCTCTCTCGTAGGCTCATAGGGGACTCTCGTGCTATCTCGCTCCGTGCACCGCTGCGTAGCTGCCAAGAAGTTCCCGGATCATAGCCTGGTACCTCACCCCCCGCTTCGCCGCCTCCCGCTTAAAGAAATCCACGCTGGATCGATCAAGCATAATAGTCACGCGCTGCTTTTCCATCTGGCACGCAAGTTCTTCTGGGGACGGCAGGAAATCCCCTGTGATGGTAACAGCTCTGTCCAATGCCGCAGCGACATCCGGTGGTGTTTCAGTGTATGTTGCTCTTTTGGTCATAGAGTGTCTTTCCTTTTCGCCAGTATCCGGCTCCGATTATCCGTATTTTTCCGTTACATCAAGTGAAGCGCACCGCGAGTATATCGCCCTTCGTATTTCCGATGCAAAAATAACGGGCCTTTTCTGCTGAATGTCGAGCGTCCTCAAGTATCAGGCGCCTGGAGTTAATGAACGCAAGTCATGCCATCTCAAAAGAGACGCCATGCTTGCGTTTGTTGGCTCGCTCCTTATCTTCATCCCATTCAAACATACATCATATTATACATATATTTATGTGCATGCAAATAGGAGAGGATAGCAACCACATGGCCAGTATTCCTGGGAAGTCATCTCAGGGGGCGCTCACTAAGACCTATCGGTGGAGTAATTATCAGTTACTCACTAACAATCCCACCGGGGATGGATACTTCAAAAGGTGCAAGCATCTAACCGTCACGCACGCGCCTGCGAAGGCGGGGTTTGAAGGTCAGCTGAGTTAACACAACCGCGCCAAACATCAGCAGGCTGCCCAACGCCTCATGAGCGCTCAGACTCTCGCCTAATAAAACAAAACCGCCCAGCAAGCCAAATACCGCTTCAAGACTCATGATGACCGCAGCGGATTGAGGTTTGGCATACCTTTGTCCCAAGGCCGCCAGCGTAAAGGCCAGGCCGGTGGAAAGTATGCCGGCGTAAAGAATCTCCGGTGCGACCAGCCCCAGGGTTTTAACGCTCAGCGGCACAGTAACAAAAAGCGTGTCAAGCACCGGAGCACTAACCAAGGACAGCACGCCAGCCACCGCAAACTGTATGACACAAAAGCGCAGCAGCTGTCTGAGGGTAAACCGAGGGGCAAAGTGGCCAACCAGCAGAATGTGAATGGCCCAGAAAAATGCGCAGATGAGGAGCAGGATGTCGCCGGAACCCAGACGCAGTGTTTCGCTCACGCACAGTAGATATAAACCACAGGCCGCCAGGGCAACGCTTACCCAGCTGTTCCAGCTGATTTTTTGCCGGAAAGCAAGTCCCAAGAGCGGCACTAACACGATATAGAGGGTTGTTATAAAGGCAGCCTTTGAAGCGCTTTCATAGACCATACCAATCTGTTGCAGGTTGGAGGCGAAGTAGAGAACTAAACCACACAAGGTGCCGCTTACCACCAGAGAGCGCCAGGTGTCAGTGGCGACGGGTTTCCTCTTGTGCTGGTGTCTCAAATGGGTAACAACCTGCCCGGCGGCCAATCCTATCAGAAGAGTTAATGCGCCAAGCAACTCGCGCAGCCCGTTAAAGAGAAAGGGGCCGATGTAGTCCATGCCAGAACGTTGTGCCACAAAACACATGCCCCAGATAAAGGCCGTCAGGGTAAGAAGCAGGGTGGAACTTAGGGTTGTATGACGCATGTTAGTTGGCCTCAAGCGAAGGGTTTGGCGATATGTCCGTGTTTGGTACGTTCGGTTTGCCTGGCGGCATATCGGTGTTTAGCGGCCTATAGAGCTCCTGGAGCCTTCGCAAAACGGTGCCAGAATCCAGGTATGGCCTTGCCTTATCCACAAATCCATTGGTGATAGGCCAGTTTCTCTGGGCCGTGAAATCCACACCGTCCAACTTAGGCGCCCAAGGCTCCTGGCGTCGTTTGAATTCTGCGGCCTGTACCCTGTGAAGCACATCCGTGACCATGGCGACATCACCGAGTCCCTCAGGTGCCTGGTTGCCACATGAGGTAACGATGTCCGAGGCGCCCTTGTTTTCTTCAACGTGCATCTGAAGGATAGTATCCAGAAGTTCGTAGTCCGGCAAACTGTCGGTATCTCTTTGCCCAGGATAGAGTTCAGCTGAAGGCGGCTTGGCCAGCACAGAGGCGGGAATCACCTCTCCCGTGCTGTTGCGCCAGCGGGCCAGCGCGTAGACCCCGGTCTTGTAGACATTGCCCAGGGGGGCCATGATGCCCGCGGTATCGCCATAGAGGGTTGAATAACCCATGGCGGCTTCTGATTTATTGCCGGTGTTAAGCAGGAGCCAGTTAAAACTATTGGAAAAATACATCAAAACAACGGTACGCAGACGGGCCTGGAGGTTTTGGATCGCCAGATCTGAACCCCGTGTGCCTACAAGCCGTAGAAACTGCTGCCCAAAGGTGGTAAACAGCTCATCAAGTGCAAATATCTGAGTGCTGATTCCCAAATTGGCAGCCAGTTGTTCAGCGTCACGAAGAGAGGAGGCGGAAGAATGGGGGGAGGGCATCAGCAGGCCGTGGACGTGTTCTGGCCCCAGAGCGTCTGAGGCAAGTGTCGCCACTACCGCTGAGTCGATACCACCAGAGATACCCAGCGCCACGTCGGTAAAGGCATTTTTGTGCAAATAGTCAGAGATTGCCAGGCAGAGCGCTGCCCACTGTTCTTCCGGGGGCATAATCGTCCTGGCCGGCTGCTCGTTTGCCTGCTTGCGGGAGGAGGTGGGTTGTTGCTTTACCAGCTGGCTCTGCTGGAGTTGATTCAAAGGAGCAGATTTCCGTGCAGGCTCGCACGCATCAACATCTCCATCAAGTGCGCGCGCGTCAATATCTCTATCCGGGGAGGCGTTGGCATTCCCGCTGAGAGAAGCACACAGAATCTCTTCATTAAAAAGCGACGCTGCGGCCCGTAAGGTTCCAGCAGAGGAGATTATCAGGCTCCCGCCAGCAAAGACGGTGCTGTCTGCGGCTCCACAAAGGTCGGCAACTACCAGCGCGCAGGCACGCGCACGAGCGTCTGCGCATAACCTATCGGTTGAGGTGAGGAGCGTTTTGGCCCCCTGACAGGGTAAGGCGAGCATCATGATAAGGGCCTCAGATTGATCATAATCGGCCTCACAGACAACGCGATTAAAAAGCACGGTGAGACGATGGCCGTTGATGTCCAGGCGCACCCCAGGCTGTGGCTGCAACCTGCCGTCAGTTAAGGGAGTGTTAAAACCCAGGGCCCTGCTTCGATTACCCTGCGCCAATAGCACCTCCGGATAGCAATACGGAAAAACGGGAGAGGGCGGCTGCGGTGAAGGGTCACTAACGGGCCAGGGATTCTCTAGAGCCTGCACATTGCTCACAAGCAAAGGGCTCTCCGTGGCCTGCGCGTCACGAGCGGGCCAGAGGTTCTTTGTGGTCTGCGCGTTAGGTTTAAACGATGGCAGGACGGTACCAATCAGGGTCGGAAGCCTGGCCTCAGAGCAAAAACGGCGCGCAACTTCCACGCATTCTCTGGAAAAAGCCGTGTGGGTGGACAGGCCGCCTAGCGGCGTGCCGCTTAACGCAAAGGCCGGAAAGACCACAAGAGCGGGTGGATCAGATAGCTGGGCCAACTCCTCCACCTGGGATAAAGCCCGCTCGCAGTTTTGTTGAAGTGCCCCAACAACGGGATTACATTGAACAACTGCCACATACATTCCTGCCTCCTTTCCCCACGCCATAAGCGATGCCACAAGCTGCTGTTCCTCAGTGCTTCAGTGTTAGCAACAATCAATATTCACTTAAACCCAACTCTAACTCAGCGCCAATGCTGGTGGGCTCATCATGGCCAGGTAATACCAGCGTTTCAGGCGGCAGTTCCTTCAAACGTTGCAGGGAGGTATGCATACTGGCCGGGCTACCACCCACAAAGTCGGTGCGTCCGCAGGTGCCCTTAAAAAGCGTGTCGCCGCTAAACAGTTGCGCGCCCGCCTGGTCATACAGGCAGATACTGCCACGGGTATGTCCGGGGGTGTGAATAATCTCCAGGTTTATGTCGCCAAAAGTAATATGCTCTCCGTCGCGCAAAAGCACATCCACACGGGGGGCAATATTGCTAAGCAGTGGGTTATGAAAATCCTTGAAACGGCCGTAGAGCTTTTTTGAAAAGGCCGCGTAGCCGTTTCTTATCTGCTGATAGTTAGTTGCTATGGCCTCAGCATCCAGTTCATGCGCATAGACTTTGGCGCCGCTGCTGTGGGCCAGGGATGCCACGCCGCCAATGTGGTCATAGTGACCATGCGTGAGCAGTATCGCCACCAGCTTAGCGCTGCCAAGAGCGGCAAGGATGCGCTCAGGCTGATCACCGGGATCAATGACAACCGCTATCTCTGTCGTGCCTGGTGACGATTCCTTTACCGGGTTGGCCTCACCGGCACCACCGGCACATTCTTTCGCTATGTCCCGTTCAGCTGTTCTCTGTGCTTCTGGCACCCTTACATCCACCAGCTCGTCTGTCTCCGCAACACCAGAGAGCACATAACAGTTTGTGGTAAAGTGGGGATTTCTGGCAATCCGTACAGGAATAGTCTGAACCTTCATTGATTCTCTGTCCTTTCTGATGATGCGGCAACAGCGGGAGCAGAGACCGGCACACGGGTACACCGGAACCTGCATTCCTACCTGTTTTTTCTAACAGTTAACCCAGGCAAACTGCGACGGGCGTCAATGACGCCTTCCACCTCTTTCAGATCAGTAATTATCTTGTGTATCTGAGCGGTGGCGCTAACCTCAAACACAAAACGCATCTCAACGATACCGTCAGTGTGGCTGGAGGTATTAGCAGAAAGGATGTTGGCACCGTTATTGGCCATCGCTACTGTAACATCCTGTAAGAGTCGCAACCGATCAACGGCCTCAACAAAAATTTCAACGTTAAAGGTACTGAGCTGTTTATTATCGTCACGCCATTTTACCGCAATGATCCGTTCTGGTGTCTGCATCAAACTCTGGGCGTTAGGGCAGTTGTCACGATGCACTGACACTCCCCTGCCCCGCGTTACAAAGCCGATGATCTTATCGCCGGGCACGGGATTGCAGCACTGGGCAAGCCGTACCAGAACACCGTCAAGCCCTTCGACAATGACTCCTTTGCTGCTGTCCCGCACAGGTACAGGAACCGTGAGGCGTTCCAGTACCTGAGACACGCCAGCCAGTTGATCCAATCCGGCAATGCGCTCGGCATCAACGGCCAGGTCATTGCCTGGTTTTACCAGCTGCTTTAGGAGTTTGTTGGCAATCTGGCGAGCGCTGGCCTTACTGGCGCCAATCTGTGCTATCAGGTCATCACTGGAAGAAAAGGCCATTTCTTCACAAACGGCGTTCAAAGCTTGGACAGCCCGCTTAGAAGAGATGCCCAGCCCGTGTTTACGCATTTCTCGCGACAAGAGCTCTCGACCCCTTAAAATATCATCACTGCGCGTTATTTTGGAAAAATAGCTGCGTATCTTCTGGCGGGCCGAAGGCGTCTTTACCAGTGCCAACCAATCGCGTGAAGGTCCGGAACTGTTCTGGGTTAGTATCTCCACCCGGTCGCCGGTTTGTAGTTCATAGCTTAGGGGCACAATAGAGCCGTTAACCTTAGCACCAACACAGTGGTTGCCAACCTCAGTGTGTATGGCGTAGGCAAAGTCTATTGGTGTTGAACCGCTGCGTAGGTTGATAACTTTTCCCTTGGGGGTAAAGGCAAAGACCTCAGAGTAGGTTAGATCGCTCTTTAGTGAATCAAGGAACTCCGCCGGATCCGTGGCATCATCAGCCCAATCCAGCATCTGATGCAACCAGATCAGCTGCTCGTCAAAAACGGTGTCAAAGACATCATCCTTGTTGCCTTTGTAGCGCCAGTGTGCCGCTACACCGTACTCACTGGTGCGATGCATTGCCTTGGTGCGTATCTGTATCTCCAAAGGGCGGGCAGCCGGACCAATGACGGTGGTATGAAGTGACTGATACATATTGAACTTTGGCATAGCAATATAATCCTTGAAGCGCCCCGGCATCGGTGGCCAAAGATTGTGAACGGCGCCTAGGCAAGAGTAACAATCAGCGTCCGTCGCCACAATAACTCGAAGCGCTATCAGGTCATATATCTCTGAGAAATCCTTGCCTTTTTCAGCCATTTTTTGGTAGATGGAATACAGATGCTTGGGACGACCGGTGATCTTGGCCTCAACCGCGTTTTTGGTCACCTCTGCCTCAAGTAGACTGATGGAATCTGCCAGGTAATCCTCGCGCGCCTTGCGCGACTCCGCCACCATCCGTTGAATTTGCCCAAAGCGTATGGGATCCAGGTAGTAGAAAGCCAGGTCTTCCAGTTCCCATTTGAGCGAGTTGATACCCAGCCGATGGGCAAGAGGCGCGTAAATTTCCATGGTTTCACGGGCCTTGAAGATACGCCTGTCCTCAGACAATGCCTGCAGAGTGCGCATGTTATGCAAACGGTCAGCCAGCTTGATGACGATAACTCGGATGTCACGAGACATGGCTACCAGCATCTTGCGCAGATTCTTGGCCTGCTGCTCACCCAGGGTCTCAATTTCAATGCGCGTTATCTTGGTTACGCCATCGACTAGTCTCATCACAGATTCAGAAAAATGAGCGCGTATATCCTCCAGAGTGCGCGTTGAATCCTCTACCGTATCATGCAGGAGAGCCGCACTGATGGTATCCACATCCATACGCAGTTCTGCAAGTATCAGGGCTACCGCTACTGGATGATTGATAAAGTCCTCGCCCGTCTTACGCCTTTGCCCCACATGGGCGGCCATCGCAAAGTCATAGGCTTTTCTAACCCTATCGGTTTCATCCGGGCCCATATAGGCGGCAATCAGCTCTAACAACTGCTCAAAACCGACATTACCCACAGCAAAAAGAATGGCACCCTGTTGCAAGGCGCGGCCTAAAGGCAGCCCACTGTTGCTGGCGGGTGGTGTGGGGTGGGAAAAGGCGGGTTGTTTACTCTTCATGGGTAACGCTATCGACTTTCTGGGTTTAGGGCGCGACACGGTTGGTCGGCTTTCATCACACTGTTTGTAAGACCATCTGTGCCTGACAAACCGTGCGGCGGCTGAGGGGCGGCCTGGGGCAGGAGCGGTTTGCGCAAAACTTTCAGCAACTCCTCGGCGTCAGCCGAAAACATCCAATGCGCAAAGGTTGTAAAGAATTGTAGCGATTTTTGCCCTTCTGTATACAGAACGCTTTTTGCCAGTAATGATTTGGACAAAACCGGGCCAGCCACAAGGCGCCAACGCGCAACGTCAGCCAGGCAAAGGCCCGCTACCGGTGCGTCACTGGTAGCGACAGGTGCGTTGGTAAGGTGCTGGCTTCGAGCAGGAGAGTGACCAGACACACGTGGGTTGGCTGAGGAAAAGAAAGTCGGATCCAATGATCGCGGAAAGTCCTCGTCGTCGGGTGCACCAAGGCCAGATCCGCTGCCTTGTGGCGACAAACGCTCTAACAGACCCACTTCTTCCAATACCATCAGCGCAAAGGGAATAGCGGCGCTGCTAAGGGCAAAAACCCCATCCTGCTCACCAGCCTTAGATTGCCTGACCCACTGTTTGCTGGCCTGGGCCAGGTACTGAGCCAGATCCTGGCGGGAGGCATGATAAGGACGGGAGCCATTTTTGCTAAATGCCTTAGAAGATTTTAGTTGGTTGAGCTGGTCAAGCAACCAACTCAATTGGGCGGCGCTGGTGGCATTGACGCGTAAGATGTTCACGTTATGCACCTGGTCACCTGGTTGGCAAAGCAGGTGAATGAAGGCCGGGCTCCCGTCACGACCAGCACGTCCCGCCATCTGATTAAAGTCAATCAGGCTAAAGGGCAAATCATATAAAACGACACTGGCGATGTCAGGAATATTCACTCCCTCACCAAAGGCGCTGGTGGCGATGATGCTGGCAAGCTGGCCAGAACGAAAAGCTTCTTCAACTGCGTGGCGATCTTCGTTGGTCATACCAGCATGGTAAAAACCTATCGTGCCGCCCTGCCTACCAAGCAACTTGCGCATGGTTCTACAGAGCGTCTGGCTCAACGTGCGAGAATTTACGTAGACGATGGTTCGGTGTCCGCCTTCCAAAATGCCGGCCAGATACCGCTCACGGGTCGCAAGAGCGCGTTGGTCATCCAGGTGCAGGTTGGGCCGCCTGCTGGAGTCGGCAATGATTGCTTCTATGCCCAGGCCCTGGCAGATAGCCGCACAGACCGGCTCATCGGCGGTGGCGGTAACCGCAAGAATGGTGGCCTCAGGTGCCGCCTGGCGCAGAACAGCCAGGCGTTTGTAGTCAGCGCGAAACATCTGAGTAGATGTGGCGATGTGATGGGCCTCATCTAACACCAAAAAACCAAAGCGGCCGTTTTGTAGCAACAGGCGCGCATTGCACAGAGCAAATTCTGGGGTTGTGAGTACGATATGCAGACGGCCGGCCATGATGTCAGCATACAGGCGCTGGCGCTCCTCAGGCGTTGTTGTACCGCTCATGCTTGCGCAACGTAACCCCAAGGGTGCCAAAGAGCGACTCAATGCCTGCTCTTGATCAGCTAAAAGAGCTCTGAGTGGATAAATAAAGATACTTTGTGAGCCCTGGCGCAGCGCCAGCTTAACGGCGTGGGTTTGAAAAATGAGAGATTTTCCCCTGCCTGTGGCCATAATGGCCAGACAATGCTGGCCGCGAGCCAAGGTGGTCAGGGCCTCGCGCTGCGAACGATGCAGGGTGACGGTGCGACCAGCGATCAGGCAGGCCAGCGTCGTATCATCAGCTGAAAGAGCGACAGCACGCGAAGCAGCAGCACACGAGGCGACAGCGCTTAAATCGCTATTGGGAAAATCAAAATTTGAGTGAGCGCTCGCTGCGGCCACAGAAGGATTGCTTGTTGTTTGAGCCCTGCCACCAAAAGAGGAGCCGTTGCGAGACACAAGCGGATGTGGCAGGTTGGGCAAGCGGGGATGCGCTGTCACGTCACGGCCCTGTCTCAGTGCCGAGGAAGGGGGTGTCTGGCGCAGTATCATCCCAGGAAACCGGCTCACGCGCCGCCAGGCCTTTCTGTTGCTTACTGCCGACAGCAGAAGCGGCCTGCACTTTGTTCTCTACATGAGCTTTAACGTGCTCGGCAGCAGAAGCGGCCTGCACGGTATCTGTCTGGCACGTGCCCGTTAGTTGCGCGTCCTGGATATGCAGTTTAACGTTCAGGCGCCCGTGCCATTCCTCAAGTTGTGGGGTAACAACCAGGTCATAGAGGCAGGCGGACGCACTGGTGAGCACATCAGGTAGCAACGGACAGTTAAACCAGATGGCATCCAGCTCATAAAGGCCGCAGGCAGCCTTAAAGGCGAGATGATCCTGCCCCGCACCTACCGCCCGTGACTTTGTGACGCGCGCGCCGCTTACCAGATAAAGTGGCTCAGGATTGGCTCTGCCAAAGGGTTCCAATATCTCCAGTTCCTCTACGGCCTGAATAGTTAACAGTTGGGAGGCTGCGTTGGCAGCAAAGTGCCCGTCCAATTCTCCTGTTGCCTCAAACAGAGCCAGAGGGAGGCTGGCCAGCGCCGCCTCAAGTCGCTTGTTAAACTGCGGCAGATCCTGGCTTTTTATGGTTATTCCAACGGCGCCGGCGTGGCCGCCAAAGCGCAGGAACATATCCTGGAGCTCTGTAAGAGCAGTGTGCAGGTTCAACTGGCCCACTGAGCGCCCTGAACCAATCGCCAGTCCGTTTTCGAGGGAAAATACGATAGCCGGTAGAGCATATCGCTGAGCAAGGCGACTGGCGACTATCCCTCTGACACCTTCGTGCCACATCTCGCCACCCACTATGGTAACCCGACGATCTGCGGGCAACTGTTCTGCCTGCTCCAGCGCTAGACCGAGCAACTGTCGCTCGCGATCACGCCGTTCCTGGTTAAGTAATTCCAAACGCTGGGCTGTCGCCTCAACCCGTCGTGGATCGTCTTCGATTAGTAAATCCAAGGCGACCAGGGGGTCATAAACGCGGCCAGCGGCATTCAGGCGTGGAATGACACCAAAAGAAAGCGCGGTGGCACTCAGCTGGGTTGCGTTGGGCGTGAACCGTTGCAAAAGTGCCGCGATGCCCGGTTGGGTGGCAGTGTTAAGCTGGATCAGGCCGGCCGCAACCAGCGCGCGGTTCTCATCAAGCAACGGCATCCTGTCAGCTATGGTACCCAGGGCCGCCAAATCCAGGTAGTTCTGCCACAGGGCAGGCCGGCCAAAGCGACGCCCAAGAAGAGCCACCAGCTTGAGCGCTACCCCCACACCAGCCAGGTCGCCACCCACACCCCCCCTCTCCAACCTGGGATCGACCAAGGGCGTATCCAGTGGTAGCGCGCCGGAATTTTCATGGTGATCGGTTATAAGTACCTCTATCCCACGCTGTTGCAGTTTGGCCACTTCTGCCGCCGCCGCAATGCCGCAATCTACGGTTAGCACCACCTCTGGTGCCCGTTGATAGATGCGCGCGAGGGCAGCTTCGGTCAGTCCATAACCTTCGCCTTCACGGCGAGGAAGTATCACCTGCGGCTCATTGCCCAGTTGGCGCAGCACGCGCACCATCAAGGCGGTAGCGGTGATGCCGTCTACGTCGTAGTCGCCAAAAACCAGGATACGACGCCCCTGACGAATGGCCGCCTCCAGATGCTCGCAAACTTCCTCCAGTCCTGCAATGAGCAGAGGATCCTCCCAGGAAACTTCCAAATCGGGATTGATAAAGCAACGGGCAGCCCGTGGCGTAGTAATACCGCGAGCTGCCAATGTCTGGGCAACCAGCGGCGTTACGCCAAGTTCGGCTTCTATGGTTTGGGCGGCGCCCGGAACAGCGGGTTTTAACACCCAGCGCATCGCTGACCTCCTGGATTTCTTGGATCCGACCTAATTGCTGATCGTGCGAGAATGGTGTGCTGGCAGCATTGTACCTCCTTTAGGCACGGTATGCGCTAAAATGTTGGCTTGAGGTTATCCACGAAACAAGGTGAGCCGCCGTGACGCGATTCTGGAGTCCATAGTGGTGAATAAAAAGCGCTTTGGTCAGCGGCAATGGCGTTTTTCCGATACCGGAAGAAGGTTCAACGGCCGACAGCGCCCTCTCAGGCGTAGCAACCAAAAACCCATTTCCTCGGCGCTGAAGCGCGGAATAATCTACTGCAAACGTTGCCGCAGTCGCATAGTGAGTAATGTTGACTTCTGTCCGTTTTGTGGCAAGAGCCTGCGTCCATTTTTTGCCCGACTCTGGTTTTGGCTTTTAATAGTGATAACAGCGGCTCTCACAACAGTTCTTGTGGTGAACGTTAACCTGCCCCAGGAAAACACCGCTCCCTCAAAACCCGATCTCCCTACCATGCCCAGCGTCTACGGGGGGATTCCGGGTGCCTCCATCAGAGATCTGTCGCTTGGCACTACCATCGACAACAACGAACTGTTGGTGCGCGTATCAGCCATCCAGTTTGGCCCAACCAGCGCCGCTGGTCAAAGCATCATAATTGCCATCGTTGAGTTTCATAATCAGCGGCAGACGGCCACCACCCTGTATGCCACACAGTGGCGACTGGAGGATAGTAGCGGCCAGCGCCACGATACCTTTGTGGGCACAACCGACGACGGCAGCACCGCCACCTCCAACTTTGAGGCCCTCGAATTGACTGCGGGCGGGTATTTTGTAGGTAGACTGTACTTTGAGGGGGAGCTACCGTCGCGTCTTGTCTACCAACCTTCAGCCCTCTCCTATACCGAAGAGTTACTGGTAACCTGGGAGTTGCCTTCTATTGGTGGGTGATGTTCTGGTGATGCCACCGGGACGGCGAGGTGCGGCAGAATGTGGGGGCACGGGCCAAAGGCACTGAGCCAAGAGCACGGCCACCACACTGATGCCACCAGGAAGGCACGACGTGACAGAATGCGGAGGATGTAGTCTTGCAGATCCTCTGCCTTTAGTCCTGCAGATCCTCTGCCGCAGTAAAGGTACCCACACCTTCCCCATATTTCTTATACAGCTTTTGATATTTGGGTTCACGCTGCTTCCAGAGGGCGTACAATGGTGAGGCCAGTCCAATGGATGAGTAAGAACCAAGAATCAGGCCGATGGACATCGCAAACGCAAAATCCTTGAGGGTTTCGCCCCCAAAGAACAACATCGCCAAAACGGGAACCAGCGAGGTCAAGGTTGTGTTTATGGTACGAATCAGCACCTGGTTGACGGAATGGTTGGCCACCGTGATAAAGGAATGGCGCGTGGCTGACTCCATGTTATCTTTTATGCGGTGAAAGACCACCACGGTGTCATAGAGAGAATAGCCCATGATAGTAAGCAGGGCGGCCACCACATTAGGGGTGATTTCCCGATCAAACAGAGCGTAAATACCAACAACTATTATCAGGTCATGGATCAAGGCCAGCACCGCCACCAGCGCCATCTTATACTCAAAACGAAAACTGATATAGGCAACAATCAGCGCCAGCGCCAATGTAAAGGCGATCATTGAGCTGCGGGTGACATCGGCTCCCCACGCCGGCCCGATAGTTGAAAGTTCAATGTTAGACTTATCTAATTCAAGGGAGGCGGCTACGGTGTCAGCAATGCTGGATGCCGTGCTTGCGTCCGTCTCTGGCGTGCGCACCACAAAGCCAAAGAGGCCGGCGGTATCGGTACTTGTTTGAACTATCGGCGCTTCCACGCCCGCATCGATAAAAGCCTCTCGCATCTGTTCGGTAGTGATTTCGCCGGTATCCGTAAAATTGATAGAGGTGCCACCCACAAAGTCAATGCCAAAATTAAGGCCGCGCATCAGCAGAGCCACAATGGATATGACAACCAACAGGGCAGAAAGTATAAAGTATATGCGCCGATGGGATAGAAAATCAATGTCCTTTTTGAAGGGCCTAACCATGTGCGACACCCCGATTCAATTCGCCGGCTGCCTCTGCCAGTTGTTGGTCTTCCCGCACACCCCAAAAACCGGGATACCGGCTGATGAAATGAGGTGCCAGGAGTCGAATCAGGGGCGCCTTAAACAACAACATGGTCACAATATCGCAGATGACACCCAGGGCCAGTGTCAGACCAAAGCCTTTAGTGGAACCAACGGCGATAAAGAACAGGGCCAGGGCTGACACAAGGGTAACCAAGTCAGCGTCAATGGAGGTTTGGATAGCATGTCTGACCCCCGTGACAGAAGAGGCGCGTACCGAGCGACCCATGCGAATCTCTTCCTTAAAACGTTCCAGCACCAAAATAGAAGAATCAGCGGCCACGCCAATGGCCAAGACAATGCCAGCGATACCCGCCAATGAAAGCGTAAACTGGCCAAAGTAAGACAGCGTGGCTAAAACTCCCAGATACAGCAGGGCAAAGATCGCCACAGCCAAAGAGGTCAAAACGCCGATACCGCGGTAGAAAACAATCAGATAGATAGCGATTAGCACCAGACCGATAATAGCCACCAAAACGCCGGAGATAAGTGATTCCTGTCCCAGGGTTGGCCCGATAACCTGGGAGTTGATAACGGTGAGCGTTATCGGCAGCGAGCCGGATTCCAAAACAGTTTTAAGTGAGTTGGCGGCATCAAGGTCATAGTCGCCGGTGATAGCAACCTGACCGGTGGTGATAGCGTCTTGCACCGCAGGTGCAGATTGGATGGCCCCGTCCAGAAGGATTGCTATTTTGCCCTTGGTAGGAGCAAGCTCAGTAGTGACCTCAGCAAAAGCCTGGGTGGCCGTGTCATTTAAGGTTAAATCCACTGAGTAATAGGCGCTGGTTTCGCTTTGACGGCCCAGTTGCACTGAAACAATAGCGGCCCCCGTGAAGATGGGCGTATAGCTTCCTGTCTCCAGCGCTAACCGATGATAGGTTGTGTAGCTGCTGCTACCACCCAGGTCGATGGAATTAGAGGTATACAGGCCGGCAGGAACCCGGTTGCCGCTGAGGGCCACATCCAGTTGTGAGGCATCAATTGTTTCAAAAGCAAGCATTTCATTAATATCTTGGTCTGTCAGAAGCGAGCCACTTTGCAGGGTTTGAACGTCAGCTTGATCAGACACGTCCGCCAGATTAACAAACTCCAGTACGCCGGTCTGGCCGATAGTATCCAAAGCCTGCGTTTGATCCACCGTTCCCGGTATCTGCACCAACAACTGATCAGAGCCCTGAACCTGTACGCTGGCCTCACTGGCACCAAGCAGGTTGACGCGGCGTTCTACTATCTGGCGGGAAGCCTCCAGATTCTCTGCACTAGGAGCGCTGTTGTCCGGGGTAGTAGCCTGCATGATAACCGAAAGGCCGCCCTGCACATCCAAACCCTGCTTGATCTTTTCCTGTGGTGGGTAAAACATCACAAACGATGCCACCAGCAACAGGGCCAGCAAAATCAACAGGGCCACATGATTTCTGGCGGCGGACGGTTTTTTCTTTGGTTTGAATCTTCGGTCAACCACTGAGGAACCCCTCTGTCGTGAGTTATCCTTCAAAAAAATCTTTCGGGATTATAACCGTTATTGCCCACAAAATGGCCAGCACAATAAAACTATCGCCACCAGCGCCCGACACCCTACCATTGATGGATTACTCTCAGGTGAAAATAAAGTCGCGTTCAGACAATCTTTCACGCCCAGGAGCCATCAGACGGCGCACAGGCCGTTAGGCAAAACGCAGCATCCATTCATTATAAAAGCCCTGAAAACCGCCGGCCAGTATAGCCTTACGGGCGCGACGGGTCAGTTCCAGGAGAAAGTGCAGGTTGTGTGTACTCAGCAGCACAGAAGCGCTCACTTCTTTGCTGATCACCAGATGGTGCACATAGGCACGGCTGTAGGTTTGACAAACCTCGCAGTCACAGCGCTCATCCAAGGGTCCAAAATCGCGAGCAAAGCGGGAATTGCGCAGATTTAGTCGACCCGTATGGGTGAAGGCCGAGCCAAAACGGGCGCTTCGCGTGGGCAACACGCTGTCAAACATATCTACGCCCAGACCTACGGCCGAAAGGACGCTTTTTGGATCGCCGACTCCCATCAGATAGCGCGGCCGGTCGCGGGGCAACAGAGGTACCACATCTGCTAAGCTCTCTAGCATTAAGTCCAGGGGCTCACCCACTGAATATCCGCCTATGCCAAAGCCAGCAAACTCGCCACATTCGTTTTGGGCCTCTAGTAACAGGGTGACGCTTTTGTGCCTGAGATCGCCAAGGAGGCCGCCCTGCACAATGGCAAACAGGCCCTGGCTGGGGTTTTGATGAGCAACACGGCAGCGCCGCGCCCAGGCAGCAGAGCGCTCAACCGCCACATCGATCACGTCCCGTTTGGCCGTATAAGGTGAACAGACATCCAGCTGCATGATGATGTCAGCTCCCAGCAGTTCCTGGATACGCATATTTTCCTCTGGTGTCCAACGATGCGCTGAACCATCAAGTATCGACTTAAAACTGACGCCATCCGCATCCAGCTTAAAAGTGTCGCGGAGGCTGAAAACCTGAAAGCCGCCTGAGTCAGTGAGTAAGGGGCGTTCATAACCCATAAAACGATGCAGACCGCCAGCAGCTGCTACCACCTCGGTGCCGGGGCGCAGGTACAGATGGTAGGCGTTGGCCAAAACTACCTCAGCGCCCAGCTCAAGCAGCTGAGCGGCGGTGATTCCCTTGACGCTGGCGCGGGTGCCAACCGGCATAAAGGTTG
Organism: Coriobacteriales bacterium; assembly: GCA_031288185.1. Taxonomy (GTDB): domain Bacteria; phylum Actinomycetota; class Coriobacteriia; order Coriobacteriales; family UBA8131; genus JAITDU01. The sequence continues at coordinate 88,435 of JAITRZ010000049.1, forward strand.
GCGTAGTGACTAGGCCATGCGGGGTAGCAAGCCAGCCCGCGCGGGCCGCTGTTTGTGAGTCTACAGCTGCTAGTCCAAAGGCAAAATTCTCCGTTGGGGATTGGATTTCGGGTGCTTGGGTGTGGGCTTCTTTGGGCAGCACGCCTCTATCCGGCTGCAACCTGGCAAAAGGGACGGTTGGGGGGATGGTTTTCACAAATAATAACTCCTCGCGTTTGGGTTGTGAGCATCTAACAGCAGGCAGCGATTCACTGCGGCTTTGAAGATTGCGGCATTGCGGATGGACTTCTAAGAACCAACATGGCATCGCCAAAGGACAAAAAACGATAGCGGCAGCGAATAGCCTCACGGTAGGCCGCCATCAGATGTGCATGGCCAATCAGGGCGCTAGCGAGCATCAAAAGGCTGGAGCGTGGACTGTGGAAATTGGTAATTAATCCATCAATAACATTGAAGTGGAATCCCGGTGTGATGAACAGTTCCGTACGCGCGCGCGTTGCCGGAAGCAGTTGTTTGCTGGCAGGGTCAAAGGCGCTTTCCAAGGCACGCACGCTGGTTGTTCCAACAGCTATCACCCTTCCGCCGCTTGTTTGAGCGCGGGTTACCGCTGCGGCCAATGTGGTGTCCAAACTATAAAACTCGCTGTGCATCCGATGCTCGCTGATGCGCTCTGCGCGAACCGGGCGAAAGGTGTCCAGTCCAATCTGTAGGTTCAGCCATCCAAAGTTGACACCAGCAGCTGACAGTTCATTGAGCAGCTGCTGAGAGAAATGCAGGCCGGCGGTGGGAGCGGCGGCGGAGTTCTCACAACGGGCGTAGACAGTCTGATACAGGCTATAGTCGCCTTGAAAATTAGTGATGTAGGGGGGAAGCGGCAGCCTGCCAAGCCGGTGCAGGGCCGCATCCACGCTCTCATTGCCCTGGCCGCACAAGGCTACGCGACGCACACCCCCGGCTTCGTGTTCATTTCCGCTTAGAATCTGGGCGCTGAGGCCGCCAAAGTCCAGGCAGGCTTTTGGTTTCAGACGTCTGCCCGGCCTAAGCAGGGCCTCCCAGACCTGTTCGTATGCAGAATCAGCGCACTGGCTAACGCCGTCCTGACGCGCGCACTGGCTAACACGGTCATCGCGCGCGTCAAGACGGCGCAGCAATAATAACTCTACCTGAGCGCCACTGCCAACCCTGTGTCCCACCAGGCGGGCCGGCAGTACTCTGGTGTCATTAAACACCAACAGATCGCCGGGACGCAGAAAGGCGCCAAGCTGCCAAAAAGAGCGATGCAGTGGCTGTCTAGAACCATTTTCAAGCACTAAAAGCCGGCAACTCTCCCGTGGTTGGGCGGGGCTTTGAGCAATCAGCTCGGTTGGTAGTGGGTAGTCAAAATCTGCAGTTAGCATAGCTTGGATTCCGCATGGTCGTCTAGAAAGGTTAGGGTTTGACTATCCGCTGACGGGGAGTGAGTGGAGGTGCCTGCGCGCCGGTTCTGGCGTTGCGCTTTGCGAGCGGCGCGCTCCAGATTGGCTTCGGTCTGCGAGTAGGCACAGCCGCAGTAATTTTGGCGATAGAGGCCCAGGGCACGGGTTCTGCGGTTAGCCTCAGAAAAACGGGGACGCCAATCAGTGTAATAAACCTCTTTGCCAGCCGCAACGGCTGCATCAGCCAGTTGCAATTGTACGTGTTCATGAAACTGATAGGGGGAAAGTAGTAAAGTGCTAGAAATATAAGCAAATCCCTGTTCACGCGCCATCTCGCTTGTCCGTTGCATCCTCAGTTGGTAGCAGGCCGTACAGCGCTCAAGGCGCGCTTGCCGGTTTAGATCAAAATCAGCGTCGCCCACAATCAAGGGAAAAGGGCCACCCCGGTTGCCCACCATCTCAATCCATAACTCTGCATCAGCGCTGTTGACCAACAGCTCCCCACCTACCTGCTGGCAATAGCTTTTTAGTGCGCACAGACGCCTATCATGCTCCTGGCGGGGCTGAATGTTTGGATTGTAGAAGAAGACTGTCGGCTGCCAATTAGCCTGTCTTAGCAATTCCAGGGGTAGCAGCGTGCAGGGCGCGCAACAGCTATGCAAAAGCAGGGTTGACACAAAGACGGGCTCCAAAGGTAGAACGTGCGCGAAATCAATCGGGTTATCTTACACCATTCCAGGCTCTGGACTTGCGGGGTATTGCTCGGCCTGTCGCCTTTACGGCCGTTGGCGCTCAGGGGTTGCGGAAAATAAAAGGACGGCTTAGAAAGCCGTCCCCATTAAGTGATTTGCGATTGCTTTCAGAGCTTGCGCACGTTGCTGGCCTGGAGTTTGCCGTTTTGCCCGGTGGTAACATCAAACTCTACAAGGGCATCTTCTTCCAGGGTCTTGAAGCCATCTGATTGAATCTCAGAGTAGTGGACAAACAGATCGTCGCCATCTTCTCTATAGATGAATCCATAACCCTTGTCGGCATTAAACCACTTAACCTTACCTTCAGCCATGACTTGCCTTTCTGCTAAGCCCGCTTTCGCGGACAAATACAAGCGACCTGATAGCCTGCCGCGCTATCTTCATCGCCAAACTGACAGGCCGTTAAACGACCCAGACCAAGTCTAGCACAACAGAAACAAGATATTTGCAAAAACTCAACACTTTCTGCGAATTTGCGCTGAAGAGCCGTGCAAAAAGCGTCTAAAAGGATGCGTGACCGGCAGAAATAGCCAGAAAGAGGCCCGCTCTACCAAATAGCATACCAATGCTGTACTTTTGAATATGGCAGCCTTAAGACGACGTAAGACGGCCTAAGACGGCCTCAATTTTTTGCGCAGGGCCTCTTGAACCGGTTCTGTTACCCAACCAGAAATATCGCCACCAAGAGAAGCGATTTCTTTAACCATCGACGACGACAGGTACATATGCTGGGGCGTGGCCATGATAAACACGGTTTCCAGATCTGGTTTGAGATGGTAGTTTAGTGAGGCCTGTTGAAATTCTGATTCAAAGTCTGTGACAGCTCGCAAACCTTTAACAATAGCATCGGCATTGATTGCACTCGCAAAGTCTACCAGCAAACCGGTAAAGGAAACCACTTCGACATTGTTCAGGTGAGCGACAGCCAAAGTTGCAAATTTCAGGCGTTCAGCCAGCGAAAACAGCGGGCCGCCGCCCTTTTTCGCAGAGGCTGCCACGCCCACATAGATGTACCTGAAAATCTGAGCGGAGCGTTCGATAACGTCCAAGTGACCCAGGGTAATAGGGTCATAGGTACCAGGGATCAAAGCTACAGGCATATTATCGTTCCTTCGCGAAAAAACGGTGGGACATAACGGCGGGTCTCACTCATAAAAAGCAGACACCAGAAAGCAAAACCTCGATATGAGCCCCGCAATCCTAGTGGCAACGGTAATAATCCAAGTGAATCCTACCGTAACTCTTACTTAGTGCCAAGTGCAGGGCCGCCGGTGAACAGGCTGAACAAAGCACCAGGCCGTCCAATGCCGCTGGTTTTCGACCATCGTGCTCATAACTGATAAGGGTCTGATTGCGCACATAGCCAGCACGACCCAGACCGCGCAACAATCCTTTAACCTTCTCAGGGCTCAGATCATAGGGGGGATCCAAAATGACGACATCCAAAGGCGACGCGCCCTTTAAGCGCTTTAGCAGATCCGCAGAAAAACTATCCAGCTTGGCGATTGGCGCCACATCAGAAGCAAGCCCCAAAGCTGCAAGGTTCTGGCGCAAAGCGACCAAAGACGCGCCGTCCCACTCACAAAACAGACAGTAAGATGCTCCTCTTGATAGCAATTCAATGCCCAGGGCACCGCTTCCGGCAAAGGCATCCAAGACCCTGAGTCCTTCCAGCCCTCCGCTCAGGCTGCCCAGACTGGAAGCCCAGGCTTCCTTGACACGGTTGGTAGTTGGACGTAGGTTCGCGGTGGACGCCGCTGCCAACTGTCGTCCCTTAAAGCTGCCGGCTATCACGCGCATTGCCGGTCTCCGATGCTGGGTGGATCTTCATCGTCAGGCGGATATATCACGTTTAGTTCATAACGCATGTGCTGATGTTCAGAGGCCGAAAGCATAGGGTCAGCAGCCAACAACTCACGCACATCAGCCTGAGCCGCCACGATGACGTGGGCATCTCTCACTACATTGGTCAGGCGCAGAAGACCTTTTCCATGTTGACGGATGCCAATGATATCGCCCTCCCGGCGCAGGCGCAGGTCTGCTTCTGCCAGCTTGAGCCCATCGGTGGTATGTTCCAAAAGAGCCAGTCGCTCACGGGCCTGAGATGAACGGGTTTGCGAGATCATGAATACCTGTGCGTCCACCTGACCTCTCCCCACCCGACCGCGCAGTTGGTGAAGCTGTGCCAGGCCAAAACGATCAGCATCCTCTATCAACATCACGGTGGCGTTAGGAACATCCACCCCTACCTCAATAACGGTCGTAGACACCAGAATGTCAATTGCGCCGGCCCGAAAGTTTTCCATGACCTGTTTTTTTTGTTCTGCTGGCAGCCGTGAGGTGAGCAGAGCCAGATGGCGATCAGGAAAAACGCGGGTTTGCAGATACTCTAACTCCTCCTCCGCCGCCGCGACATGCTGGCCATCATCAAAATCAAACAGGTTATCGATCAAAGGTTCCCCAACATCTTCATTGGCCCAGTTGGTCTTTGCTGCTGATGCAGCGGGACGCCGGACACGGGTAGACGAAGCGCGGGGTGAGGCGCTTTTCCCAGAACCTTCCCCCGGAGGGCTGATAGTTGGACAGACGATATAGGCCTGCTGGCCGGCCGTCAGCGCCTCTTTGAGCGCGGTGTAGGCAAGCGGCTTTTCTGAGGTACGCAAAATTTGTGTGCGAATCCGGGCGGGCATCGGCCGGCTGTCCAGATAGCTGGTCTGCACGTCGCCATATACCACCAGAGCAAGTGATCGAGGAATGGGCGTAGCGGTCATGCTTAGAAAGTCACAGCCCACACTTTTTTCCAGCAGCTGCTCCCGATGCCTTACGCCAAAGCGTTGCTGCTCGTCTATGACGGCCAGGGACAGGCGTTGAAAACTGACATCGTCTTCCAATAGGGCATGGGTGCCAAACAGAATGCTCAAAGAACCATTGGCCAGCTTTGCAAGCAACCGTTTGCGCTCCCGAACCGGCGTAGAGGACGTCAGAAGAGCCCAACTGATCTGGGCGCTGTCCAACAACGGACCCAGGCCAGTGGCAAACTGTTGGGCCAGAACCTCGGTAGGCGCCATCATAGCGGCCTGCCAACCGCTATCAGCTACCGCTGCCAAGGCTAGACCGGCAACGATGGTTTTACCAGAGCCAACGTCGCCCAGCAACATACGATCCATCTTGCGCCCCGCAGCCATATCCGCGAGTATCTCGCTGGCGGCGCGATGTTGACTAACCGTCAATTCAAAGGGCAGGGCGGCTTTGAGGCGCGCCAGGCGCTGGCCGGAAACGGTATGAACAAAGACTTCATCGGTCTGTTGCTGGGCCAGACGTCGCCAGGCCAGGCTCAGTTGCAGCCAGAACACTTCCTCATAGATAAGACGACGCCGTGCCTCAGTCAAAGCTCGGCGATTCTGAGGAAAATGAATCTGTCGCCAAGCGCTTTGGCGACTGATGAGTTGATGTTTCAGGCGCAGATCAACCGGCAGTGGATCCAATGGCATCGGTACCCGCCTTTGCACCTCAATCTGCAGGCGACGTATCCAGTTTGAGGTAAGGTTACCGCTGGAATGATAGACGCCGGCAAGTCCACAGGGTAAGACAGCACGAGGCTCCCTGACACTTGTATTAGAAGGGTCGATTGCCAAAGAAACGGGGCGGGCTGTTGCGTTATCCGCGCCATCGGTCACCTCTTTTGGGCCGCTTGCACTGGCAGGCGCAGAACCGGCCACCCTTGAGCGAGCAGGGTCACCCTGGGCTTCATCCTCCACCAGCGCGTACAGCGGCCCGCTAAGGGTCTTAAAGCCGTTGTAGTGCTCAAGTTTTCCCAACAAGAGCAACCGGTCTCCCACACTAAATTGGTCAGAAAGCCAGGACTGATTAAACCAGACTGCCTTTATAACGCCACTGCCATCAAACACAAAGGCTTCCAGCAGCATGCCTCCCTTAGCCGTTTTACGCTCAGTGAGCCGATCAATGCGACCAAGAATAGATACCTGCTGCCCCACGGTGGCCTCGGCGATTGAGGTGAGGTTGGTGAAATCGTTATAGCGAAACGGATAGTGATTAATCAAACCGCGAATGTCAGTGATGCCCAGACAGCGCAGGGCTTGAAAACGTGGACCATAGACAAAGCGCAGTTCAGTGATTGGATACTCCAACGTGGCGGTTTGTTCGATGCGCGAACTCATGTCTTCTCGCTCCCATGGCCTCTCTGATATGGTCAGGGTGCGGGGAGAGGCGGCCTTTGGCCGCCTCTCCCCGCCTCATTCTGCGGCCATCACCAGGGGATAAAGCGGCTGTTCACCCCGATGTGCATCAATCTCCAGATCAGGATGGGCAGTCTGAATGCGCCTGGTCACGCGCTTAAATTCAGTATCACTTAGATCCTGACCGGCCAATATCGTTAAAACATCAGCGTCCTGCGTGATCAGGCCCACCAACTCCAGCGCCACGTCCTCGACGCTTTGTCCAACCACCTCAATAGTGTCATCAGCAATACCAATAACATCGCCAGTGTGGATAACGGTACCGTCAGCGGCCCTGGCATCTTTGATGGCCGTGGTAACCTCACCGGCGCGCACCAATGCGATAGCATCTTGCATCGCTTCAACATTGGCCTGAAGCCCAGCCTGAGCATTTGCTACAAACAGGGCTGAGAAGGATTGTGGCACGCTGGTGGTTGGTACCACGGCAACCGGTTTTTCCACACTTGTAGCTGCGGCGTTGGCCGCCATGATTACATTTTTGTTATTGGGAAAGATGATGATGGCCTCGGCATCTACCGCGTTGATGGCATCCACAAAATCACGCGTGGAAGGGTTCATCGTCTGGCCACCGTTTACAATAAAGTCCACACCCTGTGACTCCAGGATACGCGCAGTGCCGATGCCGGCGCAAACCGCGATAAAACCCAGGGGTTTAGGTTGAGGGATTGTGGCGCCGGTTCTTTCAGCGCCGCGCGAAGCCGCTGTTGTTCTGGCCCCAAGAGCAGCAGGCGGTGCGGCGACGGCGACGGCGACGGCGACCGTACCAGCGCCGGGTGCCGTAGCGGCTGAACGCGCCAGATTTTCTTGGTGTCGCGCGCTTTGCGCCTGCATGTTATTGATATGCACTTCAGATACCTGGCCCCTATCGGTCATGTAGGTGAGAACGTGACCAGGATTATTGGTGTGCACATGCACCTTGTAGTCAGGAGAGGCCCCAACCAAAAGCTCACAATCACCCAAAGAGCCCAAGAAGTCTAAGGTGTCTGCCTCGTTCAGATCTCTCGCGTTAAGCAGAAATTCTGTGCAGTAGCGAAAGGCGCTCCCCTCCCAGTCATCAACCTGTTCAATGGCAACCTGGGGCGCGCATGGCGGTGCAACCTGACCTTGGATCGCAGCGGCAACATCAGGCAGGGACAGAGTGACACGCTCACGCGCACTGACCGCAGCCGCAAAACCCTCCAGCAATACGGCCAGTCCATAGCCGCCTGCGTCCACAACCCCGTTTTCTTTAAGCACCGGCAAAAGTTCGGGGGTGCGTCGCACTGATTCCATCGCCGCTTCTGAGATAAGCTGTAGGGCCTGATCCAGGTTGAGTTCCTGTTCTGCTGCGGCGCTGGCTGCCTGTGAGCAATCTTTGAGGACGGTTAAGATGGTTCCCTCTACCGGCTTGCGCACAGCATTGAAGGCAACCTGCACCGCGCTGGCCGCTGCCTGGGCACAGGCCGCAGCGTCAAAGCGCTGCGCTCCAACCAGGCCGTCACAAATGCCGCGCAGGATCTGGGAGGTAATCACTCCAGAGTTGCCACGGGCACCCATCAGCGATCCGTGCGTGATAGCTTTTTGGACGGCAGAAAGCGGCACCTGCAGGGGCAATTCGCCCAGTTCTTTAACCACGGTGTCAAAGGTAAGCGACATATTTGTGCCGGTATCACCATCAGGTACCGGAAAAACGTTCAGGTTGTTGACCGTCTCAATCTGTTCTTTTAAGGCGTTGGCAGCCTGGGAGAAGTAATAATGGACGTCCTGGGCAGAAATTAACGGATCTGCCATGCTCTAGCCTTCCCGCTGAGAAGCCGAGCTGCCACTGGGTTCTGCTAAGGACGGCTGAACAAAACGGGCTGAAGTGTGGATACCCCGCACATGCACAGTGATGTCTCTGACGGACAGGTTAGCATAGGATGTCAGAACAAAGCGTATTCTATCTGCCAGATTTCGAGATACCTCTGAAAGGTTCACGCCCTGTTCAATAACCACGTGCAGGTTGACGCTGATGCCCTCAGTGCTGTTTTCGACGGTAATCCCACGGCTCAACGCGCGTCGAGGCAACAATTTGGCAATACCGTCTTGTAGGGTGGGAGCCGTCATGCCTACTATCCCGTAGCTTTCTCTGGCCGCATAACCTATAAGGTCAGTGATGACGGCATCAGTAATACTTAAATTGCCCGCAATCGGGACTTTGCCTTGTTCTGGACTGTCTGACATTCTACTCCCTGTTTCAGCTTGCACGGCACAAAGCCGCCTTGATCGCCTGTATCGCTACCTGTGTTGGACAACAATCATGGATGACCGTCAGGTTGTGATTATAGCAAAGCCCCCAGACCCGGCGATTATTTGTAATCTTAGCATCGTTATGCTAGGATTTTTGCTTCCATGTAAAGACAGCTGGATTCCTGCCCGGTAAGCGGCAGGTAGTACCGATGAGGATCAATGCAGGCTCAGGCCACCTGATCCAATTGCCCTAAAAGTGGAAGGTAACAACTAAATTGGCAAACATCAAGAGTCAAAAAAAGCGCAACAAAACCAATGAGCAGGCCCGTCTGCGCAATCGCTCCGCGCGCAATGAACTCAAGACCCTGAGTCGTCAGGTTCATGACGCTGCCGTTCAGGGCGATACTGACAAGGCCAAGGGCAGTATGATTGCTGCTTCCAAAATGCTGGATAAGGCAGCCAGTAAAGGAATAATTCACAAAAACCAGGCCGCTAACCGTAAGTCAGGGTTGGCCAAGCTCGTTAATTCTCTCAACTAAACCTTAAAACCGGCGCGCCTGCGTCGCGACAGTCATTCGTCAAAAAACGTTGCCTCAGACGGACTGGCACGTTACAGACAGTTCAGGAACGCTTCCGCAGGCGTTGAATAAAGCGACGTGCACGGGCTATCAGGCCCGTTGCAGGGCGTTGCCCAACAACGGAAGTCGCAGCCGGGCGGCCTTCTTTGGCTAGGGGTTGAGAAGGAGCAGCGGACGCGGATGTGTCGGTCGCCTTTAGGCTTTGAGCAGACGCAAGCGCTTCGGTCGCCTTTAGGCTTTGCTGCATGAAAAAATCCTGGCTGTTAAGTTCCGGTTCATCCGTCGCGCGCTGAGGGGCGACATAGAGGCCCTCAGCGGTAAGAATGCGAGCTTTGATGTTGTCATGCAATTCTATGTCCAACATCTCAAACAGCCGGCTGCGTAAGGCCGGATTCCAAAGCGGTGTAAAGAGTTCAATACGGCGCTTGGTGTTGCGCGTCATCATGTCAGCAGAACCGATATAGAGATCAGCATCTGTGCCACGGCCAAAACGGTAGACGCGAGAATGCTCTAAGAAGCGTCCAACTATGCTACGCACAGAAATGTTCTCAGTGAGACCTGGAATGCCCGGTACCAGACAACAGATGCCCCGAATAATCAGGTCAATCTCAACCCCTGCCATAGATGCCTCAACAAGGGCTTTGATAACGTCCTGATCGGATATAGAGTTACATTTAATAGCAATATAACCCTCGGCGCCCAGTGCCGCCTGCATACCGATATGCTCAATCAGTTTGGGCTTAAACTCGTGGGGTGCCACCCAGAAAAAGGGATAGGTGTCATTAATTGCGTCAGTTCTTAGGTTGTGAAAAAAGCGTACGGCATCCTGCGTCAGGCGCGGATCAACAGTCATCAACGACAGATCGGTATAGGTGCGAGCGGTTTTTTCATTGTAGTTGCCGGTAGCGATCTGCGTTATCAGTTGATTACGGCCGTCCTCACGCAGGGTAATCAGGCATATCTTGGCGTGTGTCTTGTAGCCAAGTTGACCATAAAAGACGCTGCAACCAGCGTCTTCCAGACGATTGGCCCAACTGATGTTATTTTCCTCGTCCATACGGGCACGCAGTTCGATGAAAACGGACACATCCTTGCCACGCGCGGCTGCCTCTATCAGGGTTTCGGCCAGACGCGAGCGATCAGCCAGGCGGTAGAGAGTAATCTGGATGGAAAGAACACGCTCATCCTCGGCGGCCTCGCGCACCAGGGCAAGAAAGGGGTTCAGGCTGTCGTAAGGAAGCGAAATCAACATATCGCCCTGCTGGATCCGTTGGATCATGCTCTGGTTGACGGCTGCCTGATTTCCAAGGGACTGATTAGTGCTTGTTTGATTGCCAGCCGTCTTACCGTTAGCCGCCTTTAGCATATCGTGCGGCTCAAAGGGTGTAAAGGATAGACGAGCGCGCTGCTCCGGCGTGGCCTGTTCACGGATAATGCTGTAAAAATCCAAATCCAACGGAGCTGTGCTTGAGAATATCTGCGCGCCGTGCAAGGACAGCTTCTTCTTGAGAAAGGCGGTTAATTTGTGGTTTTGATCGCCAACAAGTTCCAAACGTACCGCAGCCAGACGGTTTTTGCGCTTGAGCAGTCGGCTCATATGGTCACGAAAATCTTCATCGGCCTCAAAAGGCTCATCTAAGGTATCGATGTCAGCATTGCGCGTTACACAGACCACCGTTGATTCGATGATGGTTTGTTTCTTGAAAACACGGCTGGCAAAGTGCAGCAGGATGTCCTCCAGCAAAATGTAGCCACCGTCTTTTGTGCGGTATAAGCGATCAGTTTTGCGGGGTAACGGAATCATACCAAAAGTGCCGTTGTGCCGATCCTCCAAAAACACGGCGACAACCAGACGTTTGTTTTCAATGTGAGGAAAGGGATGGGTTTTATCCACTATCTGTGGTGCCAGAAGCGGTTCAACCCAATCAAGGTAATAGTGCAGAAGTTCGGTTTGCTCAGCCTCATCCAGATCAGAAGGTTGATGGCGAGGAATGTTTTCACGCGCCAGCTCGGCTTCCAAAACCGCAAAGGTCTGATCACGCAGAGGGTAGAGTGTGGCTGTTGCCGCAAGCATCTGCTTGAGCACTTCAGCGGCATCCATGCCGGTCTTGTTGTCAACAAAATGGGCATCGGAAGCGGCCAAATCCTGAAAGCCGCCTACACGCACCATGAAAAACTCATCCAGATTTGTCGTAAATACTGAAAGGTAAAACAGGCGCTCAAACAGCGGCGTTTGAGGGTTGGCCGCCTCTTCCAAAACCCGCTCGTTAAACTTCAGCCAGGAAGTTTCACGGTTTTGCATGCAGCGCCTGAGTGTTGTTTCGCTTAATTTGTTCTGTCCCATATGTTTGGTCATGTCCGTCCCCATACCCTTGTGCAACAATTTCCTGCTTTACCAGGCCGTCCGCAGGCTAATAGCACTATAACCGAATGCGCCACAGGTATCAATCACCAAAAACGATGCCCAGTTGCCGGGCCGCTCGTATCAGCGAGTCGTTGGCATCCAGCAACTTCAACTTGCCGGTTACCGCAGCCAAGGGCACAGCCACAATCTCAGTGCCAATTTCAGCCGCCATACAACCAAACTGGTGTTTGGCAACCATTTCAGCCGCCTTAACCCCTAGCCGTGAACATAGCAGGCGATCAGTAGCTGTTGGGGTACCGCCGCGCTGGTAGTAGCCCGGAACCACCAGTTTTACCTCCTGACTGCTGCCGCCTGAGGCAAGTTGCTGTTTAAGCCAATCCGCAAGCCGAACACCAGCTGTACCCGTAAGCTCAACGCGTTGCTCTTTGGTCAACATACGCTCATCATCACTCAGGGCACCTTCAGCCACCGCGATGACAACAGCGCTTGTCCCGGTTGCGTTACGAGCGGTAATCAACTCATAGACACGCTGGGGAAAATAGGGAATTTCCGGAATTAAAATGACATCAGCAGCCGCAGAAATGCCTGCGTGGACGGCAAGCCAGCCCGTTTTTTGCCCCATCAATTCAACAACAAAAACACGGCCGTGGGCTCGCGCGGTGGTTTGGATGGCATCCAGCACATCGGTGGCTCTGGCCACAGCACTGTCAAAACCAAAGGTCAGGTCAGTACCAGAGATATCATTATCGATGGTCTTGGGTAAGAAAACCACTCTGACACCCTGTTCCCTCAGCAGATTGGCGGTTTTTTGCGAACCATTGCCACCCAAGATAACCAGAGCATCAAAACCCCTCGCCCGGTAGTTGGCCAGCATCTGTTCAGCCTTGGGAGCAAGCTGGCCATCATCAGCAAACATAGACTTGAATGACTGGCGACTGGTGCCCAGGATGGTACCGCCCAGCCGGATGATATCCTCGAAATCCGCTGGCTGCATCCGCCGGATACGATCCTCAATAAGCCCCGCGTAGCCATCCAAGACACCGTAGATGCTTACATCAGGCACCAGATTATAAAGCGCCTTGGCTACGGCCCTCAGCGTTGGGTTTAACCCCTGACAGTCACCACCGCTCGTGAGTAGTCCAACTTTCATGCTCTCCCCGTTCCCTGTCTCTGTCCCACACAACCCTGTGCGCGCCATCAGACCGCCAGAGCGAACCCTGCGCGCCATCAGGCCATCTCGCAGTCTACACACTGCGCATTCCCCTGTCCAGAGCGCAAGACCCTTTTGGGCGTTGGTTTATAAGGATTTTACAGGGATTTTACAGACGATGGGCGTTTTCACCTCGAAGGGAAAATACAGTGCAGAATAATCTTGGGCAACAGGAGCGCTGTGCATCTGGCTTTTGCATGGCTAGAGGGATGTGCGAGGCTACAGAGGAACCGGATTATCTCTTGTACCTGCGCGTCACCCTCCTCTGTTGCAATCACACTAAGAATATAAATCTGGTGTGGATCCGCTCACTCCTCCCCTTTTGTAGGCGCTTGCTGGGCGGCACGGATCTTCTTTGTATGGCGCCTTGTCAGAAGCACCACGGCGAGAACGGTGATGATCCCCGCTGCTGCAAGACCCAGTGCCCAGGACAGGGTATCTGCAGGCTCTTCCGGCTGCGGGGACACAACATCACTTCTGTCTGTTGTATCGCTTTGAGCAGGGAGTGAGGGTGACAG